>JBEQAD010000217.1:0-5853 GCA_041640515.1 Saprospiraceae bacterium | reverse complement strand
CCCCCTGACGATTATCGCTTCCCTTTCCGTGCTGTAGTAGAAGTAGTCGAGCAAATGCAGCAGCAGTTGTTCCGCTGGGAGGCTGAGGGCAAGATTCGCCTCTCGGAACAAGTGCGCTGGCCAGCGCCTAGCTTAGTGCGCCATGGCGTGAGCAAATTGGGCATTTTCCATCGCGAAAAACCGCTCTACTTTACCAAAGACGAGGCGATTGTCTCATCCAACTTCCGCGTCCTTTACTTTTACCACAATCGCCTTAAAAACTATGGACTGGAAAAAGCTGTTCAGTGGAAGTCCGAAGAGATTGAGGTCTGGCGAAACGAGTAACCGCACCTTACCTTTATAAAAGTATCGATCACAGGCATGTACGAAAACTTACACATAGACAATCAAGACGGCATCGCAGTGGTTACCATCCGCCGCGAAAAAGCGCTTAACGCGCTCAATACGGCGACCATGGAAGAACTAAGGCGCTTCTTTGGCACAGAGGCGCTGAAACTGTCCGGATTAAAAGGGGTTATCCTCACCGGCGCTGGAGAAAAGGCCTTTGTTGCCGGAGCTGACATCACGGAATTCAGTGAATTGAATGCCGCCCAGGGCGAGACCTTTTCCCGTCAAGGTCAACAAGTGTTCGAGCTCATTGAGCGCTTCCCGCGGCCAGTGGTGGCCGCAGTCAATGGCTTTGCATTGGGCGGTGGTTGCGAGCTGGCCATGGCATGTCACCTGCGTGTAGCCGGCGAGCGGGCACGGTTTGGTCAGCCTGAGGTCAATCTGGGCCTGATTCCAGGCTATGGCGGCACGCAGCGTTTGGTGCAATATATTGGCAAAGGGAAAGCCCTGGAGTTGCTCATGACAGCAGATATGATTAGCGCCGAAGAGGCGTTGCGCTTGGGCTTGGTCAACTGCGTCGTGCCCGCTGGGCAGGAGGTGGCCAAAGCGCGTGAAATCATTGAAAAGATAGCAACCAAAGCACCTGTGGCCATTGCTAAAGTTATCGAGGCCGTCAATGCCTATTTTGCTCCCGAAGGCGATGGTTTTGTTTTTGAAGCCCAAGCCTTTGGCGCATGCTGCAGCACGGAGGACTTTCGCGAAGGCGTTCGCGCTTTTGTAGAAAAGCGCCCGGCAAAATTCGAGGGAAAGTGATGGATGTCACTCGATCTGGCAACCAAAACTATCTCAGGCCCTTGGATGGTTACTAGACCTTTGTGGCACATTAAGATAAATCAAAGGGCTGCCTTATGGGTATGAATTCCAAATATATAGAGACAGACATCATTATCATCGGAGCAGGGCCGGTAGGGCTATTCGCCGTTTTTGAGGCGGGGCTGCTCAAGATGCGTTGCCACTTAATTGACATTTTACCTCAGCCCGGTGGGCAGCTGGCGGAGATATATCCCAAGAAGCCCATTTACGACATCCCGGGGTATCCCAGTGTGCTGGCCGGTGACTTAGTGCAAAATCTGCTCAAGCAAATAGCGCCCTTCCAGCCGGGCTTCACCTTAGGAGAGCGAGCCGAGACACTGGAACAGCAGGCTGACGGGCGCTGGCGGGTAATTACCGAACAGGGCACTGTACACGTCGCTCCAGCTGTGTTTATTGCCGGTGGGCTGGGCTCGTTTGAGCCGCGCAAACCGCCTATTGGCAATATTACCGATTACGAGCAGGGGCGTGGAGTGGCCTACTACGTGCGTAATCCAGAGGACTATCGCGGCAAGCGAGTGGTCATTGCTGGTGGTGGCGACTCGGCCCTAGACTGGACCATTTACCTGGCAAACGAAGCCCAAAGCCTAACGCTAGTACACCGTCGGAGCGAGTTTCGCGGCGCTCCCGACTCTGTGGAAAAGGTGCAACAGCTGGCAGCACAAGGCGTTATTCGCCTCATTACTAACGCCCAAGTTATCGGGTTAAGCGGAAGAGGACATCTGGAGCGCCTCAGCATTCAACACGATACCGAAGGCCTATTCGATGTAGAAGCCGATTATTTCTTGCCGCTCTTTGGCCTCACGCCCAAGTTGGGGCCCATCGCCGAGTGGGGGTTAGAGCTACAGGAAGGGGCTATTGCAGTAAATACGTTTGACTACAGCACCAACTTACCCGGGGTGTTCGCCATTGGCGACATCAATACCTATCCGGGTAAGTTGAAACTCATCTTGTGTGGCTTTCACGAGGCTACATTGGCTTGCCAGTCGGCGTTCAAAGTGGTTAACCCAGGCAAAAAACTTTCTTTTAAATACACCACTGTTACTGGTATCGAAGGCTTGCCGGCAAAAGCACCTGCATAAACCAAGGCGCTGCCTACCCTGCTATGGCTGACCATCTTATCACCGTGCGCGTCATTGACCGCGAAGGTCAGGTTCACGCCCTTGAGGCACCTACCGACATGGGCCTAAACCTCATGGAACTGTGTAAGAGCTACGACTTACCGGTGAAAGGCACATGTGGCGGCATGGCATTATGTGCTTCCTGCCATGTGTATGTGTTAAGCGAGCACGCGCTGCCGCCACCTTCCGACGATGAAGTGGCAATGCTCGACTCGGCCTTTTTCGTGCAAAAGAACAGCCGGTTGGGCTGCCAAATATGGCTGCGCAATGACCTCGATGGCTTAGAGGTGCAACTGGCTCCCGAGTCGGAATAATATGGGCTTTCATCTAATTTTAATGAGAACTTGCTTCTCAAAGCAGTTCTTTGAATCGCGCTTTTAAAGATTCTCAACTCTTTGCACATTATGAGCCAGTTCTTCAAATTTTTGTTTGCCTCTTGCTTGGGCACTTTTCTAGCCTTGATACTTCTTTTTTTAGTAGCTGCCAGCACGTTGACTGGTCTGGCTTACCAGAGTCTGGAAAAAGTCAAAGTGGACGTGAAGCCTAACTCGATACTGGAGTTAACACTGGATAAACCCGTCCCGGACAAGACGAACAACTTGGTAATGGCGCCTTTTGACCTGGAGCAAAAAGATATCTTGGGCCTGTACGACCTGGTGAGAGCTATTCGTAAGGCCAAAGAAGATCCGGACATTAAGGGAATTTATTTGAACAAAGTCATTCCCATCATGGGCCGCACCTCAGCGGATGTGCTGCGCGAAGCCCTGGAAGAGTTCCGTGCTTCGGGCAAGTTTGTCGTGTCCTACGCACATTTTTACACGCAGAGCGGCTATTACGTTGCCTCCGCTGCCGACGAAGTGCTGCTCAATCCCATTGGTGGTGTAGAATTTCGCGGCCTATCCACTATCCTACTCTTCTTCAAGGGCATGCTGGACAAACTGGACGTTCAGATGCGCATCTTCTATGCAGGAAAGTTCAAAAGCGCTACAGAGCCGTTTCGCTTGGATAAAATGAGCCCTGAGAACCGCCTACAAGTCCGTGAGTACGTGACGGCTCTTTACGAGGACATGCTCGCCGACATTAGCAAGAGCCGAAAAATACCCATGGAAGACCTGCGGCGCATAGCCGAGAACTTCGAAGCCCGCACAGCTGAAGGAGCCCTAGCCAGCCGGTTGGTAGACCGCCTGGCTTATGAAGACCAAGCGCTCAGCCACCTCAAAGAACGCCTAGGGTTAGGCGAAAATGACAAGCTGAACCGCATCAAAATAGAGGACTATTTCCAAGCTCGAGTGAAAAAGCTCGACCTAAGCACTAAAGATAAAATTGCCGTGGTGTATGCAGAGGGGGCCATCGTTGATGGCAATGAAGGTGACCCAGGTGAAGTGATCGATGGGCAGTATGTCAAGATACTGCGGAAAATTAGGCGTGATAAGACCATCAAAGCAGTGGTGCTGCGGGTCAACTCGCCAGGCGGCAGCGTCCTGGCGAGTGAGAACATTTTGCGCGAGATAACCCTTTGCCAAGAGGCCGGCAAACCCGTAATTGTCAGCATGGGCGACGTGGCTGCCTCTGGTGGCTACTATATTGCCTGTCAGGCCGACAGCATCTTCGCTGAGCCGACAACTATTACTGGCTCCATTGGCGTGTTTGGGGTTATTCCCATTCTGCAAAACACCTTAAAGAATAAGTTAGGCATCACCGCGGATACTGTGCGCACCCAGCGATATTCGGCTTTTGGCACTCCTTTTTTCGACTTTTCACCTGACGAAAGCCGCCTTATCCAGGCACAAATAGACCGCATTTACGCTGACTTTTTAGAGCGAGTGGCCAAAGGCAGAAAGATGACACCCGAACAGGTGAACGAGATCGCCCAAGGACGCGTCTGGACGGGCAAAAAGGCCCACGATATTGGCCTGGTGGACGACATCGGTGGCTTAGACCGCGCCCTGAAGGCCGCTGCCCAGCGCGCCGGCATCGAAAAATACCGCGTAGTAGAGTATCCAACAACTAAGACTCCAATCGAGCAATTGATAGACAAGATCACCCGAACCACTGACCCTGACGACGAGGTGCGCACATGGATGATGCGCTCAGAATTGGGAGAACTCTACCCAGTGTATCAACTGCTGCGCGATGCGCGCAAAAATCAAGGTATACAGGCGCGTCTGCCCTACGAGCTCATCATTCATTAAAAAAATAACATAGCGCCATCTCGAAACTCCAATACCTTGCTCTCGCCGGCCAGTTATACGTGGCCGGCGAGTTTTTTCGAAAAAAACGAGGGGAAAACCCTCTTTTTCTTAGCGCTTCAAAAGCAGCTTCGGAAAAGCAAAGCGCAATGGCCGCTGTTAAACTTGAGCGTCTGGATGTACCTCTTCTGGAATTGGTACAATTTTTGGCTTACGTACGACAAATCTATTCTGAGGAGCGTGTCCGTGGCTTCTTTTAGAGGCCCCTTCTGAAAGCGGCAATAGCCTCTTTAGGAAAAAATGCAATAGATGGCTTTTGAGTTTTCGCTGTAACCTTGCGCCCCGTTTTTAATCCTTAATCCCTTCTCCTGCGGTCGGTTGTGATGCAGTGGTTTTTCCCGCGTATGTCTCCAGTAAAGTCTTTTAACTGGTTGTCCTTACTGCTGTAAACAACACTTTGGCTTTCCAAACCGATCACATTCGATGCGCAAAATCGTACCCTTGACCCGAGTCCTCACCTTTTTTCTCCTTCCCTTTTCATCAATTTTGTTTACCATGAACATTAACTCGACGCAGCGCTGGCTGCTCCGAGCGGCCATGCCTTTAGCTTTTTTGCTCGCAGCCGTAGTGCATCTGTCTGGCCAGTGTCCTATTACTTGGCCAGGAAACCCTAATCCGGTTCCCATTAACCTCGTGCTTGACCCGCTCTTTGGCACTGCAAAACTAGATTATGCAGTCGTGCAAGGAGCAGGTGTTACCAGTAGTGCTCCGTGTGGTCCACTGGACAGTGAAGACAAGGTCCGCTTTTACACTAGCGCAGCAAAAACGGCTTTTTACGACCCGCTCACGCCCTACGAAGTGAACTTCGATTGCAGCCATGTGGGCGATACCCTCATCATCTGGGTGGCCATCAACGACGGCACCCACGGCAATATGAGCATGAACCCCTTTGGCGAAAGTAATGCGGTACCGCTAAGGGTAGTCATCCAAGACAACACAGATCCCATACTCGTGAATATACCCAACATGGCTATACTGAATACCTCAGACGATGGCTCCGGAGACTGCACCGTAACGGATATTTCTACGTTTGGGGGTGGTCAGGATATTTCTATCAAAGCTGACTTCCCTGGTTTTTGTGCCTTTTCTACCATAGGTTGTTTCGAAGACAACTGCCCAGATACCAGCACGTTTACAGTGACGTATGAACTCTCTGGGGCAACAGTGAAAGGCGAAACCCCAGCTCCGTTGGTTTTCATACTACCGCCGCGATGGGATGCCGGTTTAGACACCTTCAAGACAGGGATAACCACGGTTACATACCGGATTTACAACAAAAAGATGCC
>JBEQAD010000216.1:0-5877 GCA_041640515.1 Saprospiraceae bacterium | reverse complement strand
AGCCACCTCGCTCAACCCTATTTTGCCGGGGCCGGGCTACAACCGCTACGTGGCGGCCAACCTTTACCAGACGCTGGCCACCATCGAACCTCAGACGCTGGAGCTGGTGCCCATGCTGGTGGAGAAAATTCCGGCGGTGTACACGGTCAAGGATGGCCCGCGCGCAGGGATGTTGGCCTATGACTTCAAGATATACGAGGAAGCCGTATGGGATAATGGTTCTCCCATTACTGGCAACGACGTGCTGTTTTCTTTGAAGATCATCCACCACCCGCTGCTGCCGCTGGGCGAATGGGTGGGCTACTTCGAGCACCTGAAGGCTTTGGAGGTGGACGCTCAGAACCCTAAACGATTCACGGCCTACTTCGATCAGTTCTACATTTTAGGGCTGGAGAGCCTGTGTCAATTTCCTATTTATCCGGCCTACCAGTACGACCCGCAGGGTGTGTTAGCGGGTGTGTCGCTGGCCGACTTGCAAGACCGCACGCGCGCCCAGCAGGTAGTGGCAACCAATAAGGACTTAGCAGCTTGGGCAGAAGCGTTTCAAGCGCCGCGTTTTGCCAACGACAAGACGGCCATTTCGGGCAGTGGTCCTTACCGGCTGGAGCGTTTTGATGTGGACCAGGGCATCGTTTTGGTGAAAAAAAGCAATTGGTGGGGCGACCGCGTGGCGGCTCGCAATCGCTATTTGTCGGCTTTTCCGGAGCAGATTATTTATCGCTTTATCAAAGAGGAAGCAGCTGCAGAGAATCTCTTACGCAGCGGTGATCTGGATGTGGTGCCAGCGCTGTCGCCCGCGAAGTTTGTGGAGATGAAACAGGACTCCTGCTTGCCGCTGCGCTACGACATGGCCCTAGTAGGGGCTAATACCTATGCGCGCGTGTTGTGCAACACTGCGCGCCCTGCGTTAGCGGACAAGCGCGTGCGCCAGGCGCTGGCCCACGCCATCGACTACGACTACTTGATCAACACCGTATGGGAAGGGATGGCCGAGCGCTGCGTCAGCCCCGTCCATCCGGCCAAACCCTTCTACGCGCGTTCGCTCAAGCCCTACACCTACGACGTCAACCGCGCCCGCCAACTGCTCGCCGAAGCGGGCTGGACCGACTCCAACGGCGACGGCATAGCCGATAAAATGACCAACGGTCGGCGCGTCAGTCTCGAGGTGTCCCTTCTGACTGCTGGCGCCTCGCCTGTGTCCAGCGCTACGGCTAAAAGCATCCAAAACACCACCCGAGCTGCGGGCTTCGCCATCAACGTAGTGGAGGACGATATCCGCGTGATCACCCAAAAAACGCGGCAGGGCGACTATGACTTAGCCCTGACGAGTGTCGTCCTTTTTCCCGGTCTGTGGGACCCTTACCAGAGCTTCCACTCTAAGAGCATCGGCTCGGGCAATCGCAGCGCCTTTGCTCACCCTGAACTCGACCGCCTTATCGAAAGCCTGCGCACTGAACCCGACGAAAGCAAACGCAAGGACTACTACTTGCGCATTCAACAGCTGCTCTACGACGAACAACCCGAAATTTTCCTATATGCTCCGCAGCAGCGCATCGCTGTTAGCCGCCGCTTCGACTATGTACTTTCCACCAATCGCCCGGGCTATTACGAACCCTATTTCAAGTTGAAAAAATGACCCGCCCGTTGGGCTAGGGCCACCCTCTCTGTCCACATTAAATCCTGATACGCATGGCTTTTGAAGTTATTGGCAAATTGTATCGCATCTTTCCTATCGAGCAGAAAACGTCCAGTTTTCAGGCCCGCGAGTTTGTGCTGGAGGTCGCCTCGGGCAACTATTCGGAATATGTCAAGTTTCAAGCCGTTCAGGAGCGTTGCCAATTGTTAGACGCCTTTCGGGAAGGCGATGTGGTAAGGGTCTCCTTTGACCTGCGCGGGCGCGAATGGAACGGCAAGTTCTTCACCAACCTGAATGCCTGGCGCATCGAAAAGGCCGATGGCAACGCCCAGCAACCTGCTGCTGAAGCTAGACAACCAGCCGACCCTTTCCCTGACTACACCGCAGCGCCTCCGGCGACAAACACTGACGACTTGCCGTTCTGAGCGTCGCTCTAAGCGCTGCACCAACGGCTGCTATTATGATTATTGACGTTTTCGCTGCTTTCATTGCTCTTTGGGGCTTTTGGTATGGCCGAGACAAGGGCCTGATAAGCATCATTTTCCGCATCCTATCGGTGGTTTTTGGCTTGGTGCTCTCCTTCAAAATGGCCCCCACCATGGCCCGCATCCTAGAAAGAGTGCTCGATACGGACTCTCCTTTGATCATGGTTGCTGCTTTTATTATCAACCTGATTTTCATCATTGGCCTGTTTTCGTTGGCGGCTCGAGGCAGTGAGGGGGCTTTTCGCGTCTTGAGAGTGAACTTCATCAACCAAATACTCGGCGGCGCTATTTCGGCGCTTTTCTATCTTTTTCTCTATGGGTCTGTACTGTGGTTTATAAGGGAAACCCGTATGATCAGCCCGCAGACTGAAGAGGAGTCTACTACCTTGGAATACTTGGCGAATATGCCCGAGTATGCTAAGAGGCTGTTCATTAGCATAAAACCCTTCGTTCAGGAAGCGTGGGATGCCTCTGTGAAGTGGATGGATAAGGCTAAAGAACTGGGTGAGCAGAAAACCCAGCACATGGAAAAAGACCGGCTTAATGAGGAGCAGTCTCGCATTTACAAGATAGAGGAGGGACAAGACGGCCGCATAGAAAAAAAACCCTACGACTCGCGCCCTAAGAACCGCGAGCTATACGAGGATCCAGGGGTAGAATACTAAGCGCTCGCAAATGAGGCGTCTATCGCCGCTGTTGGAAGCGCGTGATCACCCAGCGAATGCCCGCGCTGAACCACAGCGGTAAGGGTTGTTCTCCGCCAATGCCTTTTCCGAGCGTCATGTCAATTTGAAATAAATTGCTGAAAAAGTAGCGGTATCCCACTTGATAGGCGGTGCCGGTGCCGGGCACGTATGGGTCGCCGGAAATGAACTCACCGACGAAGTGCATGCCGCCAAAAACGCGCAGTTGGGTGCCCAAGCCCCAGGTGTGGATGAATTGGTTCGACCCGTCAATGTGCAAGTAGTTGGCTCCGAGATTGCCGTGAATAAGGACGTCTTCTCTTTGGCCAAAGCACTGCGACACCGTTAGGAAGCCAAAGGTGCCGTATCCCGGCGGGCGAAAACTACCTCTGCCGACGGGCAAAAAAGAGCCGGCGACAATCCCCACGCCCGGTGGTTTGCCCGGGGCGTACTCCCGAAAGAGATATTTGAACTGCAGCAGCGGCAGTGCGTAGGAGAACAGCAGCCCGCTGTTTTCTTCAGGCCTTTCGTAGCCAAACACACCGCCTAAGGTCAGCTCCAGACGGTCGCTGGGGCCGTAGGCCAACATAAACCACTGTTGCCCCGACTCTTTATCGGCCCTGAACCAGGCCTCTACTTGCGCCAGCTGACCGCCCACTACGCGAGCGTCGTCGGTGATGAAGGGGCGCACTTCGCCATCGCTTCCGCTGAGGGCTGCGCGGCTTTCCACTTCGTTGGCGTCCCAGAGGTCGGTTAGCAGCCCGCCTTTCAGCGCCGCTTGGGCATAGCTAAGGTCGGTCAGTACGATTAGGCTGTAAATCAGCCCAACGATTGGTAGAAAGTTGGCAAGCATGGTTGATAATAAAAAAAATGAGCCATTGCCTATTCAGCGGCAGTGTAGCAGAGGTTCCGTTTCAACGGCGTTGGCGTCGTTGGAGAATAGCGTTGGTTTTTTGCTAAAAGAAAATCGCGCTCAAGTGGTGCGCAGGCGGGCAGCATTCACCATGATGAGTTCAGAGATATTTTCTGAGTCAATAATGCCGGCTAAGCGGCTGCCCTCGCGCACTAAGGCGATGCTGCCGGGTTCTTGTTGGAAGTGAGCCAGTACGTCTTCTAACGGCGCCCAAGCATCGAAATAGTACAGGCGTGTGTCGGCCACCGTGTGGACGGGGGCCCCCTCTCCGGCCGACTGAATACCGCGGATGATGTGGTCGCGATTGAGCACGCCATAGGGCATGCCGGCTTCTGTGACGAGGAATGTCCGCGCTTGGCCATCGAGCAGCAGTTGCACGGCTTCGCGAAGCGTCTGGTGCTTGTCGAGCGTAGGAAAGTTAGTCATAAGGGCGTCCGCAGCGGTGAAGCCTTCGAGGAACGACTGCGAGCGCACAGCCTCCGCTTCAGCCCGAGCACCCAGAATAACAAAAAGGCCAATAAAAATCAGGAAAGGGTTGACATAAAACCCGGCAAAGACAAACAAAATGGCAATGGCTTGCCCTATGAAAGCCGCAATGTCGGTAGCGCGCACGCGGTCCATCCGCAGGGAGAGGAGCGCGCGCAGCACCCGCCCGCCGTCCATAGGAAAGGCAGGTATCAAATTGAAGGCTGCTAACCACACATTAACAATGCCCAGCATGGGCAAAAAGCTCTGTTCGTCAATGAGAAACACCTGGGCGCCCTCCTCTTCGGGCAACTCAAAGTTGGAAATCATCGGCAACAGCACCAGCATGATGAGAATATTTACCGCCGGACCTGCTAAGGCTACCACTAGCTCGTGAAGGGGCTTCTGGGGCATGCGCTCCAGGCGCGCTACGCCCCCAATAGGGTAGAGCGTGATGTCGCGCGTCTGAATGCCGTAGTAACGCGCAGCCAGAGCGTGGCCCAACTCGTGCAGTGTCACACAAACAAAAAGGCCTAGCACGAACAGCACCATCCAGCTGACTTGCACCAAGTTCAAACCCGCCCATAGATTGGTTAGCACAATCCAGCCTATCAGAATGGCAAAAGTCCAGTGGATGTATACCGCAATACCCGCTATCTTAGGTAAGACTAATGCATTTTTCATGACAAGCAATTTCTAATAAATGACTGGGCAAACTTACGGCCAAAGACCGTGCGGTAGTACAGTGGAGCAACGGCTTTATTTCGTCACCTAAAATGAATTACTCGAATAGGTGACACGCGGGCGACGGCAAAAGAAGGTACGATGAGAAAGACCAAAATAACAACCAGCGAGCCAAGGTTCAACCCCACCCACACAGGCCACTGCAGGCGCACGGGCGCGTAGGAGAGGTAGTAGTCGGCCTCGTTGAGCGCAATGAAATGGTAGCGGTGCTGCAAATAGCAGAACCCCAGCCCGATGAGGTTGCCCCAGAAAAGACCGGTGGCCGTTATGAAGGCCGCTTGGTACAGAAAAATCTGCCGAATGCGCCCCGACGTCTCGCCCAATGCCTTGAGGATGCCAATCATATTGGAGCGCTCCAGCACCAGCACCAGCAAGGCCGTTACCATGTTAACGATGGCAACAGCCAACATGAGCAGGAAAATGACCACCTCGTTGTAGTCCTGCAATTGCAGCCACTCGAAAATGGCCGGAAATTTCTCCCTCACCGTCAACACCAGCATGTCGGAGGGAACCACCTCGTCGTATAGGTACTCGGCAAACACCTCCATATCGCGCACATCGTCCAGCCACACCTCAAAACCCGCTACTTCGCCCTCTGACCAGCCGAGCAGCTCCTGCACGGCGCGGATGTCGCACAGGGCAAACTTGCGGTCGTACTCCTCCAGCCCTGTTTTGTAGATGCCGCACACTTGAAAGAGGCGCCGCGCTTGTGCGTTGTTTTTGGCAAAATGCACGATGAATTTATCGCCTACGCCTACGTTGAGGCGGTCTGCCGTCTGGCGGCTGAGGATGACCTCGCGCGAAGGCAGCGAGTCGCCCATGGCTATGGGGCGCCCTTCTTGCAGGTAGGGCTGCAGGTTGTCCCAGTCAAAGTCGGCGCCGATGCCTTTGAGCAGGATGCCTTCTAAGGCGTCCTCGGTGCGGATGATGCCGGGTTTGAGTGCGAACACT
>JBEQAD010000215.1:0-5888 GCA_041640515.1 Saprospiraceae bacterium | reverse complement strand
AGTGCTGTCCACAGCAGTAGTGTTATAGCCTACTAAGGCGTAAATTGCTTTGAGGTAATGGCTGTTTTCGCGCAGGCGAAGCAGCGAGTTGAGGGCGCGCCGGCTGATGATACGCGTATGGTGAGCGCGCGGGTCAACGCGTAGATTAGAGTAACGGTGCAGGATGCCGTAGAAGAGATGGTATAGCAACCGGTAGTGCCACGGCAGGCGGCGTTCAGTGGCGCGCAAATAAACGATGTCGAAACCCTCCTGGGTTTTTTCCCAAAGGGTTCGCGCCAACTGGGGGCTATCGGCAAAAGCAAACTCGAACACTACAGCATAGTCGCCATTAGCGCGATCGAGACCAGCTAGAATGGCGTTGTCGCGATTGACCGGTGTGCTGAGATTGAGCAAGAAGACATGTTGCCGCAAGGTTTGCGGCAATGGCTCGATGGCGGCATCAATGGCCCGACGGTCACAGTAGTTGTTGATGATAATAAATTCAAAATCGGTGAAATGGGCCGACATCTCGGCATACAGGCCAGTGAGCCAAGCGCCCAACTGCCCAATATTTCGCTGGGTGTGAATAACTCCAATGATGGACAAAAATGACTGGCGCATGCGCAACAAAAAAAGCAGGGGGCAAAGTACGTCTACATCAGCGCGAAGTCGGCTGATTTTGGGCTTTTTTCAAACATTTCTCGCACGGCCGGCGGTGGTGTCGTGAGTTTGCGGCGATGGATATCTATCCAGGCACCGTCCACGTTGATGATAGCGCACAGCGTACCGTCGGCGCGCGTCAGCTCGTGCCGAAAGGAAAAACGCGCCCCATCGGGACTGGTCTTTGTCAGCTGCAAGTTCATCCAAAGCGCATCGCCGTAGCGCACTTCACGGCGGAAGAGCGCTTCCTCGCGGAACAAGATGAAGCCGAACCCCTCTGCAGCCATACGTTCCAGCGTTAGGCCATGGGCCGACAAGAAGGCCATGCGCACCGACGCTCCCCAGTCGTAGTAGACCGAATGGCGCACGTGTCCGTTGGGGTCCATGTCGGCCCATCGCACAGTAACGGATTGTTGGAAAGCCTTTTCCATCACAACTTCAGGATGCGGCAGGGTTATTGGCTTGCGGCCTTGGTCAATTCAATCAGGCTCTGCATTTCGGCAATTAGGGTATCGGTATCGCCCGAAAAGCCCACGCTTTTGAAGCGGATACGGCCTTGCTTGTCTAACACGAACTTGGTTGGGATGCCCGACACGCCATAAGCTGTTACGACCTGGTTGTCGTTGTCCATAAGCACTTCAAAAGTGTAGCCTTTGCTTTGAATAAAGTCCGCGGCATTTTTTTCTTTATTGGCAGCGTTTTCCCACGTATTTACAAAAAGAAAGGCCACTTCTGGGTCATTCTTGTAGAGGTCTTGTGCTTTTTGCATCCCCGGAAACGATGCCTTGCACGGGCCGCACCACGTAGCCCAGAAGTCAATCACAACGACCTTTCCGCGCAAGTTTTCCAATTTGACTTCTCTGCCAGCCAGATTCTTCAGGGCAAAGGTTGGAGCGGGCTGGTCTATCATTTTTCTGGCCAGTTCTTCCTTTTGCTGTTCGCGGGCCACTCCCTCCAGGCGGGCGAGATAGGCGTCTGCGCCGGTGCTGGACTTGTCTTCGGCCAGATAGAGGCGCTTGAACTGCTCTTTCATCGCCGCGGTGGCTTTGCCCGACATGAGAAAGCCCTCGAGCCGGTGGCGCAGTTCGGGTGCTTTTTCTTGATCGAGGTACTTGATGTAGCGCTCGTTGATTTCCGGCTCTTTGCCTTTACTTTGTTCAACGGCTTTAGCCTGATAGGTTAGCGCCGTTTTGTAGTCGCCTAATCGACTCAGCACAAAGGCATAGGTATCGGCGAAGTGGGCGAACTTAAAGCGCCTTGCCTCTTCCCAGTTTTGGTTGGTTTGGTAGGGTGGTTTAGGCGAGCGCGGAGAGAATACTTCACCTTCAGCCCATAAGGTAGCTTCCTGTGCCAGCGCACGTGCCTGTTCCAGTTGTTCGCCACTTTCCGCCAGTTCCCAAGCGATGTTGTTGTAAAGGTTGGCGCGCGCTTCTGCAGTCATACCGGCGGCGTAGTTTTTCAGCTTGTCCCAGTTGCGGCTACTCAGTGCCTTAGTGGCTAAAAAGGCATATAGTTCGCTGATTTCCTGTTTTTCTTCTTCGGTCGCGGGTGGAAAGTCCTGACGGTATTTCTCTATTGCTTGTTCTATTTGAGCAGCATCGGTCATGGCGCGGATTTCGCGTTGGCGCAGCTGGCGGACGTAGATGCCCTTCGGAAAGTCGCGCTTCATGCGCTCGCGCAGTTGAGCAGCCTCTTCGGCGGCTCCCAGGCGGTCGAGCAGCCGGGCTATAGCTACGCGTTCCTTTTCTGAGGGTTGGTCGCTGGCGGCTGCGGCTTTGAGTACGTCCAAGGCTTCTTTTTTGCCATCTTCACCGCGCTTGACGGCCTGGAGGCAGGCTGCATAGGCCGAGGCATAATGGAGTTTCAGGCGTGGGTCGGCCTTGAAGGCCTGCTCGAACATTTCCAGGGCTACAGTGGCCTTGCGGTCTAATCGCAGCAGGTCGCCCCAGTCGCGATACAGGGTAGCGTGGGCAGCCCAGCTGGCAGGGAGCACTTCGCCTTTGGCATTGCAAAGGGGCACAAAATAGCCTTCTCCTTGGCGGTTGTCTAATTGTTCGCCATCGCTGAAGGCCAGCAACACTACAGGGGTCTCGGTGCTGGGCGTAATTTGGCCATAGAGCCGCGTCCCTGCGCGATAGGCATACACTGGTATGGTGCGTGGCTGATTGCCTACGTATTCGTAGGCGACAATTTCTACAGGCTCTGCGCTTTTTGACAGGACACTCTGGGTGAGATCGTACTCAATTTGCAGGGGTTTGCCCGGCTGTGGATGTTCAGGAGTAATCGTCAGCACATTTGTCTGCGCTGTCAGTCCGCCAATAAAAGCAAGCAGGAAGCCAATAAACACATGTTCTTTTTTCATGGTGTCAAAAGTATAGGTTAAGAGGTGAAGCGTGGCCAACCGATGTGCCGCCCGAAAAGAATAGGCTCAATCGGCAAATAGTTACTGCGCGGTTTGGCTTTGCATTTTCTTACTCATTTCCAGGCGTTTAAAGAAATCGTCCGCTAACGCTCGCAGAATAGCAGCCCGCTCCGTGTACTTGCGTCCTTCTTCCGGCCGGCCCGCATCGCTGAGAATCGTACCTTGCATATCGAGAAAACGGGCGACGTACTGGCAGCAGCTGGCCTCGTTGTTCTGACGCAATCGAGAGTGGATATTCAGGCGAAAGAAGTGTTCGGGTAGATAATTTAAAAATTCGCCCAACAATTGGGTGTACTCATCATATTTCTTGTCTAATTCCAATTGCAGCAGCGGTTTCGAATAGTGGGCGAGATAAACAGAAACGATGTCGCTTGGGTAATATGGAAAAAATTGGCGCTCCCGAATATTCCACGTGAAGGCAGCGGCTCCCACCATTAGCAGAAGGGCAGAGGCGGCTGTTTTAAATCGCCTCTCCAAAAGACTTCTAAGAATCACCACCACTGTGTAGGCCGCCAATAAGGTGATGAGCACCACAAACGGTGTTCGGTAGCGCGCCACGCTAGTGCTCAAAAAGAGCGGCAGCGCGCTGATCGCTAGCATGAAAAAGTAAGGCACGAAGACGCGTCGCAGCCGCCAAAAGCCCAGGACCAAGCCAACAAGGCCAAGCGGTGCCACCCAATAGTAAGGCGCCGGAAGTGCTTTTAGCGTGGGCGAAAACTGCCGATACATATAATAGCTCACGTTATTAGGGATTTCCATCCACACAAAGAGCCCTTCCAACTTTTCGCGATACACCCGTAGCCGCTCGCGGTTAGTCTCAAAGGCAGACCAGCACACGGGCACGGCTCTCAACAACGAGCCGTTGCTTTTCTCATACAGATCCACCGTAGACTGGGCGTTCCAGAAATTAGGCTCTAAAGGATACGAAATAGGGCCGTTGTACGAGACATAAATGATGGGGCCGGCCCCGGAAAAGGCGGCTATGGGCGCGCCTACGCGAGCATTTCGATAAAACAGCGGCGATAACGTCAGGAGCCAAGCCGTTACCACCGCCGCGACCAGCTTCCACGCCTGGCGCCCTAGATGGCGCCAGTTCCACCCTAACCATAGGAGAGCAGGTAGCCAAAACAGCAGGAAATAGGACTGATTGAGCGTAGAAAGCCCGGCCACCACTCCTAACCCCGCACCATTGAGGGAACGGGGGCGTCGAAGCACCCGCAAGTAAGCATACAACGACAATACCGTTAGAAATGCTGTCAGCGTAGAGCGCAAAAGCGTCATTTCATACACCATAATCGGCCCAGACAGCATAACCAACACGGCTCCCAAGACACCCGCAAGCGAGCCAAAGAGCATGCGCCCAAGCCAAAAGACCAGCACATTCATCAAGGCTCCCAACAACATTTGCCACAAATACACCCATTGAGGGTCAGGGCCTAAAAGCCAGTAAGTAAAGGCTATGAGATAGGCGTACAGAGGGTCCTGGTAAAATGTCTTCCCGCCTAACATGTCAGACATATACGCCTTTCGGGCCGCCAGGGTGTCGATGCCACCGCCTAAGCTGTCGGGCTTAGGAAAGCGCGCATAATAGCCTGCCGCCTTGTCAGGATGCCGCTCCAACATGAGCCGGGCGACGTCGTCGTGCCAGTCGTGGTACGGCTGCATAGCAGTATCCAGCAGCCAGTCGCCCGCAGCCAGCCGCTTAGCGGTAGCGTGATAAAACTCCATGTCGCTGCTTCTCCACTGATGCAGCGTGCTGGCTGGCGAGCGACGCGCCTCTTGAAAATATCCGTATCGCAACAAAGCAGAGAACAAGAGAAGGACTACCGAAACCTCCATCACATGGGCATCCAAGAATTTCTCCCATTGGTTCATCCACGTTACCCATGCCGGACGCACCGAGGTAGCCACGGTAGGTGAGGGCTGGCTCTTTGGATTGCGAGACTTTTTCTGTGGTTTTGTCATGATCGTCTTATAAGAAATTAGAGGGTCTGTTGGGGGTTAGTGCTCGACCCTTCTGTAAGGCAAGCAACTGCCTGAGAATAGGGGGCAAGTCGCTACGTTTGTGGCGCAAAATACGGTGCTATTTCTTGCTGATGCGTTCTCCGTGGGAAGCAGTCCTATAGACATAAAAAGCCCGGTAGCGCTTGCTTCTTCGAAAACGCGTCAAGACAAGGATAGTAGCCTGAAAACCAATACTACATGCGCCTGCTCTTCCACCCCGCCGTTTTGGCACACGATACTGGCCCGACCCATCCCGAGCACAGCCACCGGCTGTTGGCCTTTGGGCCACTCGAAGTGGCACCCCTTGTTGCCGAAGCCGCAGAAGAGGAAGTGTATCGGGTTCATCAGCGCTCTTATGTAGAAGCTGTTCGGCTGGCCTGCGCCCACGGGCTGCCGTTGGATAGTGACACCTTGACATCTCCGCGCAGTTATGAGGCAGCCCTGGTTGCTGTAGCCCTGACACTGAACGCTATGCAGGGCAAGGATTTTGCCTTGGTGCGCCCACCGGGTCATCACGCTTACGTTAACCAGGGACGTGGCTTTTGCTTATTCAACAACGTCGCCATTGCAGCGAAAAAAGCCGCCGACAAGGGGCAGCGCGTGCTCATCTTTGACTTTGACGGACACTTGGGCGACGGCACCATGGACATTTTCTACACCAACCCAAACGTGCTCTACTGGTCGCTGCATCAGTACCCTGCCTATCCGGGCAACGGCTCCCCCATAGAGATAGGTAGCGGGCCAGGCGCGGGCTTCACGATTAACTGCCCACTCCCCGCCCAAAGTGGCGACGATATTTTCCAGCATGCCGTAGAATACATGC
>JBEQAD010000214.1:0-5926 GCA_041640515.1 Saprospiraceae bacterium | reverse complement strand
GTGATACACAATGCGGTCGGTACTCACCGGAATGTTGAAGCGCTGGCACAGCGCCGCCGTTACGCGTACGATGGCCTCGCGCTGCTCAGGACGCATATTATCACCGCCGGCGTCAAAGTTGCCTACATGCTCAAGGCAGATGGAATGGGCATTGAATCCGAAGATGCATGCCGGTGACAATTCTAAACTGCGCCCCGTAACAACCGCACCATCGGGAAAAATACTGAAATGTTGCCCGATATCCATCCAACCGTTCACGTTCTTATGAAAATGCTGCATAGAGCGCTGCATATCAAAGTGATTATTGCCTGTGAAGTGCAGGTAATTAGGCGACCAGGTATGGTGCTCTTGGATGTAAAGCACCGTGCGGGCGACGTTTTGCTGCGCTAACCAGCCCTCAAATTCGACAGGGGTAAGTAGTGTAAAACCAAATCGTTTTTGCATCGAGGTGAAGATTGTTTTAGTAAATGGTAGTTGGATACGGATAAGCTTTACCCTCACTCGCTCAAAGTAACGGCAAAACGGCGAAGCGATGAGTAGGCTTAACTTAAAGAAAACCCTGCGGCCTTGTCGTCCGAGGGGGCTTAGCCGGCAAAGCCAACTGCGAGAGCACACCGCGCTGGGGAGCGCGACAAAGAAGTCCGCTTCTAAAGGCCACAGCCTTTGCCAAGCGGCATAGGGTTCACCCATTGCCAAAGCCAATGCCACGTCGCTGGTAGAGCGAGAGTTTGCTCTTGTCGAGCGTAAAGGAGGCGACATCGTCCAGGGTAATGGTCTGCTGTTCATCGGCAGAGGTGGGCTGGTCAATGCTGCGCTGAGCCAAGCGTAGGTTTTGATTTTTAATGGCTTCCAATACGACCTGGCGCACTGCGCGAGCATTGCCGAAGTAGCGGTCGCGTAGCTGATGTAAGAAGCTGAGGTACTTACCCAAGTGTTCGCGAGCGCGTTCGTCCACGCGGTAGTTCTCTTGTTGGAACATATGCAGCGCTATTTCCAGAAGCTCTTCTGGGGAGTAGTCCTCAAAGCGCAGAATCTTATCGAAGCGACTCGCCAGACCGGGGTTTGCTTTGAGGAAGTTTTCCATTTGCTCTGGATAGCCAGCCACGAAAACGAAGAACTCGCCGCGGTTATCTTCCATACGCTTAAGCAGGGTTTGGATGGCTTCGTCGCCAAAGTCGCCTTGCGTGCCGCGTCCACTACTGGTGAGGGCGTAGGCCTCGTCAATAAATAGGACACCGCCCATGGCCTCTTCAATGCGTTCGGCAGTTTTAAGGGCGGTTTGGCCTACATAGCCAGCCACTAGCCCTTGCCGGTCGGTTTCGACCATGTGGCCGCGCTCCAGCACGCCCAGCGCCTTATAGATTTTGGTTAAGATGCGGGCCACTGTCGTTTTACCTGTGCCTGGGTTGCCCACAAATACCGTATGCAAATAGAAGCGCCCTAAGACGTCGCGCCCAGCCTCTCGGTGAAAACGCACTACTTCGACCAGTTCGCGGATGTCTTTTTTGATATCCTTTATGCCGATGAGGCTGTCTAGTTCGTACAGGGCTTGTTGCAGCAGGGCGTTGTCTATTGGAATAGTAGGCATTACGCGCTGAGGCAGTACCTCTACTTTCTGCATGTCTTCCCGCGTAATGAGTTTGAGCGCTTCCGAGGGCAACTCACGCACATTGGGGTTCGACATAAGGCGCAGCGCTAACTGGATTTTGGCTTTGTCCAGCAAGTCGTAAACGAAGCGGGCATTGCCAAAGGAACGGTCGCGGCGGCGGTAAGCTTCCACGATGTATTCATTGAGCAGCGCCTTGGCGCCTTCATCGAGGAGGATTTCCTTCTCTTGGGCAGCATATTCGGCGATGCGGAAGAGCTCCTGCGGCAGGTAGTCGCGGAATTCGAAGGTCATTTTGAAACGGCTGCGCAACCCCGGATTGGAGTCTAAAAACGTCTTCATTTCGCGCGGGTAGCCAGCCACAATAACGGCCAAGTCGCCTGGGCCATCGGACATTTCCTTGACGAGGATTTCAATAACTTCCTTGCCAAAGTCCTTGTTGTCTTCTGGTGAGCGCGCCAGCGAGTAGGCTTCGTCAATAAAAAGAATGCCACCGCGGGCCGCCTCAATGGCTTCTTTTACCTTGGGAGCTGTCTGGCCAATGTATTCGCCCACGAGGTCGGAGCGGTCCACTTCTTTGACGTGTCCTTTGGAGAGTAGACCCATGCTGCGGTACAGTTGGCCCATCATACGGGCGACGGTAGTTTTTCCGGTACCCGGGTTGCCTACAAAAACCGAGTGGATGTTCAGCCCTTCCTTTTCCTGAAACCCCTTTTCCTTGCGCAGCTGCAGAAACTTAAGATACTGCGCGTGTTCGCGCACTTTTTGTTTGATTTCAGTAAGGCCAATGAGCGCGTCCAAACGTTTGAGCACCTCCTCGAAACGCTCGCTTTCTTCCACAGCAGGCAGCAGCGGCGTCAGCAAATGCGGTATCCATATCGGATTGCTGCCCTCTTCCCACTCCTCACCTACCTCAAAGGGCAATACCGCCAGCAAGTGCTCCATGAATACCACCTCAACGGTGTAGTGGTCTGGCCGCCATGAGCCTTTCACATTGCTTCCCCAACCAGCCGTAATGCGAATGAGTTCCTCCTCCTTCTCGACGCGGTGTAGGCGTACCACTTGCCCCTTGAGCTCGCGCGCGTCGTTGTAAAACTTAATAAACAGTTCGCATTGCCACTGCCGCCCTAAGAGTAGGTTATTCAGCGCAACCTCTGCATAGATGTAGCGCGTCTCTTCGCTGTTAAAACAGCGCAGGTAGTGGCGGTCAGCCTCAGGTAGGTCGTCGTAGGGCCCTTCGTAGAGGCGCAACGAGGAAATCTGGCAGTAAGGGTTGTCGCCGCGCTTAAGGGGGCGCCCAGCATCTTCAATGTAGAAATAGCGCGTGGCCACCTTCTCGCCTTCTATCCACGCTTCCCAATAGTAGGCGCCTTTTTTCCAAAAAATGCCTTCCTGCTTGTTGCCCCAACCTTCGCGAACGTAGCCTATAGGGTCGTATTTGCTCACTTTACGCACAAACGACAGCGAGCATATCTCTTTCTTTTGCTTTTTTACTGCATAGCAGCGCAATTCTACCGTTACTTCCCAGTCCTCAACATCGAAATTTTTATTGAAAAAAGACAACTCGGCGTATACGTAGGTCGTCTCGTAGCGGTCGAATACCTGCCGGTATTTCTTTTTATTGTCAGCTAGCCATTCGGTGGAGGAATAAATCTTCAAGTCGCGGAACTTCCAGCGCTTGTTATTGGGATTTTCCTCGGGTGGGTTAATTTGGTGGGAGCCGAAATACATAGGGCACGTAGTCGAGTTAGACAAGAAATTGGCATCCTGGTAGTTGGACTTATGTCCGCCGGCAAAATAACGAAAGATTAAGCGGAGATAAAGAAGTGTTTTCGATTAGCCTTCGGTTTGCATTGCCCATTGTTCGACGCCTCGGCGCCAGTGAGGTATCTCCAACGAGAAAGCTGCCTTAATTTTTGCCTTGTCGAGTACGCTAAAGGGAGGCCGAGCGGCTGCGGTAGGGTACTCGCTCGTTCGAATAGGGCGTATGTAGCAGGGCAGCTGCTTGAGATCGGCAATAGTTTGAGCAAAATCGTACCAACTACAAACACCCTCGTTAGAATAGTGCCAAATGCCGGCTAAGGCGCTTGGAGAAGAGCGCTGCTGTTCTACCAGGGCAATAAGCTGCAGCACCGTCTGCGCCAAGTGAGGGGCAAACGTAGGAGTGCCAATTTGGTCAAAGACGACGCGCAGTTCTGGGCGTTCGCGACCCAATCGCCAGATGGTGTGGGCAAAGTTGTGGCCGTAGGGAGAGTAAAGCCAAGACGTTCGAATAACCATACCACCCTCAGGGTGGTGGCGCAGCACGGCCCGGTCGCCGGCCAATTTGGTGCGTGCGTAGGTACTACGTGGATGGGTGGTGCTGTCCTCACTCAGAGGCAGGTTGTGGCGGCCGTGATAGACGTAATCGGTGGAAAAATGGATGAGCGGAATGCCTTGCTCGCAGCACACTTCAGCCAAATAGCGCGGCCCCAGAGCGTTAACGCGCCAAGCTTTGGAGGGCTCGCTTTCTGCTCGGTCAACAGCCGTGTAGGCGGCGCAATTGATGCACCAGTCTGGACGGTTTTCCGCTATGAAATGGCGTATGGCCTGGCGGTCGGCCACATCCAGCGTATCGGAGGAGGCAGGCAAAAAAGCCCAATCGGGGTATTGTGGTGCTAGCGTTTGAAAGCAGCGCCCCAGTTGGCCGCGTGCGCCAGTGATGAGTAAAACGGGCTTTCTATGCATAAAGTCCGGTCGCTCGGTGAATTTTTTTTGAGCGAAGTTAGGGCGGCTTCGCCCGAACTTTCGGCGCTGTGAAAAAGGCTTTTCTTTTAAGATGGATGATTTGGGCTGTTGCCTTTATCGTTCTGGTGGCAGCGCACGGCAGGGCGGCGGAGGTCAGAGGCTTGCAGGCCGATACGCTGCGCGAGGATACGCTCCGCGGAGTAACCATCGCCGTGGGAAGGCTGCCGATGCTATCCACTCGTGTGCCGCTATCCATATCGGTCTTGAGCGGTGCCTGGTTGCGCCGGGCCGAGCCCCAGCTGACGCTGCGCGAAAATCTGGCTGCGGTGCCTGGCGTGTGGATGTTGGGCGAAGCCAATTTTGCTCAGGACATCCGCGTTGCCATACGCGGCTTTGGGGCGCGCTCAGCCTTTGGCATTCGCGGCATTCGGTTGCTACTTGACGGCCTTCCGGAGTCCTCTCCCGATGGCCAGGGGCAAGTGGATAACCTTGACCTGGCCGTAGTAGAGCGCATAGAAGTGTTGCGCGGCTCGTCGGGTGGGCTATATGGCAACGCCTCGGGTGGCGTGGTCAGCCTATACAGCGAAGCCGTCGGCGACCGCCCTGTGCTGCGCGTGCGTACGGTGGCTGGCTCTTGGGGATTTGCCCAAATGCATGCCTCCGGTAGTGGACGTATAGGCCGCCATGGGCTGCGCGCAGCTCTTACCTACCAGCATGCCCAGGGTTATCGCGAACATGCTGCAATGCGTACCTCTTTGGTCAATGCTCGTTGGGAATTGCCCTGCCGCGATTCTTTGTTGCAAATCCGCCTCCTGTTCAACTATGCCAACAGTCCTCGCGCCGATGACCCGGGCGCCCTCACTGCCGAACAAGCCAACGCTAACCGCCGCGCTGCCCACCCACTTAACCTGCGCTTCAACGCCGGCGAGCGCGTAGAGCAAGGCAGAGCTGGCCTCGTCGTAGAAAAAAAATGGGCCAATGGCCATGCTTCTATGGTGCGTGCCTACGGTATCCGCCGCGCTTTCGAAAACCGGTTGCCCTTTCAGCGTGGCGGACAGGTGCGCCTGCAGCGCTACGCCAGCGGTGCCAACGCCCAACACCATTGGACAGGTGCCCGCGCTTCCCTTTCCGTAGGTCTTGACGCCGACTATCAACAAGACCACCGCCGGCGTTTTGACAACCTCGACGGACAGCCCGGCTCTTTGGAACTCGACCAGCAGGAGGTCTTTGTTGCCTTCGGTCTTTTTGCTGCTGCCCAAGGTCAGCTCGCTTCGGGCTGGAACCTAAGCGCTGGCCTACGTGCCGACCGCATTGGGTTACAGGTGGCCGACCGCTTCAAAGCCGACGGCGACCAATCGGGCTCCATCGCGTTTAGTCGCCTAAGCCCGTGGGCGGGGCTGTCGAAGCGCTTGACCGCCCGCCTCCAGGCGCACACCAATTGGGCTACTCACTTCGAAACGCCTACGCTGAGCGAACTGAGCAACAACCCCGATGGCAGCGGCGGTTTTAACCGCACGCTGCGGCCTCAGCGCACCCAAACCTGGGAATTAGGTGTGCAAACAGCACCGGCCAGCCCGTGGGGCGCCGACGCGG
>JBEQAD010000213.1:0-5938 GCA_041640515.1 Saprospiraceae bacterium | reverse complement strand
AAAACGGCAAGGGTCATAGGCGTAAAGTTTACGATGGATGGGCAAAGGCTTGTTCTGTCTTATGCTTTTGGCGCTTGCTGACATCAATGCGCTTTTCCGGCTCTATACCTTCTACAAGCAGGTCTTTGCCAAAGATGAAGTTTTGGCGCACGTAATCAGCCGGCACAATGCGATCAGTCAGGAAGATAGCTTCTTTAGGGCAAGCCTCTTCGCACAAACCGCAAAAGATGCAACGCAACATGTTGATCTCATAGACGGCAGCGTATTTCTCCTCGCGATAGAGGTGCTCCTCGCCCTTTTTGCGTTCTGCAGCCTCCATGGTAATAGCTTCGGCCGGGCAAGCCAATGCACATAGACCGCAAGCAGTGCAGCGCTCGCGCCCTTCTTCGTCTCGCTTAAGCACATGCCAGCCGCGCCAGATAGGTGAAAATGGGCGCTTCACTTCTGGATAGCGCACTGTGCTGGAGCCTTTTAGCAACGTTCGAAAAAAGTGTTTGAGGGTTATCCACATGCCCTTGAAAACTGCCGGCAGATACAGGCGCTCCCAGAAGGTCATTTCTTTATTGACTACTACTCTGGATCGATTGGTCAGCGATTGCATAAGTATGGCTCTGATTTTTTTATTTCCCAAGTAGAAGTAGACCGACACCCGTCAGCAACATGTTTGCAATAGCCAGCGGCACTAAAGTTTTCCAACCTAGTTGCATCAACTGGTCGTATCGAAAGCGCGGCAGCGTCCAGCGTATCCACATGAAAACAAAGATGAAAAAGAAGGTTTTAGCAAACATCACTATCGGCCCCATGAGGCCGCCCAACCACGACGGGTCAAGACCCGGGAAGTTGTAACCCCCAAAATATACTACTGAGATGACGGCGCAGGCAATGAACATATTGATGTACTCAGCAAACAGGAAAAAGCCCAACTTCATAGAGCTGTACTCTGTGTGATAGCCACCGATAAGTTCAGACTCGCACTCGGCCATATCAAAGGGCGCTCGGTTGCACTCGGCCAGCGCACACACGAAAAAGATGAGAAAGCCCAGTGGCTGATACCACACATTCCAATTTAGACCTGCCTGTTGCTCAGCCATCTCGCGCAGGCTCAGCGTACCGGTGAGCATCACCACAGCAATCAGCGAAAGCCCCATGGCCAACTCATAAGAAATCATCTGGGCAGAGGCGCGTATGGCGCTGTAAAGCGAGTACTTGTTGTTGGAGGCCCAGCCGCCTACCATAACGCCATACACCCCTAGCGAAGTAAAGCCCAAAATGTACAGGATGCCTATGTTCAGATCGGCTACTTGCAGCGGTATGGGCCGCCCAAACAGCGTCAGCTCCGTACCCCAGGGAATGACGGCACTGGTCATGCAGGCCACAAACATAAACGCCCCTGGCGCCAAAATATACAGCCAGCGCTCTGCCGAGTTAGGCATAAAGTCCTCTTTCATGAAAAACTTGACGCCATCGGCCAAGGGCTGTAGGATGCCAAAAGGCCCCGTGCGGTCAGGGCCTAGGCGGTCTTGCATGGCAGCTGCTACTTTGCGCTCGCCCAGGGTAGCGTACGCCGCCACCCCCAACGTGATGACAAAGAGCACTAACACGAAGATGGATTTTTCCAGGAGAAGAGAAGCAGTGAAAAGGAGGAGCATAAGTGATCAGAAATGGCGTATGTTATGCTGTTTCCAAGAGCTAAGTTGGCGTCGAATGGGAAGGGCTGAGGCGCTTTATGTCTGGCACTATTCTCATCGCACCACCTTAGCCCCATTTTCATAGTGATTCTGGCTGATGACCGAATGACGGTCTATGTGGGTTGGCCCTTCGATGACCCAATCTGAGACTTGCTTTTTGTCGAAGCGGCAAGTGTTGCAGATAAAATCGTGTACTTCGCCATAGCGGTCCTTGCGCGCTGTTACGCGGTATATTTCACCGCCATACATCCAAACTACCGCTTTGCCCGAGCATTTTTCACACTCGCGGTGAGCATCCATTGGATTGAGGAACCACACGCGGCTCTTGAAGCGGAAAGTGCGGTCGGTTAGCGCACCCACCGGGCATACATCAATGACATTGCCAGAAAAGTCGTTGTCTATTGCTCTCTCGATGTACGTGCTGATTTCGGCATGATCGCCGCGGTTAATGACTCCATGTAGGCGTTCCTCCGTCAGTTGGTTGGCAACATGCACGCAGCGGTAGCACAAGATACACCGTGTCATGTGCAATTTGATGTAGGGCCCGATATCTATAGGCTCAAAGGTGCGGCGCTCGAATTCGTAGCGCGTCGTGGCTAAGCCATGTTCGAAGGCCAAGTCTTGCAAATGGCATTCGCCCGCTTGATCGCAAATAGGGCAATCCAGGGGGTGATTAGCGAGCAGGAACTCCACCACGCCGCGCCGAGCGTTGAGTACTTCCTCGCTGCTGATGTTGGCCACTTCCATACCCTCCATGACCGTTTGCTGACACGAGGCCACCAGTTTGGGTAGCGGACGTGGGTCCTTTTCTGAAGCTTTCACTACCTTCACCAGGCAAGTGCGGCATTTGCCGCCAGAGCCTTTCAGCGTAGAGTAGTAGCACATGGCCGGCGGCACTACGTCGCCGCCAATTTGGCGCGCTGCCTGCAGGATAGTGGTGCCTTCCGGTACGTCTACTTCAAAACCGTCTATTTTTAATTTTGGCATGCCTTGCAAATTGGTGATTAGACTTTGTGGATTTAATTGCTTTCCAGTTTATGCTTCTTCCAAAACGGCGGTCTCTTCTCCCAGGCCATAGTTCTGCTCTAAGCAGCGCTTCGGCTCGCGAACGTGCCACTCGAACTCGTCGCGGAAATGGCGAATGGCTGAGGCCACAGGCCAAGCCGCTGCGTCGCCCAAGGGGCAGATGGTATTGCCCTCAATTTTTTTGGCGATGTCCACCAACAAGTCAATATCGCTTTTCTTGCCCTGGCCATTTTCTAAGCGCCAGAGCACCTTTTCCATCCAACCTGTGCCTTCACGGCAGGGTGAACACTGCCCGCAAGACTCATGGCGATAAAATCGAGTAAAATTCCACGTATTCCGGACGATACACTGGTCTTCGTCATACACGATAAAACCGCCCGATCCAAGCATGGATCCCGTAGCGAAACCACCATCGGCCAGGCTTTCGTACGTCAGCAGCCGCGTTTCGCCATTAGCCGTTTTGGTAACAAGAGAATATGGCAGGATAGGGACCGACGAACCGCCGGGCACGCATGCTTTTAGGCGCTTGCCTCCCTGAATGCCTCCACACCACTCGTCAGAGTAAATAAATTCTTCTACGGGCAGCCCCATTTCCACTTCATACACGCCTGGTTTCCTGATGTTCCCACAGGCTGAAATGAGCTTTGTGCCCGTGCTGCGACCTATGCCTATTTTCGCGTACTCCTCGCCGCCGTCATTGACGATGGGCACCACAGAGGCAAGTGTCTCTACGTTATTAACAACGGTAGGGCACTGCCACAACCCCTTGACTGCTGGGAAGGGTGGCTTGATGCGCGGGTTGCCGCGTTTGCCTTCCAGGCTCTCGATAAGCGCCGTCTCTTCTCCGCATATGTAGGCTCCGGCGCCTGGGCTGACATAGAGGTCGAGCGCATAGCCTGTGCCGAGGATGTTTTTGCCCAACCAACCAGCAGCATAAGCTTCTGCAATAGCACGCTCCAAATGAAAGACTAACCAAGTGTACTCGCCGCGAATATAAATATATGAGGTATTGGCGCCTAAAGCATAGGAAGATACGATCATGCCTTCGATGAGCAAGTGCGGCAGCCGCTGCATCAGGTAGCGGTCTTTAAACGTACCCGGCTCTGACTCGTCAGCATTGCACAGCAGGTAGCGCGGAACGCCCTCCGGCTTGGCCAAAAAGGACCACTTTAGCCCTGTAGGGAAGCCCGCCCCTCCACGTCCGCGCAAGCCGGACTTTTTCACTTCTTCGACAACCTCTTCGGGTGTCATGGTTCTGAGCGCCTTCTCTACCGCCCGGTAGCCGCCATGCCGCCGATATACTTCATAGGTGTGTATGTCAGGTATCTGTGCATTTTCTAACAGCAACTTTCTGCCCATAATGTTGTGCTTTTTAGGAAAGAAGTCTTCAGTCTTCGTCTGTATCTTTATCTTTATTAAACTCTACCTGAAAATCATCTTTCAAATGCGCAGCGCGGACAACGACGACTTGTAAGTCGGGCGTTGGGAACACCGCTATTTCGATATCCTGAGTTTCCAAATCGTTAAGCCATCCTATGAACTCGTACAAATCCAAAGGCACTGTGTTAAAGTCTTCTAAGCCCATCTGTTTGCGAAAAATTTCGGCAAATTCCTCGTGAGGGAAAATAGCAAAGGCGGACTTGTCCTGATTCGAAGCCAAGTCTACCAATAGCCAACCTTCGCCATTGGAAAGGCTCCAGATCTCCTCTTCCTTCACTGCCGTACGCATGAAGTATTTATACCGCTTCAGTGGGGGTTTGGCCAGAATTTCATCTATTTGTTTGCTTGTCAACACAGTGCTGTTTTTGTGATGGTGCTGGTTTTTTTAATGCATTTTCCAGGTTCCCTTGTTTACCTTACCTGCGCGGCAGTCTTCGATAAACCGATCTATTTTTTCTTCAGTTAGGTGTTCGTGGTAAAACTCGCCGACCTGCATCATGGGAGCGTAACCACAGGCACCGAGGCACTCGACTTCCTTGAGGGTGAACATGCCGTCTGGCGTCGTTTCACCTGTCCTAATACCCAATTTGCGCTGCGTATACTCGATAAGCCGCTCAGCGCCTACAATGGCGCAGGGGCCTGTGTGGCAGAATTCCAACACGTATTTACCCACCGGCTGCAAATTGTACATAGAGTAGAACGTGGCCACTTCGTACACTTCGATGGGCTTCAGTCCTAACACCTCAGCCACGTGGTTCATGGTTGCTAGGCTGAGCCACCCACCATTTTCTTCTTGAGCAAGGTGCAAGGCACGCAACAACGCGCTTTTGGCGCAACCTGGAGGGTATTTCTTCTTCAGGGCTTCGATTTCGGCTAAAGCCTCTGCAGAATACTGAAAAGGGGCCTCTGCTGTTGGAGTGTTGGCATGCATGTGTTTGATAATTTCAAAAAAGAACTGTAAAGGAATGGTTTTCGGTTCGTATCCCTGTTGGCCCACATCTTCGAGTCGTATCGCTTCCGTCAGGCATCCAATTCTCCGGCAATCACATTGAGCGAGCTCATCGTGAGGATGGCATCCGAAAGCATAGAACCGCGAATCATTTCGGGATAAGCCTGGTAATAAATGAAACAAGGGCGGCGGAAGTGTAAGCGATAGGGTTGGCGCCCGCCGTCGCTGATAAGATAGAAACCTAATTCACCATTAGCGCCTTCCACGGCATGATACACTTCGCCTTTTGGGATGGGCACCTCACCCATGACCACTTTGAAATGATAGATGAGGGCTTCCATTTTGGTATATACCTCAGGCTTGTCGGGCAAATAGTAGCCAGGCACATCGGCGTGATAGGGGCCTTCAGGCAAGTTTTCGTAAGCTTGTTGGACAATGCGAAGGCTTTGGCGCACTTCTTCTTGGCGCACCATAAAGCGGTCGTACGTATCGCCTTGAACACCTACTGGAATGATGAAGTCAAAGTCTTCGTACGAGGAGTAGGGCTCCATAACGCGCACATCGTAGTCCACGCCGCAAGCGCGTAAATTGGGCCCTGTAAAGCCATACGAGAGCGCCCGCTCAGCGGAAATGGGGCCAGCGCCAATGGTGCGGTCCATGAAGATGCGATTGCGCTCCAGCATACTGTTGAACTCTTCGAAACGTTCGGGGAATGTCTTTAGGAAATCCCGCAGTTTATGATGAAAAGCCGGCGTAAAATCGCGTTCCATGCCGCCGATCCGCCCTATGTTCGTAGTCAACCGAGAGCCACACACTTCTTCATACATTTCATATA
>JBEQAD010000212.1:0-5940 GCA_041640515.1 Saprospiraceae bacterium | reverse complement strand
CGGGCAGGGCAGGTAGGTTGCCCCCTTTCCAGCCTAAGATCTTACCGTTGCTGTCGGTCTGAGCTACAAATAGCGCCATGTTATTTTTCGGGGAGGACACAGGTATCTGGACTTTAAGAGCGCTACCTGGGCGCAGGCGAAGGCGCTGCCCCCCGCACGAGACTTCTACACGCAAAAGGCCAGCACTCTCCAACACATAGCCCTCTGGATAGGTTAATTGGGACAACTGAAGCGCAATAGCTTCGCCTTTTCGAGCTGTAAAGGCGGTGCTTATTTGCAAATCAGGGCAAGTGCTGCAGGGCACTGGAGTACCGTTTTCATTTTCGAAGAGCGCGTCAGCCTGGCTCAGATGAAGGCGTACGCCCGCTGGCAGCGTCAAGATAGTATCCGCCAATGGAGCGCCGGTGCCTTCAAATCGGAATGTCGCCTGAGTGCTGGTTTCTGGCACCTGCTGAAGTAAGGCGTAAAGGTCTTCTCCTACTGGCGTATAAGGCACGAATTCGTGCACATCTTTTCGGCACGCTTCCGTTAGCATAATGGCCAACCCCGCCAGTAGCCAGTAACCAATGTTTTTCTGCGAGTGCATGTAAGCGTTTGTCGTGTATGTTTTTGAAGATGCAAGGGTGCGAAAAATCGCTGCCCAGAGAGACTTTCTCTGAGAAAAGATTAATTGTCTTTGGAATAAAACCGAATGGGAGATACAGGCCCAGGGAGAGAGGCTTCCTGACAGATTAGGACCGCGGTGGCATTTTTTATTCTTTGTCCAAAATTTGCGAAACACCGATGCGCAAGCCGGCCAAACGCTGGCGCTGTTCAATAGGATAAGTAGGCAGGGTAATGGGGCGCAGGATCAATCGAAAGTAAGGCTCAACGAAGACCCGTGTACGCGGAGCTAAGTGATAAAACCATTGCACACTGCCGCTCACACTGCCCCCTACGCGCAGGCGATAGATCTCGCGTCCATTGCTGCTCGGGGTGAAGGCCACCGGTCTTCCATCGGTATTCAGTATAGTGCCGCGTTTATAAAAGAAGGTGTTCACGGAGCCGCCGGCATTAAGGCTAAGGCCCATAGGGCCGCTGCGCCATTCTATGCCCAAATGTAGCGGAATGTCGAGCAGGCCAAAGCGGTTGTACGTCTTAATGTACTCGGAGCCGTACTCCACGCCTACGGTGTCGGTCATGTTCACCCATTGCCCATTGATTAGTTTTTGGGTAACAGTAATGTGATAGCGGATAAAGTTAGGGTCGGTGTACTCAAAGCGCTCGACCCATTGGTCGTAGTGTATGCCCGTGCGCAGAAGGACGTTTGGGTGAACGAAATAAGAAAGCCGCACTCCTGCATGAAAGGCACCCTCGGGCGTTTCTGTTCGGCGGCGCTCGGCAGCGTAGGTATCTAACTCGCTGTCGCGCATGTGCCACTTAGGCAGCGACCACGAAGGGCCGCCGTACGCATCAAGCATCCACACTTTACTCTTGTCCCTAAACTTGTAGCACTTTTGGGTGTGTTTGCTCGGCTTTTTGATGGGTAAAGCGGGGGGCGATAGGCCTAATTGTCGCGAAGGCAGGGGCAACTCAGCGAGCACTGGAGCGGGCAGCAACATCGGAGCAGCAGCATTCTCCGAGTGGGGCCCGCTCTCCGCAGGTGCGGGCGCCGAGTCCAGACCAGCTTCGGCAGATACCGATGCGGTAACAAGCGTGCCTGGGCCACTTTTTCTGGGAGCAGTAGTAGGCATTGAAGAAAGGGAGGGGGAAGAGAGCTGTTCGCCCTCTTTTAGTGGAGAAGCGACAATCGGCTCACGCGCAGGAGCGATGTCTAAAGGAATAGGTAAGGGCGCGGGCTTTGAGGGAGCAAGTGCTCTTGTTACGTCTTCTGTTGACAGGAAGAGAGCACGCTCAGTCCAGCTCAGCCACAGACCAACACTGCCCGCCCCGAGCATCAGCCCGCCAACGAACAGCCATAGCACAATACGCCGCCGCTGCCGCCGCCGTACCGCCTCGTAGACGTTCTCCCACACCACGGCAGGTGGCGTTATTTCTGCAGCCTGCAGGCGGCGACGGAGATCCTGGTCTATGCGTTCTGGTCTTTCCATGTACATGAGGTGGTTATTCGGTCTGAGCAGCTAAGTGAGGGTAAAGGGCTTGGAGTTGATCGCACAGCCAACGCCGTGCCTTGGTCAGTTGTGAGCGCGAAGTGCTTTCTTGAATGCCCAGCATTTCGGCGGCCTCAGCGTGTGAGTACCCCTCAATAGCCACGAGGTTGAACACAATGCGATAACCGTCGGGCAGACGACTGATTAACTGCAGTAATTCGGCTTCCGACAGGCTGTCTATGGCGTCGGGCTCGATGGGGGCGTCGGGCATTCGCTCCCAGCCGCTGCTTTCGCAGTCGAATCGCTGGCGTTGGTACATGCGCAGAGCCGTGTTAATGATGATGCGTCGGATCCAGCCTTCAAAAGAACCCTGAAATTGAAACTGTTCCAGCTTGGTAAATACCTTAATGAAGCCTTCCTGCAAGATATCGGCAGCATCAGATGGTGTACGCGCATAACGCAAACACACGGCATACATCCTGCTGGCATAGCGTTCGTACAACAGGCGCTGATATCGGGCAGACCCACGCAGGCAGCCCCGGATGAGTTCCTCGTCATTCATCGACAGGTTAACGCTGGAATGGGTAATTGCCATGTAAACCGGGAATTGCCCCCGAAGGTACGCTTATGCGAGCAGATGCACAAGCTCACGCTTTCGCTGCTCTTAGACTGGGGCGAATCTTTGTTCTTGACTATTTACAATACAGAATACTCGATGAACGGTTGGCGCTGAGGGTAGTCGGTGGTATAGTGAAGGCCTCGGCTTTCTCGTCGGTGAGAGGCGGAGCGTGTAATGAGATAGGCAATGGTGATAAGGTTACGCAGTTCCATAAGTTGTGGGCTGATGGTCGTCGTACGGTAGAGATCTTCCGTTTCCTGGTAGAGCAGAAATAGGCGGTCAAGCGCGCGCTTTAAACGTATGTTGGAGCGCACAATGCCGACGTAGTACGACATGATTTCGCGCAGTTCCTTGATACTTTGAGTGATAAGCACCATCTCTTTGGGCTCGGTTGTGCCTTCAGCATTCCAGTCGGGGACGTTCTCTTGGTGTGTCCACTGGGCAACCTGTTCTCGCGTGTCCAGAGCGATGCGATGGGCAAACACCATGGCCTCCAAGAGCGAGTTGGAGGCCAGGCGGTTGGCTCCGTGTAAGCCGGTAGAGGAACATTCTCCCGCAGCATAGAGGCGATGGATACTGCTGCGTCCCCACGCATCTACGCGAATACCGCCGCACAAATAATGGCATGCTGGAGCGACTGGAATGAGGTCGCGCATGGGGTCAACGCCAACGCTGAGGCACTTTTCGTAAATGGTAGGAAAATGCGCTGTAAAGGCGTCTTTGTCCAAATGCCGACAATCCAGATACATGCAATCGGTACCGCGCTTTTTCATTTCAGAGTCAATCGCGCGGGCCACAATGTCGCGCGGAGCCAATGACTGGCGCGGGTCATATTGCTGCATAAATTCCTCTCCGTCCGCTGTCTTCAGAACTGCGCCAAAGCCGCGGACGGCTTCTGAAATGAGAAAGGCGGGGTTTTCTCCGGAGGGCTGGTAAAGCGCCGTGGGGTGAAATTGGACAAACTCCATGTTCTCCACGCGGCCTTTGGCCCGATAAGTCATGGCAATGCCGTCGCCCGTCGCAATGATGGGGTTAGTAGTGGTCTTGTACACCTGGCCAGCGCCGCCGGTGCAGATTACGGTCACTCGTGCCAGAATAGTGTCTATCTCACCATTGACCTTATGAAGCGCATAACACCCGTAACACTCGATGTCGGGGGTGACGCGGATAATCATGCGCCCCAGGTGGTGTTGGGTGATGAGGTCTAGAGCAAAATAATGCTCTAGAATATCAATATTAGGATACTGGCTGGCGGCTTCCATCAGCGTACGCTGAATTTCCCACCCTGTCAAGTCTTTATAGTGCAGAATGCGGTGCTCCGAATGGCCACCTTCACGCGCTAAGTCGTAGCGGTCGGCGTGGTCTCTTTCCTTGTCGAAACGCGCGCCCCATTCGATGATTTCGCGCACTCGCTCTGGCCCTTCGTGCACTACCAATTCGACAATGTCGCGCTTGCAAAGGCCATCGCCGGCGTCGAGGGTATCGGCAATATGCTTTTCATAAGTGTCTTTTTCTAAGTCCCATACGGCGGCCACTCCTCCCTGGGCATAGCGCGTGTTGCTCTCACCGGTGTCGGTTTTGGTCAACACCAGTACGCGCCGATTGGGGTGCATTTGTGCGGCTTTTATGGCAAAAGTGAGGCCGGCGATGCCGGAGCCTAGAACGAGAAAGTCCGTTTGGATACGCGCCATAGCGTTTTTTAAAAGCCATAAACCAGCGTTAATGACCAAGCAGCATTTTTCAAACTGCCTACCAGGTCTTGCAGCGATTGCCCTCCGCCTACGTTCTTCAGTCCGCGGTTGAGGCGCAAGTGTAGGCCTACATTGCCTAAGTCGAGTCCAGCACCCACATGCCAGCCTAAATCTAACGTTTCAAGGTCTTCCTTATCAAAGTTAATGGGGTTGCCCTGAGCATCTTTAAATTCGCCGTTAGCATTAGCCAGCAAGCTAGCGTTTAGCCCTGCGTGCAAGTTAATGATGCTCAAGTTGTACTCCAGCGAAAGCGGCACTTCGATATAAGCAGATTTGATGGAGGAGATGAAGCTGTCGCGCTTGAAGGTCGCGCCTCGCGTTGCATAGAGCACTTCAGGGCGCAAGGAGAAATTGCTTTTGCCCAACGGAATCTTGACAAAAGCACCGCCTAACAGGCCGATGCGTCCGTTGCGGTCTTGGGCCTTAGCGTCGTCATACAAGTTGCTGCCCGTGAGGCCTAAACGAAGACCGAAACGCGCTTTGCCTTCGGTCATCTGAGCGTGTAAAGGCAAGGCCACTGCAAAAATCAGGGCGAAAAACAGGGAAAACAAAAACGGGTGGCGCATAGAGATAAAAAGGGTTTAAGTGAAAAAGCGATGAGGGCGCTAAAACGCAGCAACAGCGTTGGAGTTGTTAGTTGGCCCGATAAAGGGCAGTGATGCAGAAGACGACGAAGAAAGCAATCGGCGTAATTCGGTGATTTCAATTAATCCCTTATGCTACGGATTAGCGCATCTTGGGATGTAGCCCAAGGTGTATGAGGCGCTCGATAAGGAGCCTCCTAATGCCTGGTAGGAGGTGGTGATGAATGTGTTGGCCCGGCCGCTTCAATCGTTCCAAGTAGCCCTTGTTTAGTCCTTCGCCAGCCCCAGGCCTGCTTTTTCAGAAATTTCGAGCATGCGGTTGATGCTTCGGACACCCTGTTCGATAACCCAATCGGGTAGAAGGATCTCTGGCTGTTCGTACCTCATACACAGGTAGAGTTTTTCCATGGTGTTTCGCTTCATGTGCGGGCACTCGTTGCAGGCGCAGTTGTTTTGTGGTGGTGCGGGGATGAACGTTTTATGCGGGCTGGCTTTTTGCATTTGGTGAATGATGCCCGGCTCGGTAGCGACGATGTACTCGGTGGCTGCGTCGTTGATGGTGAATTTAAGCAGGCCGGTAGTGCTGCCGATAAAGTCGGCCATCTCCAAAACTTGCGGCTCACACTCCGGGTGGGCAATGAACTTAGCTTTAGGGTGTCGCGCCCTGAGTTTGACGATGCGCTCGTGACTGAAAATTTCGTGTACCATGCAGGTGCCGTTCCACAGCACCATATCGCGCCCGGTTTTCTTGATGAGGTAAGCGCCCAGGTTTTTATCGGGAGCGAAGATGATGGGTTGCTCTTTGGGTATGCTTTCGATGATGGCCACTGCATTGGTACTGGTACAGCAGATGTCGGTCAGCGTTTTCAATTCTGCGGAGCAGTTGATGTAGGATA
>JBEQAD010000211.1:0-5966 GCA_041640515.1 Saprospiraceae bacterium | reverse complement strand
TACCACCCACCGATACGGCACTGACGGCTTTGGAAGGCACAGCTACGTGCGTCCAGGAGGTGCGCAGGGAAACCAAGTGCACGGCAATAAAAGCCAGCTGCTCTCGGGGCACGTGGTCGAGCAAGACAATACCCGGTTTTCCTTGGGCATGCGCTTTGATTTCAGCAGCCCGGTTGCCGTACAGGGCCAGCACCAGGCAATGGCGTTGGGGGTCGAGATAGTCTATGACTGCTCGCAAAAAATCGGGATTGTGTGGGTCGCCCAGATTGCCGCAATAGCCGAGCATGATTTTGCTGGTGTCGTACCAAGGAGGAGGCTCCGTTGGGCGAGTTGGCGTGTGAAAGAACACGCCACAGGGCAACAATAGGGTAGGGAGAGTGGGCTTTTGATAGGCCGACCGCAAGTGAGCGCCTTGTCGCGGCCCTAGGGCAATGAGCGCATGCGGTGGGCGGCGATAGGTTGCCCATCGGGTAAAGCGATAGAATAGGTTGTGCTCACTCAGCCAATGGGTTGCCTGAAAACCCTCTGGGAACAAGTCAAAAGCCCAGAGTATCCAGCGCGTGTGCCGAGGTAGGAGCCAGGCCGCCCACATAGGCAGCAGCGGCGGGCTGGTGGTGCATACTACCCAGGAGTGGCGGTAGCGCCATGCGTGCCATACCAGCGTCAGGCCGTCATAAACCATGGTGAGAAGGCGAGGCAGGGGCCGGTTGCCCTCATAGGGTGTCCACAAGCGTTGTACCTGACCTGCCGGTTGGCGTCGCCCGCCACCGCCCGCAAACGTTCGGCCCATGCAAAGGACAATGCTGGCTATACCATGCTCGCGCTCCAGATACTCCACCAGGTCGCATACCGACTCGCCGTTGATATTCGGGTTGGGTGGATAGTGGCGCGTAAGAAAAACCACCGGGGCGACGTCGCTCATAGTTTCGAGGCTTTATACGCGTTCCAGCAGCGCCTGATAAATCTTGGCTAGGATACTCTTTAAGTCGTACTGGTACGACCATTCCGGGTAGTGCTGCTGAAACTTGCTGACATCGCTAATGTACCAGATATGGTCGCCCACCCGGTGGATAGGGCTGTACTGGTAGCGCATCTTTTTGCCTGTAATCTCTTCGCACAGTTGGATAGCTTCCAGCAGTGAGCAGTTGGAAAAACGACTGCCTCCGGCGTTGTACACCTCTCCAGGGCGCGGGTTCTGGTAATAATGCCAGAACATAGTGACCAGGTCATAGCTATCGATATTGTCGCGTACTTGTTTGCCCTTATAGCCAAAGATGGTGTACTCGCGACCAGTGATGTTGCACTTCATCAGATAAGAGAGAAAGCCGTGCAGCTGAGCACCGGAGTGATTGGCTCCTGTCAGACATCCACCGCGAAAGGAGGCTGTTTTCAGGTTAAAGTAGCGGCCATACTCCTGCACCAACACATCAGCGGCCACTTTTGAGGCGCCGAAAAGGGAGTGTGTCGTGTGGTCGAGGCTCATGTGCTCGTCGATGCCGCGCTCGTGATAGGGGTGGTCGGGAGCTACTTCCCAGCGCGTATCCATCTCGACCAAGGGCAGCAAATTGGGATTGTCGCCATACACTTTGTTCGTAGAGGTAAAGATGAATACCGCCTCTGGGCAATGGCGGCGCGTGAATTCGAGTAGGTTAAGCGTCCCGTTAGCGTTGATGGTGAAATCGGTAAACGGCTCGCGCGCCGCCCAGTCGTGGCTTGGTTGGGCGGCGGTGTGGATGACCAGCCGGATGTCAGTGCCGTATTCTTGAAAAATCTGTTCTAAGGCTTCGGCGTCGCGGATGTCCACGTTGTAATGGCGGTAGTTAGAAAATCGCTCGATGAGGCGGTTGCGATTCCAGGCCGTAGAGGCTTCAGGGCCAAAGAAGTAAGCCCTCATATCGTTATCAATACCAATAACGAGGTCAAATTTGTCGGAAAAGAAGACGACAGACTCGCTGCCAATCAGGCCGGCGGAGCCAGTAACGAGCGCAACGTTCATGTGTTGGGCAAATAAGTTTGGCTAAATAAAAAGACAGGGCGCAAAGAAAGGCCAGGCCGTTCAATTGCGAGGTAACCTTGGAACTCAAGCGTCAAAACTAACCACCACGCGCTTCGATTTGGGGTGCGTCTGGCAGGTGAGCACGTAGCCTGCAGCGACTTCATCGGGCTCAAGACCGTAGCAAACGTCCATTTCTACCTCCCCTTCCAGGACTTTAGCCTTGCAGGTGCTGCATACGCCCCCTTTACAAGAAAAAGGCAGGTCAGCTCCTGCGCGCATAGCGGCATCCAGCAGTGTGCTGCCTTCTGAGGGCAATACGAATTCGAACGTCATGCCGTCTTGAATAACCGTTACCGAGGCTTCAATTACTTCGGCTTTTGGCACGGTTGGTCTTGGCTTGCGCGCTGAACCTGCTGTAGTGAACAGTTCGAACAGGATTTTTTGTGGCGGTACGCCCATTTGCTGCAGAGCGTCTTTGATGCTAAAAATCATCTCTTCTGGCCCACACAGGAAGAACGTGTCCACCTCCTCAGGAGCGAAAAGCCGCTCTGCGTATGCGCGGCATTTATCGGCGTCCAAACGCCCGCAGAACAGAGCAGCTCCCAACGATTCGCGACTGAACACATGGTACACTGCCAGGCGATCGGGGTGCTTGTTCTTGAGCAACTCCAGCGTTTCGCGAAAAATGACGTGGTCGAAGCCCCGATTGCCAAAGAAAAGAAGAAACCGACTGTGAGGCTCTGACTGCAAGACGCTCTTCAAGATAGACATGATGGGTGTAATGCCGCTACCCGCAGCAAAGGCCACGTAAAAGTGAGCACTGTCGGGAGCCGGGGTTACCGTAAAGCGCCCTTGAGGAGGCATAACGAGGAGCTCGTCGCCAGGCCGTAGACGCTCGTTGGCAAAAGTGCTAAACACCCCGCCCGGTACCTTTTTTATGGCCACGCGCAGGTCGTTTTCGTACGGTGCCGTGCAAATGGAATAAGAGCGGCGCACGTCTTCGCCATCTAACAAGGTACGTAGAGTGAGATACTGACCAGGTTGAAAGCGGAAGGCCTCGCGCAGTTGCTCGGGTACTTCAAACGCCACCGACACCGTGTCGGGCGTCTCCTGCTGCACCTCGCGCACGCGCAATGGATAAAACTGGGTAGGAGTGGCCATGTCGTCTGATGTTTCGTCAAAACACGAAAAACAGGCACTCGACAGGATAGTTTCAGGGCAGTAAACCCTCGGATTACTAAGAAGGCACAAGCAGTGCTCCTGTCTTTGCCTCATCGAGGCAGATGTCGAAAGCCGTTGGCTCCAAGGCGTTAGGCCAGGCTGTTGACGTATTTCATCAGACCGCTCTTTAGGTTGGCTGCCTTGTTGCGGTGAATGGTGCCCCGCTTAGCCAGTTTGTCAATCATGCTTACCACTTTAGGTAGAAACTTTTCGGCTTCCGCTTTGTCTTTAAGATGGCGCAGCGTTTTGATGGCCGTGCGCGTGCTCTTTTTGTAATAGCGGTTCTGCAAGCGGCGTTTCGCATTTTGGCGAATGCGCTTCAGGGCCGAACGGTGATGTGCCATATCTCGCTAAATGTATGCTTCGTGAATGTTTCGAAAAAACTCTTTTTGAAAAGGGCGGGCAAAGGTACTGGTTTTTAAAATAAAAAGCTGCCCTGATTTAAAAAATGCCTCAAGGCAGGGTCAGTCGTTTAGGCCGAAACACCTACTTTTGCCTCGTCATATTGTGCTAAACCATTGATTTTTGAATGTTTATCTCGAAATGAAAGATATCTCTGCTGTATTCAATGCGCATCCGCAATACATTGAGTCACTGTACAAGGCTTGGCAGTACGACCCTAACTCGGTGGAGGCCGATTGGGCTATCTTCTTCAAGGGATTTGACTTTGCTCTTACTTCGGCCAACGGCAACAGCGCAGCAGCGCCGGTGGGCACAAGTGCTGACCTCATGCGCGAGATCGCTGTTTATGCCCTCATTCAGGGCTATCGCCAGCGCGGCCATATGCTTTCCACTACAAACCCCATCAAGCCGCGCAAAGATCGCAAGCCGCGCCTTGACCTGGCCGACTATGGCCTCTCAGAAGCAGACTTAGACCGCCCCTTTGCCGCAGGCTCGGAGGTAGGCATGCCTAACGCACCGCTGCGCGACATCCTGGCCCGATTGAAGAAAATCTACTGCGGCAACCTCGGCTTCGAAGTAGCCCACATCTATGACTATGAGCGCCGCACTTGGCTGCTTCAGCAGATAGAGCACCGAAATCTGGCCGATGACTTCGGTTTCTCCATTGATAAAAAGCGCCGCATCTTAGAAAAGCTCAACGGTGCGGTCGTGTTCGAACAGTTTTTGCATACCAAATTCGTCGGGCAAAAGCGCTTCTCTCTAGAAGGCGGGGAGGCTACCATTCCTGCATTGGATGCCATCATCACTGCTGCCACTGAGAGTGAGCCGCCAGTAGAGGAAATTGTCATTGGTATGGCCCATCGTGGGCGCCTTAATGTGCTGGCTAACATTCTGGGAAAGACTTACGAGCAGATTTTCTCAGAGTTTGAGAGCAAGGTCATACCTGACCTTAGCTTCGGCGATGGCGATGTCAAGTATCACCTTGGCTTTTCCTCGCAAGTAAAGACGCCCTCGGGGCGTGAAGTATACCTGAAGTTGCTGCCCAATCCTTCGCACTTGGAAGCCGTGGATCCTGTAGTGCTGGGCTTCACGCGCGCTAAGGCAGACGCGCTCTACAACTCAGATTTTAAGCGTATTCTTCCCATTCTCATCCATGGCGATGCTGCTTTAGCAGGTCAAGGGGTGGTATATGAAATTGCCCAGATGAGCCAACTGCCAGGCTACTACACGGGCGGCACCATTCACTTTGTCATCAACAACCAAATTGGCTTCACGACCAACTGGGACGAGGGGCGCTCCAGTATCTACTGCACCCAGGTAGCCGACGTCGTGCAGGCGCCTGTCATACACGTCAACGGCGATGATCCAGAGGCCCTGGTCTTCGCTGTCGAACTTGCTACGCGGTATCGGCAAAAGTTTCACGGCGATGTGTACGTGGACATGGTCTGCTACCGCAAATATGGTCACAACGAAAGCGACGAGCCGCGTTTTACCCAGCCCGATTTGTACGCCCTCATTGGCAATCATCCTAACCCTCGCGAGGTGTACAACGCCAAACTGGTGCAACGCGGCGACGTGGACGCCCAGTTAGCCCGCGAAATGGAACGCGCTTTCCGCGCCGAACTGCAGGCACGGCTGGACAACGCTCGGCAGAATAAACTGCCCTACACGTATCAGGAGACAGAACTGGCTTGGAAGGCGCTGTCCTTTACCTCTGACGATGCCGATTTTCAAGAGTCGCCGCCCACGGGCATTCCGCAGGCTAATTTAGAGCGGCTGCTGGCTCACCTGCTCACCTTGCCTAAGGATTTTGAACCGCTGCCGCAGATTGTCAAGATGTTGGAGACGCAGCGCGCCCTCGTGGAGAAGGGGCAAATAGACTGGGCGCTGGGCGAGCTATTGGCATATGGCTCTATTCTCCTGGAGGGCAAAGACGTGCGCATGAGCGGACAGGATGTCAAGCGCGGTACCTTTAGCCACCGGCATGCTTGGCCTCTGGACGTCAAGACCTATCGGACCATCAACCGCCTGGACGGCATCGCCGAGAAGCAAGGCCGATTCCTTATCTACAACTCGCTGCTGTCAGAATACGCCGTTCTGGGCTTTGAGTACGGCTATGCTTATGCTAATCCGGAGGCGTTGGTGATATGGGAAGCCCAATTTGGCGACTTTGCCAACGGCGCTTCCACGATTATTGACCAGTTCGTGCTGGCTGCCGAAGCCAAATGGCGCCGTATGAATGGGCTGGTCATGTTGCTACCGCATGGCTACGAAGGCCAGGGGCCGGAACACTCTTCGGCGCGCTTAGAGCGCTACTTGCAAGGGTGCGCAGGCAATAACGTTACGG
>JBEQAD010000210.1:0-6020 GCA_041640515.1 Saprospiraceae bacterium | reverse complement strand
TACCTCCATTTTCAGCCCTTTCTCGAAGTCTTCGTACAGCAATGGGTCAAAGTGTAGGCTGATGATATGCCCCATCTCCCGGATAAGCATAATGTTCTCATAGTCTTGAGGTTGAAGTACATTATACATAGGTGACCGCAATAGGAAAAAGAAAGTAGAATAGATACCCATCGCTTTTTCCTTGGCGGCCATATGCAGAGCAAAATGGGTATCAAAGTCAATATCGTGCCGGAGGGCTACCAGATGGTAAGGTGCATTTAGGTTAGAGAAGGAACAGAAATGGTAGCCTTTTTCTAAAAATACCGACAGGAATTGCTCATAGCAGCCGAAAGGCTGTTGAACAAAATTAAAGGGCGGTAAAGATGAGTCTTTTGCTACATCAAAAGAGTAGACCTTGTTTGACGGATGTAGTGAATAGGCCATAAACGTTCGCTTTTTACTGAAGATGAAGAGTAAGTGGATAAAAACTTCAGACGTCCTCTACTCTTCTTGCGCGATTAAACGGATTAAACAAGCAGCACAACCGGGACATACTGTCACAAATGTGCGCTGTTTTTAGCAACTGCGCACGCGCTTGATAAATATATTGTACAGGGCAAGGGATAAGTATCGAATATCTGTCCACAGTGGATTGCGCTCGTAAGCTTCTAAATAGCGGCGCTCGATGGCCACAGTGTCTTCCAGAGACTTAGGAATTTCTACATAAACAGGCGGAATGAGGCCTGGCTTGAACTTCTTTCGGTACTCCTGAAAATCCTCTGGGAACAAGCTGAAGTAGTGCTGGCTAATGGGCCTTACACCAAATAGTTTTAAATCGCCGCGCAGGAGGTTGTAGAGCATAGGCAGTTCATCAATCCAATAGCGGCGCATGAATTTGCCTATGGTTGTGATGCGCGGGTCGTTGTTGAATTTTGAGCCAGTGCCGATGCCGCCCGCACCATTGCGCTCGAAGACGAATTGCTGCGTATACTCTGAATAGGGCGACATAGTGCGCATTTTGTATACCTTAATGATTTTGCCATGTTTGCCCACACGCCTTAGTGTGATGAAAGGGCCATAAGTTGCCTCTTCGTTGTACTCGGGCTTCCTTACCTTCTCTACGACGAAATACAAACGGCCATCAATCTCGCGAGCATTCACAAAGCGGAAGCCGCAAGAGAAAAGCCGGCCGTAGGTCTCCATTTCCGAAATGACACGTCCTCGACCTTTAGTTAGCGCAAAGTACAGCCGGCGTAAGTGCGGTAATTTAGGCCATACGCGCGTGACCAAGTAGTCGAAAGCGTAGTAAATTCTGTTTAGTGGTCGAGGATAGCGCGACAGCAGTTGCTGGCGGCGACGGTAGAGCGGGTCTACACATCCAACCAGATAACCGCCCTGGGCCATGTGCTCGTTAGCTGACTCAAAGAACTTGTTGATGTAGCGGATGTCGTTGATGCGCTGCGTATTAATTATGCACTTAGCCGACTCACCACCTACAATACTGGAATTGACCGGGTAAAGGGTGTGCAGGCAAAGGGCCTCTGCTAGAGCGGGTGGACTTACAACTTCTTCGATAAATTGAACAGCACTTTCTGGGAGATGCTCTAGCAGCTGCTGGCGAGTGCGATGAGCTGTTGATGCCAAATGGTTTAGTACAGCCATAGAATTTTATTTTTTGATTTTTAGTTTTAAATAGCAAAAAATTCTGATTATTAGGGGTAAATAAAGAAATTACACCCTTCAGGTGTGTATTTGTACCTGTAGGGTCTTCTAGATGTGTTACGCCTTATTAGGACAGGACATGCAGGATGTCCGAAGGGATTAATCTGGTATTCCTAGAAAGATTAGTACTGTAGAATCATTCCGGAAGAGTAAAAGCCTGAGAGGATTTAAGGCTTCACTTTTGCGCAAGCCATGAGGGGGGAGGGTGGATTAGCGGTGCTCGCGCCAGGAAGGATCGAAAGGAAGGAGTATTGGTTCAACTCATAGGCACCTTACTTACATCCCAGAATTGCTGAATATGTGTGACTAACAACATTTTTTATTTTCCAAAACTGTGCCAATGCTGTAATGTCTTCCACTGTTTAAAAAAATTTCATATGAGCAATACCGCGGTATTGGTAAAATCTGATTAAAGAGCTGCGCGGGAGCGGCGCCACTGGATGAGCCAATACTTGGCAGCGTTTTTGACGTACTGATGGTACTTATCGGCAACCCACAACAGAGAGTTGTCTGTCCATCGCTGGGGGTGAAAGTTGAGCATAGCGCGCGATGGGAACTGCCCACGGCTCACAGCGTTAATGATATCGAATGTCGAGTGGAACACCAGGCCAAAGTGGTCCTCCACTTTGTCTCGGACACTCACCGCACCACCGTCCCAGCGTCGTCCGGTGTCCGTGAGGTAGAATACCTGGCGGAAGTCGAGGTCGAAATAAGGCTCACCTAAAATGCCGAAGTCCTGGTATCGGTAGTGTTTCCACACGTCGCGGTTGTCGTACGGCGAGCGCGGGCTTCCGTGCATGCAAATGGTGGACACCGGTACCACGCGGCGCAGGCGCTCCAGGTGTTGCTCGAACAGCTGAATAGCCCGATGCGGGTTGCCCTTGGCAAAGTCCATGTCTTCATAATGATAGCCCACTTCGTGCCCTAAATCATGAATGGCCCGGATAACTCCCTCATCGTAGCTCTGCGGCACCATACGGAAGTAATAGGTGCCTACCACACCCGCCTCGTGCTGAATTCGGGCGAAGGCAAGGCTGTGCAACTTGCGGGCATCCACATCGTGACGCAGCAGGATAACCTTAGGCAGCGGTTGCTGAAGGTAGGTGCTGAATGTTTGGAAACCGTACCCCGCCTCAAGCAAGGTGTCGAGCAACTGGCGATAAGCAGTGAGCGTAAAGTCGCGCATAGGTGGTAAAAAATTCAGGCAGGCATCGAAGCCATCGTCAACGTTTTAGCGTAGTATTGGTAGACGCGCTGCAGGCCCTCCTGCATGTAAACCCGTGGCTCATAGCCCAGGTAGCGGCGTATCTTGGAAATGTCGGCGTGAGAGTGTCGCACATCGCCGGGGCGTTCTGGACCATACACTGGCTGCAGATCTTTATCGCTAATGCGGCGGAGCATATCAACCATCTGGTTAAGGCTGATTTGCTCACCACAAGCCACATTATATACCTGGTTAAGTGCCTCGCGGTTTTCCGTAAAAAGTGCTAATTCATTGGCCAGCAAGGCGTTTTCCACGTAGGTAAAGTCTCTTGTGGTGTTGCCGTCTCCATTGATTTTAGGTGGTAAACCTTCTAAGAAGGCCTTGCAAAAAATGGGAATAACCGCCGCGTAGGGGTTATTTGGGTTTTGGCGTGGGCCGAAAATGTTGAAATAGCGCAGGCCGATAAACGGAAGGCCATAGGTGCGGGCGAATACTTCAGCATATAGCTCGGCAGCGTATTTGCTCACGGCATAGGGCGAGAGAGGACGCCCGATGCGCTCCTCTACTTTGGGCAGCTCGCGGCTGTCGCCGTAAGTACTGGACGAAAAGGCCAGCACGATACGCTCCACGCCGGCCTCTTTGGCGGCGTGCAGGATGTTGACGGTGCCGCCTACGTTTACCTCATTGGTGCGCATGGGATTTTCCAGAGAGCGTGGCACTGACCCTAAAGCAGCCTGATGCGACACATGGGTGACATCGCGCATAACTTGGCGGCAGGTGTCGTAGTCGCAAATATCGCCGCGAACAAACTCAAAGCGTGGATGGCCCAGAAATGCTTCAACGTTTTCCATGTAACCGTTGGAAAGGTCATCTATCACGCGCACCAATGCCACGCGGCTGTCGTTGAGGAAGTACTCAACCAAGTTGGAGCCAATGAAACCGGCCCCGCCAGTGATTAGGAGACGGATTGCCATGAGGGTTGGGTGTGTTTCTGGCCGTTTTGGGCATAACGGCCGTTGATGAAATCAAAATAAAAACGGGTGGCATTATCTTTAGTGGCTAAGAAGGTCTGGCTTCGGTTGCGGTACACTTGGCGATCTTCGGCCAGCACTTTGTCCACTAACTCGAATACTTTGCTCGACTCGGTCGTGTTGAACACCAGGCCAAACTGTTCCATTTCCTGGCAGTTCGGGTCTACAAACGTGCTCACGTACACGCACGGCGTTCCCAAGATGCCTGCCTCTACGGCGGTGGTGGTGCCTTCGCTCACTACCAGCGAGGCGTAATGCAGCACATGGTGAAACTTATCCGGCGGCATGCGCAGGCAATACGGTTTCAGCTCCTCAGCCACGCCGCGCTCCGAAGTGATGAATACCCGCATACGCTTAGATAGCTGCTTTACCAGACCCACCTTGTCCTCTGCGCTCATTCCTCGATGCCCCACGTCGTGGGTAGCATTCCAGGAGATGAAGCGGAGCACGGCGTATTCCTCCGCATCACCTACTCCCAGCCATTGTCGGATGCTAGGGTCAGGAGTGAAAAATTCGGGGTGCAGGTAGGCGATTTCGTGGTAGCTGTTGTAGCGTATTTGCTTCGGCCCTAAATCTTTTGGTAATACGGCTGGCGTTAGGATGGCATCGGTAAAAGGTCGGTAGAGAATGACCTGCTCGATGTTGCCTGTGTCTTCAATGGCCAAGTTCTTTGCTCCCAGCAGGAAAGCAGCATGGGCGGCGTACGGCGTGCCGTGGCTGATAAACAAGTCGGGCTTGAAACGCAGACCGACGAGTAGCATCTTTAGGTCGTAGCGCAGCAACCCCCAGAGCTTGCCGGGCAGGCTGCGATAATGCTTGCCAAAATTGATGTAGCGGAAGCCCTCCGCTTCCAGCAGTTGCAGTTCGAACTCTTTGTCGCGTGCAGTGAACAGCACTTCATGGCCATGCGCCATAAGCAGGCGGGCCAAGTGCTTAAAGAGGTGAACATGGGCCGGGTGTCCGATGTCGAAGATGACTTTCATTAGCGTATGTATTGGTAGATTTTCAATCCTAATTTGCCTGCCTCGTATAGAGGGCGGTTGAGTATAAGTTCGTAACGGCCGTAGCAAACTTCTTGCCCGCCAAAGCGTGCTTTGAACTCGCGCACGCCGTAGTCGTCTTCCGGACGTCCGGCCCCCATGAAGTCGAAATGGTCAAAGCCATGCAGTGCACCGTACTCAATAGGTGCCCACGAGGCCAACACGCTGGGATGCACGCCATTGATGCGCCCATTTTCGCCACATACGTACCACTGGTAGAGCACCTTGTCGCGGTACACGGGACCGATGCTACCGCCCACCACTTCGCCATTATACTTTACGACAAACACCTTAGCCGATGGCGATTTCCACAGGTTGACGAACAGGTCGGGGCCTGGCAGGGGCTTTTTGACTTTCTCCCGGTACAATTTTTCCAAAATGCCGTACATCCCCAGCACATCAGCCTCGCTCTCGGCTTCTACCGCTACGGCGCCAGCAGCCAGACTTGTCTTTATTTGACGGCGCCGGTTGCTACTCAGGCGGGCCTTGGCCGCTTCCACACTGTCGGTTTTCACTATATAGTTCAAATGAGGGCGAAAACGGAAGCCGTTCGACTCGAAGGCGTCATGCAGCGGTGTACAGTCGAAAAAATTACGGAATTCGATGAAAATGGCTTTGCCTTGTGCGTAGTGTTTGAGCGCTTGTAGCAACATTTGTGCTGTTGCCGTTGACTCGGAAGCGACCAACGGCCCCCCCCATACAATCAAGCGGCGCGATAGCCAAGCCTTTGGTCCTCGACCATCGGACTGCAACACTCCCATAAGTGCACCATCTATGCCGCCCTGCGCATGGGCTGATAGCAGAAGGAAAGGACGATAGCCGCGCACCGTTTCGATGAGGCGGAAGAATTCGCTACTCTGAAAATAGTTGCCGTTGGGATGGGCACCTACGAAGCGGTCGAGTGCCTCTACCAGGGCGGCTTTTTGCAAATCGGCGTAGGAAGTGTACAGCATAAGGTGCGTGGGTTTAGTTTCGGTGATTCAGGAAGCTCGGGATATGTTGCTGTTTAGCACGAGGGCTGGTTTCGGTAGATGAAAAAGAAAA
>JBEQAD010000209.1:0-6027 GCA_041640515.1 Saprospiraceae bacterium | reverse complement strand
GTTCGATAGTGGCCAGCGTCTGGTAAAGGTTGGCCGCCACGTAGCGGTTGTAGCCCGGCCCCGGCAAAATAGGGTTGAGCGAGGTGGCCGCTGCTTCCATGCGCACCGTCAGAACGTTGTCGGGCTTAAAAGTAATCTTGCCGCAGCGCCCTGTCTCCTCCGAGCCGCAACCGTCCGAGGCGAGGGCTATGAGCACCGCCCAAAAGAGCACAAGCAGAGGTTTCTTGCTATCCAAGGTCATACCTGTAAAAATTTGGGTAAAAGTACAGCACCGCCTGCCGATGGCGAGCGGTGTTTTTTCTCTTGTCCTTCAACCTGTCTTTATAAAAACTCTTCCAAAGGCATCAAAACAACAACACCGGCAGCCCAGGGCTAAAGGATGCGCTCCAACTGACCGAATATCATCAAAATCTGACCGAACATCATCAAAATCTGACCGTGTATCACTTAGCCCCATAACACGGCACAGCGTACATTTATTTTTGTACTGTAGTTCATTTTCCTCACAAACCCAAAAAGAAGAACTGCCATGAAAAACCTATGTATTACTACTTGCGCTGCTTTTCTGCAAGCGATCGTCGCTTTGTGGTTCTTACCTCCTGTGCACGCACAGTCGTTTACGCGGCTGAAGGGCTCCTCTGCTAACGAGGGGTTTACCAAGGTCATCCCACACGGGACAGATTTCTACGTACTCACCTATGATGTTCCTCCCGCTGCTTCATTACCACGTGCAGCCGTTACGCGAATTGACGCCAGTGGAAATTGGCTCTGGACAAGCCGACTGAATATCCCTTCTCAATGGAACGATGCAGTGCTGTTACCTTCTGGAAACCTGTTGTTAGTAGGCCAAACCATGCCTTTCGACTCTTCTACCAGTAGTTTATTAGGTGTTATTAGCCCCACAGGCAGCTACATTTCCGTGAAGAGATACGATGTGCCGGGGCGGGATTTCTTTCATCGAGTGGTGCACAATCCATCGCCTCTTCATCCCGCTTTTCCCTATTATGTGGTAGGTGCTCAGCATGAACCAGGCAATGGTGTAACCTGGGACGACGTCGTCCTACTCGCCGTAGATACCTTTGGAAACATCGGAGGGAAAAGGCTATATCCAAGCGGTTTGGATGACGAGTTTTTTCGCGACCTGAAAGCATTGCCCGGTGGCGACTTGCTTTTAGTAGGCGCTAGGACAGGACAAGGCATTATAATACGAATCAATAACAGCGGATTATTAATCGACAAGGCAGCAACGACAGACCCAGTCTCCTTTGTTGCGGTGGCACCACTGGGTGGTGACTTCGTTGCTGCTGGTCACACTCTCCCTACATTTTCGGCCCGGCTAATGAAACTGAGCGGTTCAAACTTATCTCTTCAATGGCAACGCAGCTTGCTCGGGCTGACGGCTATACACAATGTATGGGTGGCAGGGAGCGACTTTTTTGTAAGTGGCAACGCTACTGTGAATGGTCTCAATAGAGGCATAGTGCTCAAATTTAAGGACGGTTCTGGAGGACCTACTTTACTATGGGCGAAATATTTTGATAGTGGCGCTGTGAGTTACAACGGTGGAGCAGCGTGGCCTGTATCTCCGACGATGGTGGCTTATACCGATGGGCGTACTCAACCCGGCGGTTTCGGAGGGGAGGATGCCTTCATCGCCTTAACTGATTTAGATTTGAACTCCTGCATGACACAATCTTTTACCCCTAATCTCACTATTCCCAACCATATATTCAATTCACCCGCGATTTCCAACCCCCAAGTAGTATCCATACCACAAGGAGTCCCTGTCCAATGGAGTAGTGTGAACTGGGCCCAAAAAGACCTCTGCCCTTGCACACCTAACTTTACTTTTTCGGTCAACTGCGGCACGGTTACTTTTACCAACCAGTCCCAGGTACCTGCGCCGGCTACATGGCAATGGACATTTCCCGGAGGCACACCGGCCACCTCCACCGCTCAAAATCCGGTAGTTACCTATCCAACCTGTGGAACCTACACGGCATGCCTAACCGTCAATGGCCCCGGATGCAGCAACCAGGTGTGTAAACCTGTAGTAATTACAGACAACACACCGCCTATCGCTAAGTGCGTCCCCGCCATTACCCTCACTCTCGACGCCCAATGCTCCGCTACCCTGACCGCGGCCGCAGTAAACAACAACTCCACCGACAATTGCGGCATTTCCTCTATGAGCGTAAGCCCCTCTACCTTTAACAACTGCGGCACCTCCACCGCTACGCTCACGGTTACGGACTGGTGCAACAACAGCGCCACCTGCACCACCTCAGTAACGAGGATGGACACTATCTTGCCTGCCATTTCCTGCCCACCTAACATCACAGTAACGGGTGCTCCGGGGCCAGCTGGGGGCTGCCAGTGGATAGCTAACGGAACCGCTCCACAGGCTTCCGACAATTGCCCTCCGGTGAGTATTGCATACTCGATAAATGCAGGCCCACTCATTTCCTCTCCCAATGCAAACGGCGCAGTCTTTAACCAAGGGGTTAGCACCGTGACCTATCATGCAACAGACGCCTGCAAAAACAAAGCCTCCTGCACCTTTACCGTAACCGTCACATGCTCAGAATGTGAATGCGTACCACCCAAAGAAAAGGGGCCTGAATTGGTAAACAATGGCGATTTTAATAGCCCTACTGGTGGTTTTTCTACAGGCTACCTTCAGAATTGTTCAACCAACAATCTCCCACCAGGGAGTTACTGCATAACTTCTAATGCGTCAACCGTACTGAGTAATTCTTCTCCGTGTAAGGATGCGTTAGGAGTCGGCAACATCTTTGTGGCTAATGGCTCTACAGTAGCTGGTACGAATGTATTGTGCTATACCTTTACTGTAAGCCCAAACGAGGATTATATTTTTAGTTTTCTCCATGCCTCGGTGACATCGGGTAACCCGGCTCAGTTTCAGGTCCTCATTAATAATGCACCGGTAGGTCCAGTGGCTACCGCCTCTTCCACGCCATGTGATTGGAGAAAGCACTGCGTCCGATGGAATTCAGGCAACAACACAAGCGCAACTATTTGCATAAGAAACCTGAACACCTCAGCCGTGGGCAATGATTTTGCGATTGACAAAGTCAGTTTCAGGCAATGCTCGCCTTGTGTGCAATTACCCTCCGGTGCAGTAGCCTGGTGGCCAATGGACGAGGCGGCTCCATCCACATACACACAGGCAGAAGAAATTGTCAGTTCCCTAACCACCAATTCCCTGGCCGGCCCTATCAATGGCGGTGGGCCGACTTCCGTTCCAGGAAAGGTCGGAGGTGCACTGGAATTCATCGGCCTAAACAAGTATCTGGAGGTGTCCAACAATCCCAAAATCAATTTTGGAAACAAGGCCTTCACCATTGATGCGTGGGTCAAGACGGACATGCCTACGCAAACGGCGCCCATTGTGGACAAATTAGGCAGCCAAACTACTGGCTATGCCTTTTATATTCAGATCACATCGGGGGCGGCTCGTCCCACTTTAGCCATTGGCACCGGCAGCAGCGTTCAAGTGTTTCATGGACCGCCTATTACTGTGGGTCAGTGGAATTTTGTAGCAGTGACGGTCAATCCTCCTCCTCCTTCTTCTTCTTCTTATGTCGTAACATTTTATGTAGGAGGCAGTCCAGGCGGCAGCGGGTCATTGGCCACTTCGACACATACTTTAAGCAGCACCACCAGTGCCTCTAACAGCCTCCCCTTGCACATCGGCAGGACCCCACTCCACCAGTATTGGCAGATTATCATAGACGAACTGCAGTTGTTCGGGCGGGCACTCGCACCGACGGAGTTGGAAAAAATCTGGAAAGCAGACGCATATGGTAAATGCAAAGTGTGTCCGCCTAATCCTGATTGCAGTGTGAACGTCATTAACATAAGCACTGGCGCCAGTAACACGGGTTTCCTCACGCCTCCTGCAACCGATCCGTATTGGAGATTGATTAGCGCCCCACCCAGCTCTGGTGTTATGGTACCCCAATCGGCCCATGTAGTTGGTGTCTACCCGGGGTGGGCGACTCCACCCTCGTCTTGGATTTCAGCATTTCCTTTCAATAATTATGGCACCAACAATTGCCCCAAAGCAGATTTACAAGGTTGCCATTGCCCGCCCTTCGTATTTGAGCGCGCTTTCTGTGTGTGTAGGCGAACAGAGGCCACGTTTAATTTTACGTTCTACGCCGACGACCATGGCAGTGTGGAATTGTGGAGAGAAGACCCCATTACTAATTTACCGCAATTTGACACTACGCTTGTTAACACCTGCCTTCTACCGGGGCCTATCTTTTTTAACACAGGAGTTCCTGTAAATGTCACCCGGACGTTCTTGCCCGGACGCTATTTGCTGCGCATCAAGCTTTGGAACCTCAGCGGTGTAGCCACGGGAACCAACTTGCACGGCACCGTAGCAGGCCCGGGACTCAAGAGCGATAAATGTTGTGTGAAGAAGAACATTTATCCAATCGACATAATCAAATATCATGACGTTGCCTGCAACGGCACACTCCAAGTCCATCACTCTACTTGGACTGCCGAAGCCCCCCCCTTGGCAGACTGGGTCTTTGAGATAGAAGGAAATGGCCGCAAGTATACCGTGAGAACGGACTCGGCAGGCACAGCCTTTGCTGAGATTGACACACCCGGTGTTTATATCGTGCGGGAGATACTCCAGCCAGACTGGGAGCCCTCCTCGCCTCCTAACGGGGTGACTGAAGTCGTGCTCTCCGACACCATCATACCAAGGCCGTTGTTTTTCGGCAATTGCTCTAAGAAGTGTACCTGTGGTCCCTACAAGTTTTTATACAAGATAGGAAAACTGGGGCCGTGGGTCACAAAATACTGTTGTGACGTACTGTACTTGCCGCCGAGCGGTGTGCCTTTCCAGTTTGTACCTTCATTCTCCTGTAGTGGAAAGTGCACGAATCCACCTACTGTGGACTATGTGCTGACTGGACCGCCGGGATTTGTCACCCTATCTGCCAACGGGGTGCCTATCACCAGCCTGCCCATCACAGCCAGCACGTTCACCCTTGCCGGCACTTATACTTTGACTATCGTTGGACACTGCGACGGTAAAAAATGCCCTTGCACATTGACCTTCATTTTTCCAGGAGACTGCTGCAAAGACTATCAGCTCTTTTCGGCCAATGTACAAAATTTCGTCTCGGTAACTGCAGACAACGCCAACTGTAAGGCCACGCTCAGCATTGGCAATCTGCCCACCTGCGATTATTTGGAATGGATTAATTGGGGCGACGGCAGCCCGCAGCAGTTTGGTCCATTCACGGCAGGCAGTACTCTCACACATACCTACACCAGTAGCGGGGTGTATCCTATCTGTTATTTGGCGATCGAGAAAGATCTAGAAACTGGTTTTATCTGCTTTGAAAAGATAGTATGCGATACTGTGTATCTCTCCTGCAAAGACTCGTGGTGCCCCCTGAATATAGTGCAAAACGGCGACTTCAGCGTAGGCACACCCACTACCTCCGACCAGGACATCTGGAATGCCTCGAAATGGGGAGGTATTTGGTCTACCGGCAGCACAGGCGATTTTTACAACACGACTACTGCACCGCCGCCCTCACCACCACTATCAATACCCTTACCGGTTACCCAGGGGAATTTTGGCAGCTGCTGGATTCACAAGCAAACCAGCAGCCCCATCCACAACTGGCGCGAGGGCATCATGAACGAACTGCAATACACGATACCGGCCAATTCAGGCACGTATAGCTTGAAGTTCAAGCTAGCTTGTTTAGGCAGCACCCATTTCGGCTCTCCCATCATCAATGCCTACGGCGTGTATGCGCCCGGAGGACTGGGTACCGGGACGGTCATAAATGACCAAATGCCGCCCAACTTAACCCTCTTCCCGCCCGGCAACACAGTGTTGTTGGGATCCTATCCCATACCCTCTACGTGCACCAACCTCTTCCAGACGATCAACTTCTCGTTCAATTCCAATGCTTTTCCGCTTCAAGGCATTACCCATATCTTCTTCACCCGCGACGACAACACCAA
>JBEQAD010000208.1:2692-6055 GCA_041640515.1 Saprospiraceae bacterium | reverse complement strand
CTGGAAAAAGCTTAAGCCCGGCGCGTCCTGGCTGTATGACCGTTACTTTGATTGCCGGTGCTCGGCCCAATTTCATCAAAGCAGCGCCACTGTGGCGTGCGTTGAGCCAGTCGCCTCACGTACGGCCAGTATTGATACACACTGGCCAGCACCACCAGCCGGACATGAGCGACATCTTCTTCGAAGAGTTAAGCTTGCCCGAGCCACTGCGGTGTGCGCCCATTTCAAACGTCAAATGTCCATGGCAGGCTACTGTGGCCATGAGTTTGCGCATTGAGAGGCTTTTGCGCCCTCTGCGCTCTGATTGGGTAGTGGTCATCGGCGACGTCAACTCTACAGCTGCCGGTGCTATAGCAGCGCACCGACTCGGTATTCCGCTGGCCCATGTAGAAGCCGGCCTGCGCTGTGGCAACTTGGAAATGGTAGAGGAAAGGAACCGCATCTTAGCCGATGCCTACGCCCAACTGCTCTTCGTTACTGAACCGGCTGGGGTAATCAATCTGCTGCATCAGGGCACCCCGCCGGAGCACATTCACCTCGTAGGGAATTTGCTCATTGATGCTTTGTTTCAAACATTACCCAAAGCAGAAGAAAAGCGATGGTTCGATGTGGCATGCCGAAATGCCTGTGCTGGCCAGCCGGTGTTACCGCCCTTTTCCGAAGCGGAAGGGTACGTTTTATGTACTTTGCATCGAGCAGAAAATGTGGACTGCCGCGCGGCCTTACAGTCGCTGGTCAGCACTGTGGTGCGCATTGGTCAGGAGAGGCTGGTCGTTTTTCCCGTGCATCCACGCACGGAACGACGGCTGCGCATGTGGGGCCTTTGGACGCCGCTACTCGAGGCACCTGCGGTAGCGTTGCTCCGTCCGCTGAGCTATTCCGACATGGTCTGCTTGGAAAAAAACGCTCGCGTGGTACTCACTGACTCAGGTGGTATTCAAGAGGAAACTGCAGTCTTGGGTGTGCCTTGCTTGACACTACGCTCTAGCACAGAGCGCCCCATCACGTTGCAAAGTGGCTTCAATATGCTGGTGAGCCCACGGCAGCCGGAAGCCATCTTAGAGTGGGTTAGGCACTTCTGGACAGCTCCTTCGCTCCCGCCCGCTCATCCGCCGCTGTGGGATGGCCGGGCGGCGGAGCGTATCGTCCATATTCTACTCGCTGCCCCTGGGCCCGAAGGTGTGAGGTTGCCAATGGCCCGCAGCTTATCGCCTCGGGTTGTGTGAATAGGCATCCTCTTTCTTCGGTTAGCCCTGTCCTTATCAGCTATGAGTGGGAGGATGGGGGAGATTCTTGTCGGTTGTCGGGCAAAAGACGATTTCAATGGTGCCGCCGGAGAAAAGTGCCCGAAATTTGAGTGTTCGGAAGTTGACTTAGAAAAAGCGAACTACATGGCCATGCGGAAGCAAGTCGTAGCATTATTGCTCTTCGGAGCGCTGTGGGAGGCGTCAATAGCGCAAACGTCGGACGTTTCCTTTCTGTTAAAGGAAGATTTCAATACCTGTGCCCTGCCTGCAGGCTGGCAAGTGCGTCTTCGGGGCGATACAGCCACCCCCGTATGGTACGTAGGGCTAGCGCAAGTGCCAGACGCCATCAACCAGAGCATAGATGGCACTTGCTTCTTTTTCATAGATGGACGAGCGGGTGGCAAATCAGCTCCTGCGCATGTGCTGGAGCTGGTGTCTCCGCCTTTCAGCCGCGGTGCCTTCACTACGTTGGACTGCCGCATGGACATCCACTTTAAATTTGGCGATACCGATGCGCTGGAAATTGTAGCCACGAATGGAACACAGGAGCGCGTCTTAGCCCGGTACGACAACTACCGCACTAATTACGATCCTCTGGGCAGCAACGACTTCTTCCGCTTTCGGTCGGATCTCGCCTTTCTGCCCTGGAGCGGACCGACACAGCTGATAGTGCGCTATACCAGCCCGGCAAATAGCCAGGGGCGTTATGCTGGCATTGACAACATTCAGGTGGTCGGCAGCGGCAGTGGTACGTTTGTCCTGGCTGAAGATTTCGACAAGTGTGGGCTGCCCGCTGGCTGGACGAGTGAAGTGCTCTCTGGCCCTGCTGGTTGGTCGTTTGGCTTCGTTCCGCTGGGCTCTTCGGCTTTCTATGAGGGTAACTCTATGAATGGCTCCTGCTTTGCCTTTTTTGACGATAATGCACAAGGTGATACCGCAGCGCCTACGCATATCCGCTTGTACTCGCCGTGGTTTGCAGGGGCAGAGTTCATGGAATACGAGCTGACGTTTGAGGCGCTCATGCGCTATTCGGGCTACGAGTCCTTTGCCGTATATTTAGAAAACGAGCAACAACAGCGTATCACCCTGTTTGCCCCTGAAGGCAAAGTGGCTGGCCCATTTTTCCCAAATTACGAGCGTTTTTCCATCGCTTTATCGGCCTATCGCTCGGTACAGTGGCGCCTGGTGTTTGCATACGACGATGGCGGCACGCGAGGCTACTGGGTGGGCATTGACAATGTCAAAGTCGTCGGTCGAGGCGCTGCAGTGGACTTTTGCCAACAAGCACTGACACTCAGCACCAGTGCCCCCTGTCTGGAAATAAACAATGAAAACACACTTTACAGCGGCCCTGCGGGAGTTTGCATCGCTACGGCAGAGGAAGGTAGCGTATGGTTTCGTTGGACGGCAGACTTTAGTGGCGTAGCTGAGCTGACAACCAACGCACAATTCAACGACGTGGTTAGTGTCTTTACGGGTAGTTGCAACGACCTCTCTTGGGTGCTTTGCTACAACCGCGACGAGCATGGTTTTACTGGCGAAACCGCCTATTTCCAAGCGCAACAAGGCAAAGACTACCTCATTCGGTTGGCTGGCACTGCTGGAGCATTTGGCGTTCCGCGAGGGCGGGCATGCGTACGCATAGCGCCGGTAGTACAGCTGCCCCCTGCGCCGCCCAACGACGATTGTGTGCAGGCGCACTACTTAGCACCTGATGCGCCTTGCCCGCAAGGTTCTAACCGCCACGCCACCATGAGCATGTGGCAGCCCTCTCACAATAGGCTGGCTCGCGCCGATGTGTGGTATCGCTTTCATGCGCCTGCCCTTGCGCCCGAAGAGGAACTAGTGCTGGACGCACAAGCTAATTTCTCACACATCCTCACCGTATATCACGGCACATGCCAGACGCTGACAGAGGTGGCTACCAATCGCCAAGGTAGCCCGCTGCGTCTACCCTCGTTGCTCCCTGGTCAAGTATATTACGCTCAAGTGGCTGGCGTCTTTTCTACTGTGGAAGGCGATGTGTGCCCAGTGTTACGCATCGAAAAACGAGTACCGCCGCCCAATAACAGTTGCGCCACAGCACTTGCGGTGGCTCTTGGCGAGCCTTGTGTGG
>JBEQAD010000208.1:0-2682 GCA_041640515.1 Saprospiraceae bacterium | reverse complement strand
CTGCGCGCTCCAGGTGGCCAGTGATGTGTGGTTTCAGTTCAAAGCACCCTACCTGGGAGCCGTTCGGGTGAATACAGGTACCACCTTTGACCACGTGATAGCCGTTTGGGAAGGCGCCTGTGATGGGCTAACTCCTGTCTTCTGTTCCAGTCAAACGCGCTACTGTGAAAGCGACATATTGGTGCCTTCGCTGAAAGCAGGTCAAACGTACTATCTGCAAGTAGCGGCTCGAACGGAGGTGACCCACGGCGGACAAGTTTGCGTATTTCTCGAGGACGGCGCACTACCCAATCAGTGGGTGCCACTGACGCTTCAGGTCAATCAGCTGTGCATAGGGAAAGACAGCGTGCGCCTGTGGGTCAAACCAGAAGGCGGCGCTCCCCCGTACACGTTCTTAGCCGACACAGGAAGGCAAGTGGTGCTTAGTGGAAGCCCCTTTGGCATAGTCGTGCGCGATACACGCGGTTGCGAGGCGTATGCAGCTGGTATCGCAAAGCCTTGCGAACAGAATGTCTGCACAGGGCAGCTGTATTTTGACCTCATAGAACCTACTTGCTTTGATGCCTCTGACGGTAAAATAATTACTGGCATAAGTGGAGGGAATGGCCCTTTCTTCTTCGAGTGGTCTAACGGCATCTTTACTGCAAACAACACCGGTATACCCGCCGGCACTTATACTTTACTGGTTTCCGAAACAACTGGATGCACCTACAGCGCCCAGGTGACTCTTTCCCAGCCAAATGCTTTACACATAACTCTCGACTCATTGGTCCAGCCTTCTACCGGACAGAGCAACGGCGCCGCCTATGTGTCTGTTTCAGGTGGTACATCGCCTTGGTCTTATCAATGGCGCAGAGCAGATGGTACCGTCGTGGCCATTACTGCTGCACTGGAAAACGCCCCCTCAGGTATTTACACTCTCGAAGTCACCGACTTACACGGCTGCACTCAAACCCTCACTTTGATATTGACAGAGACGGTGCGCGCCCAGGGGCACTCGGCTCTGCCTCACGTTTATCTGTTCCCCAACCCAGCTAGAGATTATGTATGGGTTGGCTTATCTCTTGATGAACCGGCTCCTGTAGAAATAGCGGTATTCGATGCTTTAGGGCGACCGATGGGGCAACAGCACCTTGCTTTAATGCAACGTGAAGTTTGGGTGAAGTTAGAGGTAGAGCGGCTGCCCGCGGGTGCTTATGTTCTCTTTTTACGCACAACCCAGTGGGCCTACAGCCGGCGTATAGTCGTCGAACGTTGAGGTAACAGATAGACAACGACTATTATCTGTTTAAAGTGAGGTAAGACCGGCAAATCCCGTCGAGCACCTCATAGCGCTGGCACGACTTTTGGTTTTGTATTCGTCATGCCTTCACTTTTCTGACTAATACCTCTCTAAAACAGAATTTTTAAAAAGCTTTTACGGTGTCTGTATTTGATTCTTTCTACGCTCACCCTACTGCGGTAATTGATGAAGGTTGCGAAATCGGCGAAGGAACTCGAATATGGCACTTTTGTCACATTATGCCGGGTGCCCGTATTGGCCGAAACTGTATTCTCGGACAAAACGTATTTGTTGCTGACGGCGTCGTGTTGGGCAACAACGTGAAAGTGCAAAACAATGTGTCCCTTTATACGGGTGTGGAGTGTGCTGACGATGTTTTTTTAGGGCCCTCCATGGTGTTCACAAACGTACTCAATCCGCGCAGCGCCGTAGAGCGCAAAAACGAGTTTCGCCGCACCTTCGTAGGACGCGGTGCCAGCATCGGAGCTAATGCCACCATTGTCTGTGGGCACGATATCGGTGAGTTTGCCTTCATCGGTGCAGGTGCCGTAGTTACGAGAGACGTACCGCCTTTTGCTTTAGTGGTAGGCAATCCCGCTCGTCACATCGGTTGGATGTGTGCTTGTGGCGAACGGCTACATTTTAATGATCGTCAGACTGCTGTTTGCGAGAGCTGCGCTAGGTGCTATCGCTCGGAAAACGGCAGGATTTTCCCGTTGTAACACCATCATCTTCCTTTCCCTTATATTTACTATGAAACGCTTTGCTCTTATCGGTGCTGCCGGTTACGTTGCACCCCGTCATATGCGCGCTATCCAAGACACCGGCAATATGCTGGTAGCCGCTCTCGATCCTAACGATTCAGTGGGTATCATTGACAGCTACTTCCCCGACGCCGCTTTCTTCACTGAGTTTGAGCGCTTTGACCGCTACATCAATAAAATGGCGCGCAATGGTCAACCCGTGCATTACGTTAGCGTGTGTTCACCTAACTATCTGCACGATGCGCACATCCGCTTTGGCTTGCGCAATAATGCAGATGTCATTTGCGAGAAACCCCTGGTGCTCAACCCATGGAATGTGGATGGCTTGCGCGAACTCGAACAAGAGACCGGATGCCGCGTCTATACTATTCTCCAACTGCGCCTGCACCCGGTGCTGCAGGAATTAAAACGACAGGTAGCTAGTGCGCCCAAGGACAAGGTTTTTGATGTTGACCTCACCTACATCACTTCGCGCGGGAAGTGGTATTTCGCCAGTTGGAAAGGCAATATAGAGAAGTCAGGTGGTATCGCCACCAATATCGGCATCCACTTCTTTGACATGTTGCACTGGATTTTTGGAGAAGTGCTCGAAAATCGCGTCTATTTGCACACCCACGATCGCGCCTGTGGCTTTAT
>JBEQAD010000207.1:0-6075 GCA_041640515.1 Saprospiraceae bacterium | reverse complement strand
CCGGAAGAGGTGCGAAACGAGTTGTCGGTGGCTGCAGTGTTGCGTCGCATTGACACCCCCAGTGTCCTTTTCTTTTTGGGCATTCTGTTGGCTGTGGGAGCCTTGTCCACTTCGGGTCATCTCCGCATATTGGCTAACAGCCTCGACCAGGTGTTCGCGGGTGACATTTATCCGTTAAATACCCTCATTGGCATGCTCTCAGCTATTGTGGACAATGTTCCTCTGGTGGCTGCGGCCATGGGCATGTACCCATTAGAAGCTTATCCACCCGATCACGACTTTTGGCTGCTGCTGGCTTATTGCGCAGGCACGGGCGGCAGCCTGTTGGTCATTGGCTCTGCCGCAGGAGTGGCTGCTATGGGCTTGCTTAAAATCAATTTCATCTGGTATCTAAAGCGCATTAGCCTGTATGCCTTGGTGGGCTATCTGGCAGGCATAGGTGCTTTTTACGTGCAGCATCACCTCTTGTAAGCGACAAGTCCAGAGGGGTATCCAACTTTGACTACTTTTGAGGTGTTTTGGGCGTTTATCAGTCCGATTCAGCCCAATACGATCAACTTATGTATGCCATGTACCCCAGATTTTCGCTCCCTATCGCACTGCTAATCGGGCTATTTGCCTGCCAGGACAACACACGCCGACTTCCTCCTGACGTTGTACCTCCTTCGAATTCAGAGAAGATTGCCCGCCCGTTTAATGAGCTCAGAGGTTCCTCTTCCTCCAGTGGGTTCGAAGACCTGGTGGCTGACTACGAAAGCAAAGACCGCGTCATTTGGCAAAAGCCTGATTTGGTCATCTCGCTTTTAAATGGCCTCGAAGGCAAGACCGTGGCGGACATCGGCGCCGGCACAGGTTACTTTGCCTTTCGCCTGGTGCCTAAAGCGAAGAAGGTAATCGCTGTAGACATTGACCCCCGGTTTATTGACTTCATGGACAGTATCAAAGTCCGCTTGCCCGATGCATATCAGCGCCGCTTCGAGACGCGTTTGGCCAAGCCCGATAACCCCATGCTTGCACCAGAAGAGGTGGACGCCATCATCGTCGTAAATACTTACGGTTATCTGCGCCGACGGGTACCTTATTTGAAAACCCTGTTAGCAGGCATGAAACCCAAAGCCAAGCTGCTCGTTATTGACTTTAAAAAAAATAGCTTGCCTATTGGGCCATCCAATGAGTTCAAAGTAGCGCTTGTTGATGTTATGCGGGAGTTGGAAGCTGCAGGCTTTCAGCTCATCCAGGTGGATCAGGAAAGTCTCGATTATCAGTATATTGTCATAGCCCAAAAGCCCTAACGCCCTCTTCAGGGTGCTATGTTTCTCAAGATGCGCAGTTCGCTCAAAATATTTACCTGGCTAGGTATTCCTGTTCACGTTCATTGGACGTTCGTTTTCATTTTCGCTTATGCTTTCTGGTTAGGGCACTCGAATAATCTGGGCTTGACGAATACCCTATGGATTATGGGTTTTTTCACAGCCCTCTTTGCCTGTGTGCTCTTACATGAGTATGGCCATGCCTTGGCGGCTCGTTACTATGGTGTTTCCACTCAGGATATCATTCTGACGCCTATTGGTGGAGTAGCGCGCCTGGAATATATGCCCGAAAAACCTATTCAGGAATTCGTAGTGGCTATTGCCGGCCCATTAGTCAATGTCGTTCTGGCTGCAGGGCTATATGCAGCCGGCTGGATGCTTTTGTCGGAAGAACATTGGGTGGTTTTTCGATGGCTACTGGAGCAAAACCTACTGTTTGGGCAAGGGGATTCCGAGGAGTTGGTTTTTGATCTAGCGCCTTTAGCGAGTGGGGGGCTATTCTACCTTTCTGCTCTGGTGGCTGCTAATATTGCCCTAGTGGTTTTTAACTTGATACCAGCATTTCCAATGGACGGTGGACGCATCTTTCGAGCTATGTTGGCTGTGCGTATGAGTCGCGTGCGCGCTACCCAAGTAGCGGCTTGGCTGGGGCAGGCCATTGCGGCGTTGTTTGTCGTCATTGGCTTGTGGCAGAGCGCCTTCACCTTGGTACTGGTAGGCTTTTTTGTTTTCACCTTGGCGCGTGCCGAAAACCGCAATGTGCGCCTGGATGCCCTGCTGCGCCACTTCAAAGCCGCTGACCTAGTACGCACGTCATATACTCGCCTGTCGGTTACTGATGGGATGCAAATTCCCATCCATCTGATGCAGGTGGGGCTGGAAAGGCACTTTCTGGTCTTCGATACCCTGGAACATCTCGCAGGAGTATTGGAGGAAAAGCGTATTTTAGAGGCGCTCAAGCGCCGTGATTACGCTGCACCCGTAGAAAAATACCTCACCGCCCGGGTGCAACTGGTGTCGCAAGAAGCTCGCCTGGAGTATGTATACTACCTCATTCGCCATCAAGGGCTCCATCTAGTGGCCGTGGTCAGCCAAGGCCAACTGGTAGGCGTCATTGACGATGTGGGACTTTCTCAGTTCCTCAAAATGCATCGCTGAGAATATAGTGTCGTAGGGAGGGAAACTGCCGATTATGTATCAACTTCGCCCTCCAATAGCTCATGGCTGGTATTCCACGCAACGACAGTTTTACTGCTTTGCTCCGAACGCTGAACGAAGAACAGCGGACGGCGGTAGAGAATATTGAAGGCCCCGTCATGGTGGTGGCAGGGCCCGGTACAGGTAAGACCCATCTCATGGCTGCACGCGTGGGTAAGATTTTAATGGAAACCGACACTTCTCCTCAGAGTATCCTGTGCCTCACTTTTACCGATGCGGCCGTCAGCGCCCTGCGCACGCGGTTGTGGCATATGATTGGTCCAGAGGCATATCGGGTGCCTATCAACACCTTTCATAGCTTCTGTCATCGCATCATACAAGAAAACCCAGAATATTTCGGAGTGGCCGAGCTGGAACCTGCCTCTGAGCTGGAACGCCTCGAAATCGTGCGGCAGATATTAGCGCAATTGCCACCCGAGCACCTGTTGCGCCAGGGCTATAAAGACCCCTTTTTTTATGAAAGGCACCTTCGCCGACTTTTCACCATTATGAAAACTGAAAATTGGACACCCGGCCAGGTGCGTCGCCATGCCGACAGGTTCATCAAAAGCCTCCCGCAGCACCCCGACTACATCTATCAGCGAAATACTAAGAGCGCTCATAAAGGCGAGCCTAAAAAGGAGAAAATCGAGGAGACTACTCGCCGGATGGAGCGCCTGAAGGCCGCTGCAGACCTTTACCCAGCGTATTTGCACGCTCTTGAGCGCCTCCGCCGTTACGAATTTGAAGATATGATTCTGTGGGTATTACGTGCTTTTCAAAAGCACGAGGCCTTGCTGCGCAATTACCAGGAGCGCTATCTCTACGTACAGGTAGATGAATTTCAAGACACGAATGGCGCCCAATACGACTTGCTCAATGAGCTGCTGCAGTACTGGCCTACGCCCAACATCCTCATCGTAGGCGATGATGATCAGAGCATCTACGAATTCCAGGGTGCCCGTTTAGACCACTTGCGTGACTTTCAACAGCGCTATCGCAAAGGACTAACAACCGTGGTGCTTCGCCAAAATTACCGCTCCACACAAGACATTCTGGATACGGCAGCCCGCCTCATCGCCCGAAATACGCTGCGGGCCACGCAACCCGACGGGCATCCCTTCGACAAGCATCTGCGCGCGACAGCAGAGGGACGCGGCAGCGTCGTTCTTTATCAATACGAAACCAGAGCCGATGAGATCGCTGATGTAGCGAACCGCATCGAGCAGTTGTTAACTGAAGGCGTACCACCGCGCGAGATCGCTGTCATCTATGCCCAGCATCGCCAAGCTGAAGCGTTACAAACCTTGCTCGCCCGGCGCAACATCCCACACCAGGCCAAGCGACCTATAGATGTGCTGTCGCTACCCCTCATCGCGCAAGTTTGCGAGCTGCTCCACTATCTGGCTGATGAAGCGGAGGAGCCATATCGCGGAGAGCATCGCTTGTTTCGGCTATTGCATGCTCCTTTCTGGCGCATTCACCCCGCTGATCTCGTGACAATGGCCGCTACCCTGCGGCTTAGTGCCGAAATGAGCGCTATGCTGACGTGGAGGGCTTTACTGACTTCGCCCGAGCATTGGCAGCGCCTTCCGCTGCGCAACCCTTCCGCGTTTGAGCCTATTGGCCAGCAGCTCGATCACTGGGTGGCTGCCGTGTACAATGAGCCGCTTCCTCAATTGCTCGAGCGACTGTATGCACAAACGGGCTTGCTCAGCTGGGCCACTAGCCAACGCGACCGTTGGACGCCCCTACAAGCACTCAAGACCTTGCTCGACTTTGCGGCATCCGAAGCCCTCCGTCAACAGGAAACACTCTTAGCAACCACAGAGACTAAGCCACTGCCTTTGCGCCATTTTCTGCAGCAGCTTCAGAGCATGACTGCTAACCGGCTTCCCTTACCCTTGCATCAGCCTGCCCACCCTGGCCCGGCCGTGCAGCTACTTACCGCACACGCCGCCAAAGGGCTGGAGTTCGAGCATGTCTTTCTTATAGATTGCGTAGAGGACTTCTGGGAAAAGAAGAACGGCGGTGTGCGAAACACCTTTGCTTTGCCGCCCGAATTACGCCCAGCTGCAGAAGCCGACGGGCTGGAAGCGCAGCGCCGGCTTTTTTATGTGGCCATGACGCGAGCCAAACGCGCGCTGTACCTTTCTTACGCTCGCTCCACTGATGACGGCAAGCTGCTTATGCCCTCCCAGTTCCTGGTCGAGACGGAGCTGGAAGCTCAACCCAGGCCCATGGCGCCAGAAGAGCGCCTCGATACGCTTGCTCAGCTCTTACAGGCAAGTGAGGCCAGCCCTCTGCCCTTACCCGAAACAAACGTGTGGGAGGCACTGCTGGCCGATTTTTCGCTAAGCATCACTGCTTTGAACCGCTACTTGCGCTGCCCGCGTGCTTTTTATTTTGAGGATGTGCTGAAAATACCAGCCGCCACTTCAGAAGCAGCAGCCTTTGGCTTGGCCATGCATCGCACTTTACAGCGCTTCTTCGCCCAAGATAAAGCAGGACGGTCGGCAGCGACTCTGTTGCACCTCTTTCGTGCGGAAATGGAATATTTGCGCCACTACTTCAACCCAGCAGCCTTTCAACAACGTGTAGCCCTGGGTAACGAAGCGTTGCAGCACTTGTGGGAAGAAATACCTAGATGGCCGCAACGAGCTGTTGTTGAGCGCCGTCTAGATCGCGTCCACCTAAATGGCGTTCCATTGAGTGGAGTGATAGACCGCATCGAATGGCTCCCTAACGGCTCCCTGGCTATTGTTGACTTCAAAACGGGCATTCCCGATCTATCCAAAACAGCTTCGCCTGCCGAACAGCCGCCTTATGGTGGTGAGTACTGGCGCCAAATGGCTTTTTACCACGTTCTGGTGGAAAACGCTCGTTTATTTCTCGAACCCGTGCGCCAGACGGTTATTCAATGGCTCGAATTCGACCGACATCGGAAGTTGCCGCGCGTACGCGTGGACGTTGACTCAGAAGGCTTGCGCCTAATGGAGCAACTCATAAGCCAGACGTGGGAAAACATCCGAGCAGCGCGCTTCGAGCCCGGTTGCCAGCGCGGCGATTGCCCTTGGTGCCGCTTGTACGATGGCCAGGCTACGGTGCTCGAAGGCTTCTCAAGGGAAGAGGATATTAGCTTAGACGACTCCGCCTGAAGGGCTGTCCAATAGCTATTAAGTGTTTTAACACTTATTTAGCTTTTGACCCTGAACCCTTGCCTACCCAGCCTTGTTATACCGCTGTTTCACTATTCACCACTTAAAGTTCTCTGTTAAACATGAACAAACTACTCTTTCTTCCCGCTTTAGCCCTGTTCAGTATGGCAGCTCTAAATCCCGTGATTTACAAGGCAGATGTGGCCTCCAGTGTTATCGTTTGGAAAGGCTACAAAGTAACTGGTGAGCACACCGGCACCGTTAAAATCAAAAATGGCGAGCTGCAGTTTACCGATGGCAAGTTAACGGGAGGCTCTTTTGAAGTGGACATGAACACCATCACCTGCACCGATTTGGAAGGTGGAACGGCAGAGAAGTTAATTAATCACTTGAAAAGCGACGATTTCTTC
>JBEQAD010000206.1:0-6126 GCA_041640515.1 Saprospiraceae bacterium | reverse complement strand
CCTCAGGGACCGCCTTTACACGACATTTTGGCCTCGGGCTACAACCCCATTGTTCGGGCTATCCGAAACTTAGAAAAGCCTGTGGTATGCGCTGTCAATGGTGTGGCGGCGGGTGCGGGGGCCAACATTGCGCTGGCCTGCGACATCACGGTAGCCGCAGCATCGGCCTCTTTTACGCAGGCGTTTTCCAAAATCGGCCTAATCCCCGATAGCGGTGGCACTTGGACACTCCCTCGCTTAGTGGGTCTTCAGCGCGCCGCGGCGTTAATGATGCTCTCCGACAAGATCAGCGCCGAAGAGGCTGCATCTATAGGTATGATTTGGAAAGTTTTCCCCGACGATACTTTTGCATCGGAGAGCTTGCACATTGCCGAAACATTGGCGCAAATGCCCACGCGCGCTTTAGGAATGACTAAACGCGCCCTAAACCGCGCTTTCAGTAATGACTTTAATGCCCAACTTGCCTTAGAAGATGAGCTGCAAACTCAAGCCGGCTATACGTACGACTATCGGGAAGGAGTAGCAGCCTTCTTGGAGAAAAGAAAACCAGTTTTTAAAGGAGAGTAAAAAACGGATGTTTGCTCGTGTTCTCCCTTTTTACTGCCTTTTCAAAGCAGAAGAAATCCGAATTTTCATCGTTAGGATGGGTAGTGATGCTGGCGTTAGTGCTAGCGCTTGTTATAAGCTCGCCTTTCCGCTATCGCGTCTTTCGGCTTCTTGATTATCCTTTCCACTGCGAAGATTATCGCCATTTTGGCATCCGCCTGCCCGACCATTTCACGGTGCACGGCATTGATGTGAGCCGTTACCAGCAGCAGATTGACTGGGAGCGCGTGGCTAACATGCGCGTGAGCAACAAGCGCATACACTTCGCCTTTATCAAGGCCACCGAAGGCAGTTGGCTGCAAGATCCTTTTTTTGACTACAACTGGAAGCATAGCCGACGGCATGGCCTCATCCGAGGTGCTTACCACTACTTCCTGCCCGACATTAGCCCGCGCGACCAAGCACGTCACTTCATGCGAACTGTTCAGCTGCATTCTGGCGATTTACCGCCAGTAGTGGACGTCGAAGAGCGCCGTGGTATGACGTCCGAGCAAGTGCGCAAGTACCTCAAAATTTTCCTTGATTTAGTGCGGCAACACTACGGCGTCAGGCCCATCATTTACACCAACCGCGATTTTTATAAAAAGTATTTTGCCAATCAGCCCGAATTTAAACCCTACCTCTTTTGGATTGCCCACTATTACGTAGACGCACTTGCCCTGCCCGATGGCTCTGCTTGGCATTTCTGGCAGCACAATGACCAGGGGCGCATCGATGGCATTAACGGCTGGGTAGACTTCAATGTCTTTCGCGGCGACAGCACCGAATTGCGCAAACTTTGCCTGCCGTGAGTTGTTTAAAACAACGTATTATCTACCTATTATTTCTGTGTTGCCGTTGGTAGGGTATCTCCTGATGCAGCAGTGATCTTGCCTCCTGGCGCGAAAAAGCCCTCTATGTCTGTAAGCATTTTTCCCAGAGAAAAACAAGGTCGCGGCGCTTTTAACGGCGGCGAAATTGTCGAAAACAAGCCCATCGGCTTTCCGCAGGATCTGTCCACTTTACGCCCGTATTCCAATCTTTTCTACTGGGCCCATGCCAGAGCAATAAAAGATAGCACCATTGGCCTGCATCCTCACCAAGGATTTGAGATTTGCTCTTTTGTGCTGGCTGGCGAAATCCGACATTACGATACGAAACTGCGTGAATGGCGGCCGCTGCAGGCGGGTGACGCCCAAATTATCCGAGCGGGTAGTGGCATTAGCCATTCGGAATGGATGGGTCAGGAGGCTGAAATGTTTCAAATATGGTTTGACCCTGACCTTAACAAGACCTTGACACAACCTGCCAGCTATGACGACTATCGGCTGGAGCAGTTTCCAGTACGCGCAGAGGAAGGCGTATCGGTGCGCACTATCGTAGGGCTGGGCAGCCCTTTTCGCATGGATGCGCCCGGGGTGCAAGTATTGAACATTCGCCTGCAGGCTGGGGCTCAACACCATTTACAGGCAGCCTTGGAGCAGGTCTTTTCAGCGTATCTTATCCGAGGTAAAGCAAAGTTCAATGGCCAAGAAGTAGGGCCTTCCGATTTTGGCTTGATCACTGACGAGGATGCGTTCAACATAGAAGCGCTCGCCGACGATACAGAAGTGTTTCTGATTATTTCTCCTGCCGTTTTGAGCTATCGCACCTACAGGCAGCTGCGTAACGCATAGGTAGAAATTATTTGGCATGTGTTCGCCCTGCGCGCTTGGCGTTAGCGCGTAGGGCGAACGTGCCTCCGATAGTACTCGCGGAAGGATATCATCCGTTGCTGCTGCTCGTCCCAGAGGTGGTTGAAGACGGTCTTTAAGCTTTGCCAGAACGTAATGCGGTTAGCAATGCGTTCGAAGACAGGATTTTCGCGGTGACAGCGCGCTAGCTCATAGTTGGGCACCAGGGAGTTAAGATGGTGGATGTGATGATAGCCGATAGTGCCAGTGAGCCACTGAAACAGGCGCGGCAAATCGTAGTAGGTGCTGCCCTCAATGGCTGCGCGGATGTAGTCCCAGCGGTCTTTCCACGCTTTGTAGGTAGTTTCATGCTGATGTTGTACGTAAAAAAACCACACAGCGATGACACCAAAGAAAATAAGCGTAGGTAATTGCACCCAGACGAGGGCTTTGTAGCCTAGCAGTAGCCCAAGAGCTACATACACACCGACAAGCAATAGATTGTGGCGCATAAGCGCGCGCCGAGCGCTTTCCCATCCTTTCAGGCGAATAAGAGGAAGGCGATTCTGTACTAACATGTACCACATTGGGCCTAAAACAAATAAGACAGGTGCACTTCGGTAGAGCCGATAGCGCAGGCGTTCCCAAAAACCCAATTGGCTGTACTCTTCGACTGTAAGCACTTTGATGTCACCGATGTCGCGGTACTCCCATAGCAGGCCATTGTGCCCGTGGTGAAAATGATGGCTTTTAGCCCAGTAGCGGTACGGAATCCAGCTAAATATGCTGCATACCCAGCCGATGATATCGTTGGCCACACGACTGGCTGTAAAGGACTGGTGACCGCAATCGTGCTGAATGATGAAGATGCGCACTAAGAAGAAAGCGTTCACCGCCACGACCAACAGTGTCAGCCATGGCGAGACTTCGAGCAATAAGTAAGCTACTGCCCAGAGAACGATGAAAGGTAGAATGGATGTGAGCATCTGGGCAACGGCTTTGCGCGTGTCGGGCAGCTGGTAGGCGCTGACAATGGCGGGCAGATGCTGCATGAGCTCTGGAGAAAGAGATGGAGAAGACATAATGATAGAAGAAGACATTTACTGAATTACTTTAACAAGGGAGCACTCGAGAAGGCGCAAAAGTAGCAGCGAGCAGCACTCCGCCAAGGGAAGAACCCAATCTTGTGAACGCTTTCTTCTCGCCTTTTTTCCAGGGCTGACCATGAAACAATAAGGCGGCGGGATAGTTGCCGGCAAATGTTTGGCTTTTTAAGGCGCTTCGAGGTTCTGTTCTCTGTCGAAACGCCTGAGGAGCTCGTAGCGCCATTTAGTCCAAAAAAAAGACTTTATGCCGACCATCTTTAGCTGTTAGTTGAAATTTTATTCGACTTTGTCGAGAAACAAAGTGCACGAAGGAAACTTTTTTTGCGCGGATTGTTTTCATAGCGTCATTTAGACCGTCTATGGAACAGCAAGAAAAGTGGCTCAAGCGCGTGGAGGAGATCTTCCTTCGCTATGGGGTGAAGAGTGTCACGATGGACGATGTCGCCCGCGAATTGGGCATTTCCAAAAAAACCCTTTATCAGTGGGTGCAAAGCAAGGAAGATTTAGTGCAGCGTGTATTGGCGCAGTTCATCCGAGAGGAACAGACGCACTACGAAGAGCGAATGCATCGGGCCTCCAATGCAGTAGAAGAAGTCTTTCTGGTGATTGATGCCAGCGCCCGACGGATGCAGCAAATGAAGGCAAACGTAGTGTATGATCTACAGAAATACTACCGGGAGGCCTGGGAGAAGCTGCGCGAGTTCAAGCAAGGCTTTCTGTACGAGGTCGTACGCGCCAATTTGGAGCGTGGCATTCGGGAGGGGCTGTATCGCACCGACCTGAATGTGGATATCATCGCTCGACTCCACATAGCAACGATTTTCCATTTGTTCGACGAGAGCCTATTCCCAAGGACAATGTATTACAAACAAGATCTCTTTCAAAACTATATCATGCTCTACTTGCGAGGGATTGTCTCAGAAAAGGGACTTCGGCTGTTAAATGCTTTGCCAGCCAATCCTTAAGAGGTGGATTTTCTCCAGTCTTTGCAAAAAACTCTCAACTCATGTTCTGGACACGCATTAATAAATTTAAGTTAAAAGGCGCACTGCTTATGCTGTTTGCCACTCCTGCTTTACTCTTGGCACAAGGGGAGGCACCGCTGCGGCTAAGCGACTGTATTCAGTATGCCCTGGACAACCACCCTCAAATCAAAGCAGCCCGCTTGCAGATAGCAGATGCAGACTGGCAGATAAGGGAAAATACGGGTATCGGTCTGCCTCAGTTAGGTATAGGGCTTAGTTATCAGTACTTTCTCCAGCGCCCTGGTATTCCGGCTCGTGCCATCGGCATACCGGCTCCCGACGGCCAGAAGATATTTTTCAACGCCTTCCACAGCTTAGCGCCAAGTGTCTCGGTGTCTCAGCTGCTGTTCAGTAACTCCTATTTAACTAGTTTGAAAGCGGCTCGTATGTATCGGCAATACGTACAGCTTCAACTGGCGGCCACGCAGCGAACCTTGCGCGATCAGGTTACGGAAGCCTATCTACCCGCTTTGTTGTTAGAAGAAAACTTGCGCCTACTGGAGCGCAATATCACTAACTTAGAACAGCTGTTGCAAGAGACCCAAGCCACCATTCGAGCGGGTTTTGCTGAGCAGCTCGACGCCGATCGCATTCAGTTGTCGCTTTCCGCCTTACGCACTGAGCGGGATAATCTTTCGCGCCAGCGGGATATCGTCCTTGATGCGCTTAAGATGGCCATGGGTATGCCTATAACCCAGCCTATTGCGCTGGCCGATAATTTAAATGCTTTGATGGAGCAGTACGCTCAAGTAGACCCTACAGCAGCATTTAGCTTTAACAATCGGCCAGAGTACAACACTCTACTCAAGGGCCGCGAGCTGAATGCGATTCAGGTAGATTTGTTCAAGAGACCCTGGATGCCAACACTTGCCGGTTTTCTGCAGTATCAGCCTGGTTGGCAAGGTGGCTTTGGCAACGATACGAAGTGGTTCTTCATTCCTTCGGCTATCGTCGGCGTATCGTTGTCTATCAACCTGTGGGATGGCGGTGTCTCGCGTGCCCGCTATGAGCGCGCCTTACTGTCGTATCAAACAGTGGAGGTACAGCGCGAAATGCTTGAGCAAGCTATGACTTTGGAGGTCGAAACGGCTCGCCGTCAGCTACTTAACGCAGCCGAGCGGGTCAAAAACCAGCAGCAAAACTTAGCCCTTGCCCAGCGCGTGTATGAGACCACTCAAACCAAGTACAAGGCCGGCATGGGCTCCAGTTTTGAGCTTATCAGCACCGAACAGCAGCTATATGCAGCCCAGCAGGCGCTGCTGCAAACGCAGTTTGAGCTACTTCGGGCGCGGGTTGCCCTTAAAAAAGCCCTCGGGAATTAATTCATCATTAGCAAAACACACCACATAGCTATGAAACGCATATTTTTTCTCCTCCTTGCCTTAACGCTCTGGATGCTGCATGCTTGCAACCAGCCCAAAGACAAGGCCGCCGAGTTGGCCGCTTTGAAAGAACAGCGGGCTAAAATGGATGCGCGTATTGCAGAGTTAGAAAAGAGTCTCAATAGTTCGACAGCCAAAACTCGCCTCACTCACAATGTGGGCATCGAGGCGGTCACACCACAGCTTTTTCGTCACTACATTGACCTCCAGGGGCGAGTAGAGGCAGAAGAAAGCGTCCCCGTGACGGCCAAGATGCCGGGAGTGCTTGTGCGCGTGCTCGTCAAAAATGGCGATGTAGTGCGCAAAGGCCAGCTTTTGGCGCAGATGGACGACGAAGTCATGTTGAAAAGCATCA
>JBEQAD010000205.1:0-6157 GCA_041640515.1 Saprospiraceae bacterium | reverse complement strand
AAGCGGAAGCGCTGCTCGGACGACGGCAGCACCTCTGGCGCACCGTCCGCTGCCCAACTTCGATAAATTTGGCCCTACGGAGCGCCAGGCTCAGAGCCGCATTGGCGTCATTACTGCCGAGAACATGGTGTATGCCTTTAGCACCATCCCGCACGCCTGGATCAGCGACAAGGCCGACATCACCCGCCTGGAGCAGCTCCGTCAACAGTATAAAGACCAAGTTAAGAGCGCTGGTGGCAACCTGACCACCACCGCCCTTCTGGTGAAAGCGGTTACCGCTGTTTTGCGCAAAATGCCGCAGTTCAACGCCAGCTATGACCCTGAGAAGCGCGAGATTGTCCTGAAAAAATTCTACAATATCGGTGTTGCCGTAGACACGCCGCGTGGCCTATTGGTTCCCGTCATCAAACACGCCGACCAGAAAAACCTTACCGAAATTGCCATTGAACTCACCGAGCTGAGTACCCGAACTCGCGAAGGCAAGAATAAACTGGACGATTTAGAAGGGGGCACGTTTAGCATATCCAACATTGGTGGCATCGGAGGCACCAACATGCACTCCATTGTCAACTGGCCTGAAGTAGCCATCCTCAGCGTTACAGCGGCCCGATACGAACCCGTATGGAATGGAACCACCTTTGAGCCTCGCCTGCTCATGCCCATCATCATAGGCTGGGACCACCGCGTCATCAATGGCGCCGACGCCGCCCGCTTTCTCCAGCAGCTAAAAGCCATTCTGGAAGAGCCCTTCCTGGCTTTGCTTTGAGGTCACGCCCACAAGCGAGAATAGCCAACTTGACAACACCCCCTACCTTTGTCGTATGTTTAGCCGATTCATTCACGCAGCGACATACTGCATCGGAATATGCTGGAGTGTTGGTGCTTTTAGCCAGGCTGGAGACACGCCATCGTTAGCCCTGCACGAGGTGTTGGAGCGGGCGCTGGCACACAGCGCACAAGTGCGAAAGGCGCGTTGGGAGCGCGAGGCCACGACCCTTCGTATCAGCGAGCAGCAGCGAAGGGGCTGGTTGCCTCAAATTCAGCTCTCAGCCAGCGCCGACTATGTACCAGCTTTGCCGACGACATTTCTGCCAGCCACCCTCTTTGGCGGTGCGGAAGGCACCTACACGGCAGCTACCCTAGGCCAACCCTGGCAAATGTTCGCCGCTGTGCGGGTCGAGCAGCCGCTGTTCGACGAGTCCGCCCGACGCCTAACGACAGCGGCAACATTGGTCACTACCCTGCAAGACTTGTTGGTGCAGCAGTCGGAAGAAGAGGTCATTTTTCAAACCACTAACCTGTTTTATCAGGTATTGCAAACCAGGGCACTGCTCAAAGCCTTAGATGCTCATCAACGCCAGATGGAAGCCCTGGAGCGAACCGTTCGCGTACAAGTGAGCAGCGGCTCTGCTGTGCCAACGGATCTCCAGCGCGTACAAGTTGCCCTGGCGGGCCTTAAAGCACGTCGCCAGGAGCTCGAGAGCGGCATAGAGGCGCTGCTCCAGGGCATTCAGTTCGTTTGCGGCATACCCTTTAGCCAGCCCATAGCCTTAGTGGAAACGCGCAAAGACACCGCCCAATGGATGGCGCTGCCTGCAGTGGCTACAGAGCAAACCACGACGTATCGCCTTTTAAATAGCCGCCTGTCCCTGCTGCGCGCGCAAGAGCGGAGCGCGCGCGCCCAGGGCTGGCCCAAACTAGGGCTATATGCACAAGCCGGCATCCTCTCGCAGCGCACCGACGCGCGCTTCGCCGCCTCAGAAGGGCGCTGGTATCCCTTGGGCTTAATAGGGCTGCGCTTAGACTGGCCACTGCTAAACGGCTATCGGCACCGGCAGCAGGTGAGTGCGCTGCGGCTGGAAGCCCGTAAAAGCGAAGAAGAGCGCGAGTACTTCACTCAGCTGCGCCAATTGGAACAACTGCAGGCGCGCTCCCAATGGGAAAATGCCCGGCGCACTCTGTACGTGCGCGAGCAAGGCGTCGAGTTGGCGCGCAAACTGGTTGGCCAGACGCAACTCATCTTTCAAGAAAACAAAGCCTCGCTAAGCGACCTCTTAGCGGCGCAGACAGCACTAGCGGAAGCCGAAACTCAATACGAACAACAAGTGTTTACATGTCGGCTAGCCGAAGTAAAATGGCTAAAGGCCGCCGGTCAATTGCGCATTTTGTTGGATAAATAAAACTGCTCCGCCATGATGGACGAATCCCCAAACTGGAATCCGCTTACGCCAGAGGAAGAGTACGTTATTGTTTACAAAGGCACTGAGCCCCCTTTTAGTGGCGAATACTGGAACCACAAGGGCCACGGTCTGTACGTTTGCCGTCGCTGCCAGGCTCCGCTCTATCGGTCTTCTGATAAATTTGACAGCGGATGCGGCTGGCCATCGTTTGATGACGAAATACCTGGGGCTGTCACTCGGCAGGAGGATTTTTCGCACGGCATGCACCGCATCGAAATCCTCTGCGCCCATTGTGGCGGTCATTTAGGTCACGTCTTCCATGGTGAGTGCTTTACACCTAAAAACACCCGGCACTGCGTCAACTCTCTGTCTATTCGCTTCGTGCCGGCAGAATCATGACCGCCTGAAATACACGCCCTGGGTGCACTCAATTGCGATCGTCTCGGGCTGCCTCTCGACGTTCAATGTATTCCTGCCAAATGGCTTTGTAATCGTAAGAAAGGTAGAACTCCGAGGTAAAGGCCCCCCAGGCACCGTTTTCAACAGCCAAGTTGAGGCGGCGAACGCTGCTCACAGGCACTTGCAGCACAATGATATGACCGATCCCCATGGCGAGCGTCCAAGAAAGCACGCGGCAATCCTTCGGCGGGAAGAGATCCCAAAAGCCTTGTGCTTCCAAAATGCGGCGGATCTCGGGCAGGTTTTTGTTTTGCTGATGCTTCAAGATGACGGTGACTACCACGCTATCTTCCGTAGCGATGGCCTCTGGCTCGAAGGATGGGCCGGGCGAAGCCGGAGGCTTGGTGGGCTGTTGACCATAAAGGCAGGAGAAAACAACGAACCCAAAGAAAGCCGATAGACTGAGGTGTTTTTTCAGCATAGTAAAATTCGAATAGAGCACAAAATTGGCAGTAAAGATATGGCGACCCTTCGGTGTAAAGCATTTTTGCTCCCATATAAAAGCCCGTAAATGCTCAGCAAGAGCAAGTATGAGAGAAAACGTAGTCTTTCGATTTCAGCGCTTTGAGGTACATACCGGTGTGGGAATACACCCGGTAGGCACAGACGGCCTGTTGTTGGGCGCTTGGGCGTCCGTCGCCGGTGCACAGAGAATACTGGACATAGGTACCGGCAGCGGATTGGTAGCGCTCATGCTTGCTCAACGTACGGAAAAAGCAGCGGCGTGCGTCTGGGTCGACGCCATTGACCTCAGCACTGCAGCGCGGCAGTGTGCTGCAGATAATTTTCGCCGATCACCATGGACCGAACGATTGCGCGTAGTAGGAAGTCATCTGGCGGAGTTTTTTCCTCAGGCAGGGTGCTCATACGATGTGGTGGTGAGCAATCCGCCCTTTCACATGGAAAATACGACAGTACCCGACGAACAGCGGCGCCAAAGCCGACACCTGCGTTTTCTACCTGTGGAGCTATTGGCCAAAGCGGCCAACCATTTGCTTAGTCCTGCAGGTCGCCTGTGCGCAGTGCTCCCCCCGGCGACGGGGCTGCTCCTGGCCGAAGAGGGCGCGCTGCGTGGGCTTTACCTTACCCGATTAACGGAGGTGCGCGGCCGCCCGCACAAACCAGTAGAGCGGTGGCTCATGCAGCTGGAACGCTCCCCCTACCCTTTCGAGCGAGACTCGTTGGAGATTTACACTCCGCAAGGCACCTATTCGCCCGCTTACCGAGCGCTAACAAACGACTTTCTGCTGTGGTCAAAAGAAACGCAGTGAGGTCGGGTATCTGACAGCCCATGTACCCTGTAGCGGAGCGCGCCAAATGCAATTTTAAATGTTGTCTATTTTTACCGCCAAACAGACGACAATGTCCCGACCTTTACCCACTTACACACTCTGGATCAGCCTGTTATTATGCTTTGCAGCACGTGTTCTGGCCCAGTCGTATAACCCGCCGGCCGCCGAACTGCGCGGCGTATGGATTGCCACCTTAGAGAACATTGATTGGCCCTCGGCTCCAGGGCTACCGCCCGAACGCCAGCGAATGGAATTCGATAGCCTTCTGGATGTGCTCAAGGCATTAGGTATCAACGCCGTATTTGTGCAAGTCCGCCCCGCAGGCGATGCCTTCTACCCTACGCCGGCAGCCCCCTGGAGCAAATACCTCACCGGCCAACAAGGCAAAGCTCCCGAGCCGTACTATGATCCTTTGGAGTACATGATCAAGGCGGCCCGAAGCCGGCGCATGGAGTTTCACGCCTGGCTTAATCCTTATCGGGCTACGTTCAATTTAGACACAGCAAGTTTGGCCCCTACCCACCCTTTGCGAGCCTTGCCCGACGAACGCAAAAGTGAATGGTTCTATCGCTATGGGCAGCATTACTATTTCAACCCGGCCAGTGCGCTGGTGCGCCAATACCTTGTCAATATTGTGCGCGACATTGTGGTGCGCTACGACGTGGACGGCATCCATTTCGACGACTATTTCTATCCTTACAAAGAGCCTGGCCAAGAGTTACAAGACTTTAACGATTTCGCCGCCGATCCACGTGGGTTTGCCACTATTGAAGATTGGCGACGCGACAACATCAACAAACTCATAGAGAGCGTCTCTAAAACCATAAAGAGCATTAAGCCTCACGTCCGCTTCGGTGTCAGCCCGTTTGGCGTGTGGCGCAATGCCGCCCAAGACCCCATCAATGGTTCGCAAACCAAAGCATTGTCCTCTTACGATGACCTCTACGCCGACGTCATCACCTGGCTAAAAAATGGTTGGCTCGACTACGTAGCGCCGCAATTGTACTGGAGTATCGGTTTCCCGCCCGCTGACCACTATGTATTGTTGGACTGGTGGAGCAAACGCACCTATGGCCGACACCTATACATCGGCCACGCGGCATACAAAATCAACAACAACGCAGTAGACACCAACTGGCGCAAGCCCGATGAGATACTCCGCCAAGTGGCTCTTAACCGCACTTATGAAACAGTAAAGGGCAGCATCTTTTTCTCAGCCAAATCGCTGCTAAACAATCCGCTGGGTATTCAGGACACCCTTATGAACGTCCTGTATACCAACCCTGCCCGCCTGCCGGCTCTGCCCTGGCTGGCCCAAGCACCGCCGACAACCCCGCAAATCTGCCGCGTGGGTGGCTCAGCCAGAAGCGTCAAGTTGGCGTGGCATGCTTGTGATATTAAGAGCCGCGATGAAAACCCCTATTATTTTGCCATTTATCGCTTCGATGGCCAAAGCGTAGGCAATTTTCAAGACCCGCGAAACTTGCTTACCTACACCCCTTATTTCTCTGACCGATGGGTATTTGAAGATGTCTCCGCAGCACCCGGCGAACATTATACCTATGCCCTCATTGCCTATAACCGCTTGCATTTGGAGAGTTATACCAGTGACCCTGTGGTTGTCTATCGCACTAAAAAAGGTGCGAAATGGAAAAAGCGGCGTTTTCTGGGCATCTTCTAATAAAAAATGCCTCTACTGAATAAGCGCGCGATAGACAATGCTCTGCATACGGGGCCGATAGTTCCCGTGTATGAGCCTATTATTTTCCATGGAAGGGAACGTGCGGTTGGACAGAAAGATGAAGATGAGCTGGTGTTCCGGGTCGGCCCAAACACAAGTACCTGTGAAACCCGTATGGCCAAAAGTACGAGCACTGGCCAATGCGCTCATGTTGGCCGTTTTGTCAGCCGAAAGCTCCTTCATATCAAAACCTAAACCGCGCCGCGTGCTGCCCAAATGGCGCTGAGTGAAGAGCGCCACTGTTTCAGGCTTCAGGTAGCGTCGGCCGCCATACTCTCCGCCGTTGAGAAGCATCTGAAAGAGCTTAGCCAGGTCGTTGGCATTGCTGAACAGGCCTGCATGACCACTGACACCGCCAAGCATGGCAGCGCCCATATCGTGTACGTAGCCTTGCAGGCGCTGATGGCGGAAATAGTTGTCATCTTCTGTAGGCACACAACGGTCGGACCAACCAAGAGCCCACGGGTTAAATGTCGTCGTACTTA
>JBEQAD010000204.1:0-6214 GCA_041640515.1 Saprospiraceae bacterium | reverse complement strand
GCGGCGCACCAGTTCGGGAATGCCCAGTACACGACTTTCGCTGACGCTTACTGGTACATGCGGAAATTTGCGCTTGAATTGCAGCGGCTCATCGCCTACCTCCTCTGCTGTATCAATGGCGCTCACAGGGCGATAACCCTGGGTTTTGCGGCGATAGCCCCGACTAAGCACGGCAACCTCGATATATTGGTCTAACCAGCGAACCAAATACTCAATATGTGGACTTTTTCCTGCGCCACCTACGGTGAGATTACCTACCGAGATGACCGGAAGGCTAAAACGCACGCTTTTAAGCACGCCGAAACGGTACAGCGCTTTGCGTATTTCCACAACAATGCCATACAGCAGCGAGAAGGGCAAGAGCATTAGACGAATGACAATATCTTCAGCCATACATCGATACAAACAGGCCCGAAGAGTGGCGAACACCTTCGGGCCTGTGGGCGTGAGCAGATCTCTGTGGTACCTCCCAGAATCGAACTGGGGACACACGGATTTTCAGTCCGTTGCTCTACCATCTGAGCTAAGGTACCTTTCCGCAAATGTGGCGGCAAAGGTAAGGTAGGCGTATTCAAACAAACAACCCCCCTTTAGCATTTTTTTAAAGATGTACCTACAGGTACTTTAGACACGTCTAATTTCGCCCAGCATATGCGTCAGACGTTTGCTACGCTTCTACTTGCGCCATTGGTGGCAGGGGCGCTGTTTTTCCTCTACTTAGCTTGGAAAGACAGCTACTATGCCCCAGGTATCATCCCTTTTGTACTCATCGCTGCCGTCGTCTGGATATTCAGCCCTCAAATCAACTGGTGGTGGTACTCTCGGCGCCCACCTGAGCTACCGGCCCCTCTGCGAGCCCTTTTGGAGCGTAGCAGCGTCTTCTACCAAAGCTTATCCGCCGTTGAACAGCAGCGTTTTCGACAGCGTGTGGCCTTGTTCATCATGGGCACCGACTGGATGCCTATGGGCTGGCCGGAGGAGCAGGTGCCGCTCGATGTCAAGTTGGCCTTAGCCACCCAAGCCGTTACCCTTACTCTAGGCGAGCCAGAATTCTTATTTACGCGATTCGAAAAAGTCGTTGTTTACCCAATGCCATTCCCTTCGCCCGAACACAACTACCCGCACGCTTCCGAGCTGTACGCACCCGATGGCTGCTTGTTGTTCTCTGCCGAACAGTTGATGATGAGCTGGATGGACGCTGGCTCGCTGTACAATATCGGGTTGCACGAGTACGCGCGAGCATTCGTGCTGACTTATCCTGAAAAGCCCTATCCTGCCTTAGAGGTTCCCGATATTTGGGTGCGGTTGGAGGCCTGTAGCCGCATGTCGCGCGCACATATTGAGTCCGTCATCGGCATTGCCGGCGTGGAGCCACTGCCCGTAGCTATCCATCATTACTTCCAGTTTCCAAAACAGTTTCGGGCGGTCTTACCCGAAGCCGCGACGGCATTCGATGCCGTTTTTTCGAGAAAATAACCGCTACGACTGTCATGCTGCTGCACACTCGAGGCATCGTTTTTCACACACGCAAATACGGCGAAACGAGCGTCATCTCCGACATCTTCACTGAGGCACAAGGATTGCGCGGCTTTATTGCCAGCGGCGTGCGTACACCCAAATCGCGCATGCCGTACAGCCTCTTTCAACCTATGACCATGGTGGAGTTGGTCTGCTATTTCCGCGATAGTGCACACCACTTGAACCGCCTTAAAGAAATGCGGGCAGCTGTGGTATTCCAGCGCATCCCTTTCGAGATACGCCGTGGCGCTGTGGCGTTGTTCATGGCCGAAGTGTGTCGGAAGTCCATCCATGAAGGCGAAGAACACCCTTCGCTATTTGCTTTTTTGGAAGAAAACCTCCGGTGGCTGGACGAAACAGAGCATCCGCTTGCTAATCTCCACCTTTATTTTCTATTGCATTTGGCCACCCACCTGGGCTTTCAAATAGAACCCAGGCAAGGCCAGCCGCTGTTTTTAGATTGGGAAGAGGGGCTCTTCTCTCCTACCCTACCCGAACATGGCCATGCTTTAGATGCCCAAACCTCAGCCTATGCCTGCCAGCTACTAACCCTTCCGCTGCATCAGTGCCACGAAGTAAGTCTGACGCGCCCCGAGCGCAAGGCTCTGCTACAGGGGCTGTTGCAGTTTTATCGCCTTCGCGTGCCGGGGTTTCAAGCCATCCACACCCCAGAAATCCTGGAGCTCGTACTGGGCTAATGGCGCGCTCCCCTTTGCTCAATAACACTACTCCGGCTGCATTGGGTAGTCTGGAAAATCGGCTAAAAAAGTAAAAGTACTTCGACTATGGTCTAAATGGGCACAAAATGTAGCGATGCCGTTAGTAATAGCCAAATAAGGAGCCTTAAAGGCAAGATTATACCGAGCTACCTGCTCAAAAGCCGCCTGCGAAAGAGGGGTCTTGGGCGATTTACATTCCACTAAAAGCCATGGCCGCAGCTGTGGATCGAAGACAGCAATGTCACAGCGGCGCGGCATACCATTAAGCGTCAAGCCAATTTCGATGCGAATGTGAGACGACGGATAGCTTTTAGCGTGTAGCAGATACTGCACTACCAGTTGGCGTAGCCATTCTTCTGCAGTTAAAACGACGTTTTTACGGCGGACAGGGTCAAAAACTAATGTCTGCCCAGCTGTTTCGGAGCGACGCAGGTGGGTGCTGTACTGCAAAAAATCAAGCTGGAGCAACATAGGCCACTTGTTCAAGCCCTGCGCGCCTGGGCAAACATAGCGAGCAGGTTGCTGACCGTATCGCGCAGGTCTTTGCGATTGACAACAAGATCCACAAAACCATGCTCTAACAAAAACTCAGCCGTTTGGAACCCTTCGGGCAGGTCGCGCTTGATGGTTTCGCGAATGACACGCGGCCCAGCAAAACCAATGAGCGCTCCGGGTTCGGCCATGTTGATGTCGCCTAACATAGCGTACGAGGCTGTCACACCACCCGTAGTGGGGTCTGTCATGAGCGACAGGTAAGGCAGACGCGCCTTGGCCAGCAAGGTCAGTTTAGCACTTGTCTTGGCCATTTGCATAAGTGAGAAGGCACTTTCCATCATGCGCGCCCCTCCCGATTTAGAAATGATAAGCAGCGCCGAGCGAGTATCAATGGCGCGATCAATGGCCCGGGCGATTTTCTCACCTACCACCGAACCCATCGAGCCACCGATAAAGCGGAAGTCCATAGATGCTATGATGATAGGGTTGCCTCCAACCTTGCCCTCTGCTACTGCAATGGCCTCATTCAGGCCGGTTTTGGCCATGCTCTCCTCCAAGCGTTTAGAATAAGGTTTCAAGTCGGTAAATTGGAGTATATCCACTGAGACCAGCTCGTCGAACAGACGGGTGAATTGTTTATTGTCAAAGAGCATGTCGAAGTACTCCTTGGAGCCAATTGCAGTGTGGTAGTCGCACTTAGGGCACTTAAAAAAATTTTCGCGCAGGGCTTTCGTCGTGCTGGTCGCCTTGCACTTTTTGCACTGGAACCACAAGCCTTCGGGCACATCTTTCTTGGCTTTTGTGGCTGTAGTGATGCCTTCTTTAAGTCGCTTAAACCAGCTCATATAGTGTGGTTTAGTGAAAAGGAGCGGCAATTACCGCCGAGTTAATTTTTCGTTTCGCGGGGCAAAGATACACCTTCTGCGAACCTGCACTTGAGAGTGACCCTAAACGCAAAACGCCAGTGCACGGAGCCGGTTGAAACGCTTTTCCAACCTTGCCTACCTTCGCAGTGTTTATGAGCAATATCGTGGTGCTGCTTCAGCGATGCCGCTTTCTAAACAAGATTGATCTACAGCTCATCCTTGCTAATACCCATGCCGATTGTCTCGCCTCTAAATGGTATGCTCACTAATGCAGAACCTGTGCACCCTTCGCTGACAACTTTTATCGAGCCACCAGCCAATCTTCGGTTGGAAGACATCAAACAACCCATAGCGGCGGAATTAGCCTCCTTTGAGAGACGCTTTCGGGACTCCATGCGCAGCAATGTACCCTTGCTGGATAAAATTACTTGGTACATCGTGAAGAGCAAGGGTAAGCAGGTGCGCCCTATGCTTGTGCTGCTCAGCGCGCGCCTCTTCGGAGCCGTCAACGAGGCCTCCTTTACTGCGGCGGCCCTTGTCGAGCTGCTCCACACAGCTACTTTAGTGCACGACGATGTGGTGGACGACGCCCACCTGCGCCGAGGCTTCTTCTCCATCAATGCCCTTTGGAAAAACAAGATCGCTGTACTTGTAGGCGATTTTTTGCTGTCTAAAGGACTGCTCCTGAGCATCCAGCAACAACAATTTCGACTTTTGGAAATTGTCAGCCGCGCTGTCAAGGAGATGGCTGAAGGGGAGCTGCTGCAAATGGAAAAGGCGCGTCGGCTCGACATCGGCGAGGCCATTTATTACGACATCATTCGGCAAAAAACCGCTTCGCTCATTGCGGCCGCCTGTAGCGCAGGCACTGCCAGCACAACTGACGATACCCAGGCTATTGAACTGCTGCGCCTATTTGGCGAAAAAATGGGCATGGCCTTTCAAATCCGAGATGACCTCTTCGATTTTGGTGAAGAGGGCGATATCGGCAAGCCCATTGGTATCGATATTAAGGAGAAAAAAATGACCCTCCCACTCATCTACGCCCTAAACACTGCCGACCGCTCAACGCGCCGTCGCATCATCGGTATCATTCGTAACGAAAGCGAAAAGGCGGAAAAGGTCGCCGAAGTCATTGATTTCGTCCGCCAGAGTGGTGGCCTTGTCTACGCGCGCGAAGCCATGCTCCGGCTGCGCCACGAAGCCTTGGAGCTCCTCTATCAAGCGCCTGACAACGAGGCCCGCACTTCCCTGCGTAACCTCCTCTTTTTTGCTACAGAGCGCAAGCGTTAGCCCGTCCTTTACAGCGCTAACACGGCCCCGCACTTTTTGCACGTGCGCGCTTGTAAGTCGTTTTTGAACGCCTCGATGGCCGTCTTAATTTGTGTGCCAATATCGGTCAGTGGGAAACTGGCTTCGTGCAGCTTTTCTCCGCAATTTTCACAAAACCACATGAGCTTATCTATCTCACCGGGGCGACGAGTACGCTCCATGACCAAGCCTATAGTATCGGCAGGCCGCTGAGGCGAGTGCGGCACGCGGGCTGGCAGGAGAAACATTTCTCCTTCGCGGATGTCAATGACCTCTGCCTTGCCTTCCTCGTTGATAATCTTTACCTGAATGTCGCCCTTGAGCTGATAGAACCACTCTTCGCCTTCTTCCCAGTGGTAGTCTTTACGGCCGTTAGGGCCGCCCACAATCATGACGATAAAGTCCTGATTGCCCACATACAGCTGCTTGTTGCCCACGGGAGGCTGCAGGAGGTGACGGTTTTCTTCGATCCATTTTTGAAGGTTAAACGGTTTTGCGATAGCCATAGCACAACAAGAGTTTGAGCACAAAGGGGAATGAAATTACATGTGCAAACTTACATTGCTCTGCCGGTACGGCGGGTAGATGGCTTCTACTCCGCGGCGGTAAACAGCCACTTTTCGAGGAGTTCGCACCAGATGTGGCCGATAAGTATGTGGCACTCTTGAATGCGGGGAGTGTCGTCAGAAGGAACGTTCAGGCACAGCGCACACAAGGGAGCCAGTCGCCCTCCAGAGGCACCTGTAAGCCCCACCACAGTCATGCCCAGGGCAGCCGCTCGCTGCGCTGCATGCAACACGGAGGGCGAATTGCCCGAGGTGCTAATGGCTACCAGCACATCGCCGGGGCGTCCGCTGGCTTCCACCATGCGGGCGAACACCTCGTCGTAGCCGTAGTCGTTGGCCACGGCCGTCAGGTACGACGTATTGACGTGCAGCGCTTCGGCATACAACGGGGGCCTGTCCACGTAGAACCGCCCAGACAGCTCTGCTGCAAGGTGCTGAGCATCAGCAGCGCTACCGCCATTGCCACAGAGGAGTACCTTACCGTCATTTTCATAGGCGTGCAGGAGGAGTTGAGCGGCCTGGGCTATTCTTTCCAGCAAGAGCGGGTCGTTCAAAAGCGCCCGCTTGGTTTCAATGCTGGCCTGAAGAATACGCCTAACTTCGGTCTCGGTGCCAAAAGGTTGTGACATAAAATGGAGAAGTGTTATTCGGGCCAGAAGCCACTTTGAAGGGCAAAGCTGAAGGCCCGTAGGCGGACGCACCATCGAGCCATATCGAGCACCATCGCCTCGCGGTTTTG
>JBEQAD010000203.1:0-6237 GCA_041640515.1 Saprospiraceae bacterium | reverse complement strand
TGGACTTTTATCGCCAATCGGCTCAGCGAGAACTGCTGACCACAGTGACATGGAACCCAGACACGCTTTGGCTGGGTAATGCGAGCGAAGGGCAACCCCTCGTGGGCGCCTTTCGAGTGACCAATACCGGCCAGTATCCCTACTGGATATACGATGCAAAAGCGACATGCGATTGCGTCGTTACCTCCGCACCCGATTACCCCATCTTGCCCGGCGAGTCGGCTCTCCTGCGTGTGAGCTTCAATAGCAACGGCAAATTGGGCGAAAGCCGACCGGTTGTCATCGTTTACGACAACTCTACGCCAAATAAACGCTGCATTCTTCATGTAAAAGCCTACGTACAGACCCGCCGAAGAATCGTACAGTATCCCTGGGAGAAATGACCTAACTGAGCGCATCGTCTGAACTATTTGAAAAAGACGCCGTTCAGACGACGAATAAACTACAGCGTCATGGGTTTTCAAGAGAAAAATATTGTCATTGTAGGGGCCTCCTCTGGTATTGGTGCTGAAATAGCTCATAAGTTAAGCGATGAGGGCGCTCACCTCTTCACATATAGCCGGCATCCTGCGAACGACCTTCCTCCAACAGCGCAGTGGGCTCCTGTGGATGTTATAGCCGAAAACCTCCAGTTGACGGGTCTCCCAGAGTTGGTGCATGGCGTGGTGTACAGCCCAGGCAGTATCCAGTTGAAGCCTTTTACCCGGATTAGTGCTGAAGACTTCCGCCGAGAACTGGAAATTAATGTTGTCGGAGCCTTTCGAGTACTCCAGCAAGTGTTTCCGCGCCTCAAGGCTGCTGGTTCAGGGAGTAGTGCCCTTTTGTTTAGTACAGTAGCCGTGCACACTGGCATGCCTTTTCACAGCAGTATCGCTGCGGCTAAGGGCGCCGTGGAAGGGCTGGTGCGCGCTTTAGCTGCTGAGTGGGCACCCACAGTCCGCATCAATGCAATAGCTCCTACATTAACCGACACTCCGCTGGCTGCACCTCTACTAAATACAGAGGAAAAACGCCAGAGCGCTGCTCAGCGCCATCCCTTGCGTCGCATAGCCACCCCTGCAGATATTGCCCACGCGGCCTGTTTTCTTCTTTCCGACCAGGCGCATTTCATCACTGGCCAAGTCTGGTTAGTAGACGGCGGCTTTGGTCGCTTAAGAACGTGAGAAAAACAGTTTCATTATAAAATATAGTTTGGTTGGCACTATTATTTATCCTTTTTTTTAATTTTTATTTAATAAACGGTGCGGTTGCGCAGATTTAAATTTTAAAAAATATCATAAACCTGGCGCGATTACCATACCTTTGCCCCTTATTCTAAGGGTATGAAAAACATTCGAAATGTCGCTATTATTGCCCACGTTGACCACGGGAAGACCACACTAGTGGATAAGATGATCCATGCCGCCCAAGTGTTTAAAGCCCATGAGGTTACCGGGGAACTCATTTTGGACAACAACGACTTGGAACGTGAGCGCGGCATCACCATCCTGGCTAAAAACATCGCTATACAGTACAAAGGCCACAAAATCAATGTGATTGATACACCGGGGCACGCCGACTTTGGCGGCGAAGTGGAGCGCGTGCTCAATATGGCCGATGGTGTTTTACTATTGGTAGATGCTTTTGAAGGCCCAATGCCTCAGACCCGCTTCGTGTTGCAGAAAGCCCTGCAAATGGGCAAAAAAGTGGTTGTAGTCATTAATAAAGTAGATAAACCCAACTGTAACCCCGACTGGGCTCACGAGCAGGTATTCGACCTGATGTTCTCCCTGGGAGCCAACGACGAGCAGCTCGACTTCCCCGTAGTTTTCGGTTCTGCTAAGCAAGGCTGGATGGGGCACGATTGGAAGAAGCCAACTAACGACATCACGCCCCTGCTCGACGACATTGTGCGCTATATTCCGGAACCGCAGACGGAAGAAGGAACGACCCAACTTCTCATTACCTCGCTGGACTATTCCAGTTATGTCGGGCGCATTGCCATCGGACGCCTGCGCCGGGGGCAGTTGGTGGCCAATCAGCCTGTCTCGCTGGTGAAAAAAGACGGTACGGTGCAGAAACATCGCATTAAGCAGCTGTTCACCTTTGACGGGCTGGCGCGCAAGGAAGCTGCCCTTGTCGAGGCAGGAGACATCTGCGCGGTAGTAGGGCTGGAAGGCTTTGAAATTGGCGACACCATCGCCGATGCCGAAAACCCAGAGGCCCTCGACCCTATCGCGGTGGACGAGCCAACGATGAGTATGCTGTTCACCATCAACGACTCGCCATTTTTTGGACGTGAAGGTAAATACGTAACCAGCCGCCACCTTCGCGAGCGCCTGCTACGTGAATTGGAAAAAAACCTCGCTATGCGTATGGAGGAAACCCAGAGCGCTGACTCCTTTATCGTGTACGGGCGCGGTGTGCTACACTTAAGCATTCTTATTGAAACCATGCGCCGTGAAGGGTATGAGCTGCAAATCGGCCAGCCCACTGTCATTATCAGGGAAATAGACGGCCTCAAGCACGAGCCCATCGAAGAGATGACCATAGATGTCCCGGAGCCTTCGAGCGGAAAGTGCATCGAGCTGGTTACCCGCCGCAAGGGCATACTCAAGAGCATGGAGCCGCGCAATGATCGCTTTTTGTTGCGCTTTGAGATACCCTCGCGCGGCATTATTGGTCTGCGATCCCAGCTGCTCACCGCCACCCAAGGTGAGGCCATTGTCACTCACCGTTTCCTGACCTATGAGCCTTGGAAGGGAGATATACCAGGTCGTCAGAGCGGCTCACTGATCGCTATGGAAACCGGCACAGCCATCGCTTACTCGTTAGATAACCTACAGGAACGCGGCGTGTTCTTTATCGAACCCGGCGAAGAGGTATACGAAGGGCAAGTTATTGGAGAGCACAACCGCTCGAACGATTTGGTGGTCAACGTAACAAAGACGAAAAAGCTGACTAATATGCGCGCTTCTGGTTCTGATGATAAAGTCTCGTTGCCGCCTGCTCGGCAGTTTACGCTAGAAGAAGCACTGGAATATATCCAAGAGGACGAATACGTGGAAGTAACGCCCAAGAGCATACGCCTGCGCAAAATCTTCCTTAAGGAGCACGACCGCAAAAAAGCTCCACGTGGTGCTGTAGCTATTTAAGATGCTCTTCGTCTTTTCTCTCGCTCGTCTTACATCTCGCGGTGTGAGGCGAGAACTATTTTTTACTTCCAATCGTTTGCGTACAAAACCTATTTTTGCGGCCATTTTGGAGCACTTTATACTCCTTTACCTGTTCACCTATGCGCACTAAACTGAGCAGTTTCAACTACGAGCTACCTCCTGAACTCATCGCCAAATATCCAGCTGAAGAGCGCGATAAAAGCCGACTGATGGTCGTCCATCGAAAGACGGGGAAGATTGAGCACAAGATGTTCCGCGACGTTCTCGATTACTTTAACGAGGGCGATGCTATGATTTTCAACAACACCAAGGTGTTCCCCGCTCGCATGTATGGTAAAAAGGAGCGAACAGGCTCAACTATCGAAGTCTTTCTGCTTCGCGAGCTTAACGCTAAAGCCCGTTTGTGGGATGTGTTAGTGGACCCAGCCCGCAAAATCCGAGTAGGCAACAAGCTCTATTTCGAAGACGAGCATGGCAACGATATCCTCTCTGCGGAAGTAGTAGACAACACCACCTCCAGAGGACGCACTATCCGCTTCCTTTTCGATGGGTCGGACGAAGAGTTTCGCGCTACGCTCACGCGCTTGGGGCATACGCCCCTGCCCACTTATATCAATCGCGATCCAGAGGAGATAGATCGGGAACGCTATCAAACTGTATACGCCAAAGAAGAGGGAGCCGTAGCAGCACCTACAGCTGGGCTTCACTTCACCCGCGAATTGCTAAAACGCCTGGAGCTAAAAGGCGTACTGTTTGCTGAACTTACACTGCATATCGGCTTGGGCACCTTCCGCACCATCGAGGTGGAAGATCTCTCTAAGCATAAAATGGAGGCAGAATACTTTCGAATTTCGGAAGATGCTGCGAGCAAGGTGAACATGGCCAAGAAGTCCGGCAAAAAGGTGTGTGCTGTAGGCACTACCGTCATGCGCGCCATAGAAACGGCCGTATCGGCAGAAGAATTGCTCAAGCCCGTGGAGGGATGGACTAATAAGTTTATCTACCCGCCTTACGAGTTCCACATTGCTAACAGCATGATTACTAACTTTCATCTGCCCAAGTCGAGCTTATTAATTATGGTGTGCGCCTTTGGGGGAACAGAACTCATCATGGATGCATACCAGGAGGCTGTTAAAGAAAAGTACCGCTTCTACAGCTACGGCGACGCCATGCTCATTCTGTAAACATTGAATGTTCAGCCTCCAACAATTGGCTCAAAATTCAACCAAAATCAACTATGTATTGGACGCTTGAATTGGCTTCTCACCTCGAAGAAGCACCCTGGCCCGCCACGAAAGAGGAGCTGATAGACTACGCCATCCGCTCTGGTGCTCCGCCGGAGGTCATTGAAAACCTCAACGAGCTGGAAGACGATGGCGAGCTGTACGAAAGCATCGAAGACATCTGGCCAGATTACATGCGCCACGATGATTTTTTCTTCAACGAGGACGAATACTAACCCGATCTCCATATTCGGGTTGGTGTCAGCGCTTCCAAAGGAAGAGGCTTAGCTCACGTACTTAATCGTTGAGGTGTGCCTCAACGCCTTTTAGGGCTAGGATACCAACTTTAGAGCCGACGATGCACCCTTGTATCGTCGGCTCTCCTGTTATCTGATGAAGGTTTCATCTTTTTGATTTTCAATTACTTTGAAGAGGTCTGTTTGTTTAAAAATGGTCGACAAATTTCCTTCTTTGTGCTTGAGGAGAAGTGCCCGGGGCTCCTACTTTTGTTTTGAGAAACATCCGCTCTCATTTCAATTTATTTAAGAAATGTGTCGCCATGGATAAAGCTGCAAAAACCGCCTTCCTTTGCCGAATACCTCTTCTTCAGCCGTTATCTTCTGTGCAAATAGCGCAACTGGCTGCTTCTGCAGAGTATCACCGGACCTCAAGGTGGGAGTTTGTTTATCGACCGGGCGACGACGCCGATAAAATCTATTTTCTCTGCGCGGGTCGAATCAAAATTGGCTCTTACGCATCTGATGAAGAGCAGCGGGAGGTTATCAAAGATCTGCTGTGGACGGAAGCCGTATTTGGCGAGTCCATTCTCATGGGGGAACGAACCCGCACCGAGTTTGCCCAGGTGCTTAGCAAAACGGCTGAATACCTCGCTGTCCCAAACAGCAACTTCATGTCCATGCTCGCTGGTAGCCAGCATATGATGCAATGCTGTCTTCAGCACATGTGTCGCCGCTTACAGCGTATCGAAGACCGACTAGCTCAAGTACTCGTCAAAGATGCTCGCAAACGCATCATCGAGTTTCTTCTCGATGTAGCGCGAAAAGAAGGTCTGTCTATAGGCTATGAGACTGTTGTACGCGATTTCTTGCCCCATCACGAAATCGCCAACCTCACTGGAACTTGTCGCCAGACGGTTACCGCGGTGATGAGTGAGCTGAAAAAATTGAACCTTATCCATTTTGACCGTCGCAGTATCCTTTTTCGCGATGTAAGTAAACTGGCCTGACCGTCAGGAGTGTAACCCAAACAAAAATAAGTCTTTAGTAAGTCTGATGTAGAGGCTTCCCAAGTGAGGGGAGCCTTTTTGATTTTATTATGGAAAGCTTTCCCAGAGTAACAAAGACCTATGTCATGCAATTTTTAAGAGCCTCTTTTGGTGTATTTTTTGTTGTTTTTTATCTTTAAAATTGCCTCTTCAGCGTACCTTTCTAGCATCCATGACAAAAGAAAAGCTGATCGCTGTGCTTTTTTGTTGGCCCTTAGCCGCTCAGCTACTGGCTCAAGATACGCTACCAGTGCCGGTAGCTCAGTTTACTACCCTTGCGGAAGGCAATGGCTTCCGCTTTCAACCAAAGTATCCGCCGCTGGTACAAGTGGCAGGAGCTCCTCAGGCTTTCTACACCAGCTATTGGGAGTTTGGTGACGGTCACTACAGCTTTGAGGAGTCGCCCTGGCATGCTTATGCCCAAAACGGAGAATACGAAGTTATCTTATGTGGGACGGCACATTACGACGACAATAAGAAGCCCCCGAAGCCAACCAAAAAGAAAGTGACCGCTACGGCTTACACCAGCGCTCCGCTAACAGGCCCAGTGGGCGTGTTTACAGCCGCAGAGCAG
>JBEQAD010000202.1:0-6251 GCA_041640515.1 Saprospiraceae bacterium | reverse complement strand
AGCACGTCATCGCTAGGCACCGCTACGGTGAAGTAGGTAGTGTCAACCAGGTTAGCAGCCCGCACGGAGACGCGGTAGGGCGGTACGCCATTTAGACCTACCACTTTGAGCACCGTACTCCCGCCCTTACACAGGGTATCAGGAGCATTGAGGTTTAGCGACAACGTCGCCTCTGCAGCACAACAACCAAAAGTAACTTCATCCATCACACAGCCAAAACCCGGCTTGCATAAGGTAAGCATGACAGCTTGCCCAGGGCTGACGGTTTGCAGGAAACTTGAAACCAGCAGACCATTAGAACTAAACACCAACAGGTTAGCGGTGACGTCACCACCAGCTGTGCCGTTGAACAGCACAGAGATGGTGTAATTATTGCCAATAGGCAGTGGTGTTCCACAGCTAACGTTGTTACCCGCTGCGTTGGGCACCCCTACGCTGAAGTACATCGCATCGAAGTTACCCTGCGCGGTCATTAGGTTGACCTGGCCCCTGCAACCGGTGTTGAAGGTCTGACCGCCTGGCCCATTTTCTATTCGGAAAATCAGGTCTAAACAGCGGTAAGATGCCCCCCCACAACAATTAGTGCTCATTTGCTGCGAGGTGCAAAATTGTTGTCCCAACAAATTCAGCGTCGTGTTGGGAGTAAACGTGTACTCCCACCGCGTGGGATTACCTGCTGGGTTGCATTGCGCCAGGACAGCTTCGGGCCAACTTAGGCACAGCCACAGTGCCATGCTCCACAGCACTGCTAATATGCCCACGCGATTGCTCGTATTTCTACTGTTCAAGTTCTTCATGTTGCTTTTCCTCATAGTTTTTTACTGGTTAAGTGAACCATTGACGAAGCAAAGGTCAACCCAGCCACTGCTTGCGCCGGGACACTTGCGCCTACCTCATCAGGGCCTAAAAACCCTGATTTGTTTTTATTTTTTTTATTAAACAGCTGAATTTCAGGCTTTTGATAAAATTAAAATTTCTACCCAATGGCGATTTCACTAAGCCGAAAACTGTGACTTCGCTCGGCGCTGGCGCAAAGGGCGGCGGCTAACTTTCCTGCGCTGGCGTTGCTGCCTTTAGCGGAGAAAATGCGGAAATGGGCTGGCGGCACGCGCTGCCACTCACCACCCACCAAATCCGAAAATGTGCGTATTCTTGCCCGGCTATGACAGCGATTACGTGGATAGAATGCAACCCATTTGCAGAAAACACCTACATTTTATATGATGAGACGGGCGAAGCCATCCTGCTCGACCCAGGCTGCTACACCTCGCAGGAATGCGCTGGGCTAAAGCAGACTATAGAAACCTTACACCTGCAGCCCGTTCGCCTCATTCTCACACATGCCCACATTGACCACGTATTTGGCAATGCTTTCGTTTATCGTACATGGGGGTTGCTGCCCGAGTGCCACCCCAACGAAGTGCCGTTGCTGGAAAACTACCCTTCTATTTGCGCCCTGTACGGCCTGCCTCGTCCCGAGCCATCGCCTATGCCAGAGCGCTTTTTGCAAGGAGGCGACGTCATCACCTTTGGTAACAGCCGCATAGAGGTGCGCTTTACCCCTGGCCACAGCCCGGGCGGCCTATCATTTTATTGCCCAGCAGCGAGCTTTGTCGTGGCAGGCGATGCGCTTTTTTACGAAAGTATCGGGCGCACCGACCTGCCCGGTAGCCACCATCCGACCCTCATCGAGAGCATACGCAACCAATTGCTTAGTTTGCCCGATGAAACCATCGTGTACGCCGGTCACGGCCCTGCCACTACTATCCGACACGAGCGCGAGTACAACCCTTTTCTCTGAATGCCCTGCTATGACCTTTGAGCTGCTGGCCACTGACCCACACAGCCGCGCCCGCGTCGGACGCATACACACCGACCACGGCACCGTCGAGACTCCCATATTCATGCCCGTTGGTACCGCCGGCACGGTCAAGGCCATTCACCAGCGCGAGTTGGCAGACGATGTAGGCGCCCAAATTATCTTAGGCAACACGTACCACCTCTACCTACGCCCCGGTCTCGATGTGCTGCGGCAAGCTGGCGGACTTCACCGCTTTAACGGTTGGCATCGCCCTATCCTGACTGACAGCGGTGGCTATCAGGTGTATTCGCTGGCCCATCGGCGCAAAATCCGCGAGGAAGGCGTCACCTTTCAAAGCCACATTGACGGCTCGCGCCACACCTTCACTCCAGAAGGTGTCGTTGACATCCAGCGCGTTATCGGAGGTGACATTATCATGGCTTTCGATGAATGTACGCCCTACCCTTGCGACTTTCACTATGCCAAAACCTCTATGGACCTCACCCACCGGTGGTTAACCCGATGTGTCGAGCGCTTCCAGCAGACCGAGCCCCTGTACGGCTACGAGCAGACCCTCTTCCCTATCGTGCAGGGCAGCACCTATGCTGAACTGCGCAAGAAGTCTGCAGAAGTCGTAGCGTCCTTCGGATGTCCGGGCAATGCCATCGGAGGCTTGTCTGTCGGCGAACCTATTGAAGACATGTATGCTATGACGGCACTGGTCACCGAAATCCTGCCTGCCGACCGCCCACGCTACCTCATGGGTGTAGGCACTCCCGAAAACCTACTGGAGTGCATCGAGCGCGGCGTGGACATGTTCGACTGTGTGTTGCCTACGCGCAACGCCCGCCACGGTATACTCTACACATGGGAAGGCATCATCAGCATCCGCAACCAGCGCTGGAAGGAATGCTTCGACCCCATCGACGCCCAATGCCCTGCCTCCACCAGCCAGCAACATACCCGAGCCTATCTACGCCACCTATTCCTCAGCGGCGAAATACTAGGACTGCAGCTGGCCACACTGCAAAACCTCGGTTTTTACCTCGACCTCGTCCGACAGGCCCGCCAGCACATTATATCGGGCGACTTCGTAACTTGGAAACGCACGGTGCTGCCTCAAATCAGCCGACGCCTGTAGTTTTATCACTCCACCAAGCAGCACCTATGCCAGCTGATGGCTCTGCTGTGCGTGGGTACTCGCATCTTAACACAAGGCCCGAAATACGCAGCCGCACTGAGGCGTTGTGCGTTGAAAAGGCAGGCCCGAGCGTTAAAATTTTAATTTTTATATGCGAAACCAGCAAGGGGCTATTGGCCGATGCGTGAAAGTTCTACCTTTGCCTTACTTCGTTTAATCTGCTAAGTTAAATATTCTCTGCTTAGGAGCGTCGAGTTGCGTCAATGTCTTTAACCAAACAACATAGTTCTGCCTGTTTATGAAAAAGACTGCTTTACGTGTTAGCGTGTTGGGCCTTGTCTTGTGCCTATCGTCGGTGATAACAAAGGCCCAAGACATCCATTTCTCGCAGTTCTACATGAGTCCCTTAAACCTTAACCCAGCCATGACGGGGGTGATGAACTGCTCTCACCGTTTTGTGGCTAACTACCGCAACCAGTGGGCATCGGTGTTGCGTCAGAACGCTTACAATACGTTTTCGGCTTCTTATGATCAGAAGGTCGCCGTAGGCCGTTACGACTACTTCGGCATCGGCGGCACGCTCTGGGGCGACAAGGCTGGCGAGTCCGAATTTGCTACGCTGCAGGCGCGTCTGTCGGGGTCCTATGCTAAAAAGATGGGCGGCTATCGCCGCAAAGCGCACTATCTCGTGTTTGGTGGTGACTTTGGCGTCAGCCAGCGCAGCATCAATAGTGCAGCGCTTCGCTGGCCTAGCCAAAACAATGGCGCAGGTCAATTTGACCCTACCCAGCCGGGCGAGGTTATTGAAAACCCTAATTTCCTATTCCTGGATATGTCGGCAGGCCTGCTGTGGTTCAGCGTGTTCGATGAAAACTCGAACTTTTACTTTGGTGCCGCCTTTAGCCACCTTAACCGCGCTAACCAGTCCTTTGGCAATCAAAACATCCCGCTGTATAGCAAATTCACTTTCCACGCGGGAGGTGAATTCATGGCAGGCAAACGCTTTGGCTTGTTGCCAGGGGTGGTCACTTTCTTCCAAGGGCCGTCGTTCCAAGTTAACGCGGGGAATTCCTTTAAGTTCTTGCTGGGCAACAGCCGCCGCTACAGCCAAGCTTTCCAACTGGGCGCCTGGGCGCGCGTGGCTAACAAGCTGAATACAGGTAAACTGGTGGATGCCTTTATCCTGAGCACCCGCTTCGACTACGAACAGTTTACCATCGGCTTTAGCTACGACATCAACACCTCCAGTCTTTACACAGCCTCTAATGGCAACGGCGCTTTTGAATTTTCGCTGTTGTACAAAGTTTGCGGCCCCGAGCGGCGCGGCGTGTACTGCCCCAATTTCTAAGTGTCATCCCAACCTCTTTCTCCCATTTTCAGTGGGAAAAAGCAGAGGACTTCTGTACGTTTGCGGGAGTTCTCTGTTTTTTATTTCTAACACCTTAACCACTCAAGTAACCGACTTCACTCATGTTTGGCAGCAGTAAAAACACGGAGGAGACCACTCCCAGCACGGGCGCCACACCGAGCGCTTTTAACGCCTTAGTAAAAGGCACTACGTTAGAAGGCACGTTGCATTGCGATAGCGATCTGCGTGTGGACGGCACCGTAAAAGGTAAGGTTTTTTGCAAATCCAAAATCATCATTGGCCCCACTGGACAAGTGGAGGGCGAAATCACCTGCGCCAACGCCGTCGTTGAAGGGCGTTTCAAAGGCATCTTGAAGGTGAGCGAATTACTCAATGTGCGCGAAACGGCGGAAATCGAAGGCGAAGTGAGCACCAATAAATTAGTGGTGCAAAGCGGCGCGCGCTTCAACGTATCGTGTGCGATGGGAAGTGGTCAAGGCGCAGCCAAAACACCGTCGGACGATGTCACAGGAAAAACCGCAACGGCAAAGGCCTAATTCGTCGCTCAAAGAGTGGGCGCGCTACAGCGGTTTAGCGTTTGAGCTGTTGGGCGCGTGTCTGGCGGGCGTACTTATCGGGCGTTGGCTCGATGGGCGAATGGGGTTGGAGCGCCCTACATGGGCCGTGTTTCTTACCATCCTTTTTCTGATTGCTGCCCTAATTTCGCTGTACCGGCGGCTGAAATAACCCCCCTATCGTATGCGCTTCTCTGCGTTCTTAGGCTATTTAGCTGGCACGACGGCCATAGTTACCTTAGTCTCCGCGGCACTGATGTGGTTAGTGCCCGCAGCGCGCATGCACGTGTTCTTTGCGGGGAGTGTCGCCGTGCTGTTCAGCCTCCTGTGTGCAGCACTCTTTGCCGCCGGCAAACGCGCTGCTACCAGTGCCAATAAGCAGGCATTCATTCAGCTAATCATGGCCTCTGTTTTTGGAAAAATGATTGCCGCCCTAGTACCCTTGTTTGTCTATCGGGAAGCGGCAAAGCCTCAGGATGCCTGGTATGTAGGTCTTTTTCTTCTGCAATACGTCGCCTACACCGTTTTTGAGGTGTGGTTCATGACTCGGTTAGCCCGCACATGAAACGGCCTAAGAAAGGCGAGTACGCTCCGCTGCACGAACAGTACTTGAAGATACTGCCGCCACGTGCGGGAGCGCAAACCCTCTTGAAACGCACTTTCCGCGAGACCCTGCAGCTGTTGCGCCCCCTGCCCGAAGAGGCTGGCGACTATCGCTATGCTCCCGACAAGTGGACCCTGAAGCAGGTCCTCATCCACCTCATAGACTTTGAGCGAGTGATGGCCTTCCGCATCCTGTCTTTTATCCGCGGCGACCGCATTGCCCTACCCGGCTTCAATCCGGTATTCTGGATGGAAGAAGTAAACGTATCGGGGCGCACCCTCAAAAGCCTATTACAGGAGTGGAAGACCGTGCGCGACAACACCCTTTTTCTGCTTCAACAGTGCACCGAGGAACAGTCGCGCTTTCCGGGCATTGCCAGCGGCTTGCGCACCACGCCGCGTGCGCTTTTTTTCATCATTGCCGGCCACCACTTGCACCACCTCAATATTTTGCGCCACTACTATGTAAGCCCACAGTTCCTAGCGCCCAAAGAGCAGCCCACGACCGACGCCGATGAGTGACCTGTTCCTACCAGAGCGCTTTCATATATTCGGTGCGGGGCACTGCCTAAAGCAAAGACCGAAAAGAAATTTGCCTATTTTTGCGCCTTCTTTTCGTCTATCTGAAAGTAGAAACAACTCTATTGTAACAAAGCAAAACAAAACAAGATGGACTCCTTAGTTTATCTACTTCCTCTCTTTGGCGTGGCAGGTTTACTGTACATGCTGCTGCTGCAGGGCTGGGTAAAGAAACAAGACGCTGGTGAATCGCACATCCAGGCC
>JBEQAD010000201.1:969-6270 GCA_041640515.1 Saprospiraceae bacterium | reverse complement strand
CATTGGTCATAAAGCACGGTATCTTTCATTAATGTGTCAATAAATACTTATTTTTGAATCAATGATTTAACTAACGAACAATCCAACTTGCACAATGGAAAAATATCTGATTTCAAAATTTTCTGGCAAAGGGGCCAATAAAATCACAAATGAAGACGCTATTGAAACAGTTTTTATTGATGATGGTTTACTATGTGTTCTTTGTGATGGAGTGGGTGCAGATTACGATCCGGAAGTTGCTTCAAGAATCACTATTTCAGCAGTAAAAAATTTATTCGATGCTTCCAATCAACCTGATTACCTCGAAAGGATAAAAGAGACAATACTTGATGCAAATGATTTCCTGATTAAATATTCCCATCAGCTAAAAAACAAGAATCAGATGACTACAACACTCGATATTCTTTACCTTAAGGACAATTTTGCATATTGGGGTCATTTAGGCGATTCACGAATTTACTATCTTAAAGGAAATAATCTGAGATTATTAACAAAAGATCATACACTAATTCAAAAGTTATTGGAAGATGGCTTTTTAACCCTGAAGCAAGCCAGTAATCATCCAAGTAATAACGTTATTCTAAAAGCGTTGGGCAAGGAAAATCCGGAACCTGATTTAAGTAAAATGCGATTGAGTAACTCAGATAAACACAGATTTTTTCTCTGTTCAGATGGTATTACATCAGTAATAAACGATTCCGAACTTCAGCAAATTCTTATCAGTAAAGATTTTGACTCAATTCAGAATTCGATCATATCTCTCATTCAAAGAAGAGGCGCTGATGATGACTATTCCTTTATTTTAATTGAGAAGAATAATAATGATTGGTAAGAGAATTCTTAATTATCAAATTATTTCTCTTTTAGGTGAAGGAGGAATGGGTAGTGTTTACAAAGCTTACGATATTCAGCTTGAGAGATATGTTGCCATTAAAGTTATCAATCCCAAACTTATAAAAGACCCTATCGTCGTTGAACGATTTCGCGTTGAAGCTAAAAATCAGGCTAAACTTAATCATCCAAATATCGTTACAGTTTATGGTTTCTTAGAAACAAAAGATGCAACCGGAATTGTAATGGAATTTGTTGATGGATCAACTATTGGTCAGCTTATATCAACATACGGTAGACTGGATCTGATTTTTGCTCTCAGAGTTCTTCAACAGGTACTTGTAGCGGTTGATTATGCTCATTCAATGGGATTTATTCACAGAGATCTTAAGCCATCGAATATTATCATTGACCGAAGTGGAATGGTTAAAATAATGGATTTTGGTATTTCAAAATCATTGAATGAAAATAAAGATCTGACCCGCATTGGTTTTAATATTGGAACTCCATTTTATATGAGTCCTGAGCAAATAAAGAATCTCGAGCCAACTCCGCAAACAGATATTTACTCTCTTGGTATAACTTTATATGAAATGCTTTCAGGATCACCGCCATTTAATTTTAATTCCGTCTATGAAATTTATGATGCTCACTTGAAATTAATTCCTAAAAAATTATCAGAATTAATTCCTGAAATCCCGGAAGAAGTTGATAAGCTGATATTAAGAGCATTAAAACGCTCAGCGTCAATAAGTAGTGGTGGAAGGCCATAACGAACATCGAGCAAGTGCCAAATTTCACCCACTTCTGTAGCGTCAGCATCGCGCCCGGTAATCAGCACAACTTTCGGCAGGCGCAAGACGCTGAAGTGTGAGCTGCCCAAGTCCGGCCCTCTAGGCGTCAGGCCGTTGCGAAGCGCAAACACTCGCACATCCTCGGCGCCACTTTGTAGGATGCGCTGACGTATGGCAGCAGCATCGAGCGGCTGGCGATCGAGCGGGATAAGCAGTGACCCTTCGCGGAAATCGCGCCCTTCTGCCGAAAACGGTCGCTGCGCCACCAATACCCGCACGCCCGCGCGAAGTAAAGCCGTCATCAGGCGAGGCACGTCGTAGCCCTCTTCCGAAACAGCATAGGCATACAATGAGGCAGAGGGCTCCGGCACGATAAGTGCAGGCCAGGCTGGCTCCTGTTCCAAAGGTGGCCCCAGGCGCATCTGTGCTAAAGACCCTGCCGATAGCGCTGACCAATCGAGCCCAAAGGCGTCGGGCAGCGTCCAAGCCGACACGTCATAGAAGATGCTGTCTTCAAAAGCGGTGCGACGCTCGAAGATCGCCTGAATTAAACGATATTTAGGCTGCTCTGTCGGTACAACCCAGGTCGGGCTCTGGCTACCCTCCTGGCGCCCGAGCACCGGATGCACACGGATGCGATGCCGCAACAAAAGGCGAATAAACTCGCGTACTGGAATGCCCAGCTGTCCATGAGGGTCACTAAACGCATAGCCCTTTACTTGGCCTTGCCGGGCTTCCTCCAGCGCTGTGCGATAGAAATGGCGCAGATAAGCGTTCAGTTCCGCGCGTAAGTCACCCACCGCCTGGAGTGTAGATAGCGATGTAATCACCTGGTTTCTAATGGTATAAGGAAAAGTGAGCAGCCCATAGCTGCTTTCCTGAGCACTGCCGCGGCTGCTGGCCTGTTCGAAGAGGATGCCAATAGCGCCCTGCACGTCTGGATAAGTAGAACCTTTGCCGTAGTAGAAATCGTCATAGTTCTCTTCCGAATAAAAAAGCACCTTTTTCTCACTTAAAGCGCGGGCATGGTATTCGCCAATGCGCGCCGTCAGCTGCTGGTTGAGCGCTGGGGTAAGCGGATGTACGCGCGAGGGCACCCCGGGCTGGAAGAAGAATGTGGAATTCGTGCCCATTTCGTGGTGATCGGTCAGTACATTAGGCAGCCAGTCTTGAAAGAGCTTTATACGCCCAACCGACTCGGGCTGTTGGATAACCAGCCAATCTCGATTTAAATCAAACCAGTAGTGGTTGGTGCGTCCACCCGGCCAGGGCTCGTGAAACTCCTCATGCGCTGGGTCAGGCATGAGTGTCTGGCTGCGGCGACTATTTACCCATGTGGCAAAGCGCTGCAAACCATCGGGGTTGAAGCAAGGGTCAAACAGAACAACTGTCTGCTTTAACAATTGCTCTATTTCAGGCGATTGCGCCGCCGCCAGATAGTAAGCCACCAACAGGGCAGCGTTGCTACCGCTGGCTTCGTTACCGTGGACGGAATAACCCATAAACACTACTGCCGGAAAGGCGGCTGGGTCTAAGGAACCACTCCGCTCGGGGTCAGCCAACTGAGATCGCTGCTGGCGGATGCTTTCTAAACGCTGGAGGTTTTCTGGAGCCGAGATGGTCAGATAAATCAAGGGCCGCCGCTCGTGCGTGCGCCCATATTCGCTGAGCAGCACCCGATTACTTGTTCGAGCCACCTCGCGCAGGTATTGCATCAGCTGATCATGCGAAACATGCCACTCTCCCACTTCATAGCCCAGAATATCGGCAGGCTTAGGCACGGCAGCGTCGAACGAAACCGACGGCAAGTAGTAGTCCAGCGTTGGTTTTTGAGAAAAAGCGGAAGGCATGGCTGCTAGAAAGCAGCAAAGAGAAATCCATCCACGAAAGCCTGGCACAGTACGGTTCATAGACATGACGTTGCAGTGAGTGAGGCAAAAGTAGCGGGATAGTAGCTTTCTTATTCTACCTCTTCCTCTACGGCGGCTACCAGTAGCTAAGGTTGCCCTTTCTTTGCACAAAAAAAGAGGCAGTGCCACCACAGCACTACCTCTGCCCTAACCAAATAAAACCAAATTATTTCTCTTTACTCCATCTGGCTCATGAGCGATACAAAGGTAAAAGGCTTTGTGTAGGTCATACAAGAACAGTCGCGTATTATTTCACAATTTTTCGACGAACGAGCAGGAGATCCTTTACTTGCCTAATTATATCACAATTTTTCTTTTTTTTAAAGAGCATAATTTTGAAAAAGAGAACTACTGACCTTTAGCTGCTTACAACTTACTCTTTTTTCCTTTTTCAAAAAACAAAAGTGCACTAGATTTATGAAAAAAAGAGGGCTACAGAACACGCTTGGAAGCGCAAGAACGCTCTTAGTTATTGTCAAAATTACACTGTCTGGTGTTGCGTGCGCTCAGCATGACCCATGGGCGGTAGACAAGGCGTTTCTTCGCGAAATTTTTAACCAATCCCTAGCCGACGGCAAAGCTTATCCTTGGCTACGCGACTTGTGCTATGGCGTTGGTCACCGCTTGAGCGGCAGCCCGGGTGCTGATAAGGCAGTGCGCTGGGCAAAGGCCGTGCTGGACACCTGCGGCTTAGACAGCGTATGGTTGCAACCGGTCTTGGTGCCGCGCTGGGAGCGCGGCGCACCTGAGGTGGTAGAAGTATTGGGTACAGACAAACGTAAAAACCTTCGCCTCAACGCTTTAGCATTGGGTGGCTCGGTGGGCACTGGCGGAAAACCTGTTGTGGGCGAGGTGATAGAAGTGCGCAGTTGGGAAGCGCTGGACACCCTAGGGACAAAAGCCCTTGCGGGTAAGATCGTATTTTACAACCGCCCTATGGAGTGCCGACACGTCAATACCTTCGAGGCTTACGGGGGCGCCGTAGATCAGCGTGTCAATGGCCCTTCTCGCGCTGCCAAATATGGCGCCGTCGGAGTGCTGGTGCGCTCGATGGGGTTAGCACTTGACGACTATCCGCACACAGGCTCCTTGCGCTACGACTCAGCACATGCCCTCATTCCATCGGCAGCTATCAGCACCAACGCCGCCGAGCAACTCAGTGCCCTTTTGGCGCAAGAAACGGGCGTGCGCGTGTCTATGATGCTGAACTGTCGCACTTTGCCCGACGTGCTTTCTTACAACGTCATCGGCGAAATTCGCGGCTCACAACAACCCGATAAGATTATCCTGGTAGGAGGTCATCTGGACAGTTGGGACGTAGGCCATGGCGCTCACGACGATGGTGCTGGCTGTGTACAAAGTATGGAGGTGCTCTACCGGCTGCGCCGGCTCGGCTATCGCCCGCGTCACACGCTGCGCTGCGTATTGTTTATGAACGAAGAAAACGGCTTGCGCGGCGGACTAACCTACGCCAACGCCGCTGATGAAAAAGAGGAGATACATCTCTTCGCCTTGGAGAGCGATGCAGGAGGGTTCACTCCCCGAGGGTTTAGCTTCGACGCCGACCCAGAAATGATGGACTACTACTACGACCAAGTGCAACAGTTTGAAGAACTGTTGCGTCCTTACGGGCTGCTGCTGTGGCGCGGCGGCTCGGGCGCCGATATCAGCCCGCTGCGCCGGCAAAAAGGGTTATTGGCTGGCCTTAGGCCCGACTCGCAGCGCTATTTTGACTTTCACCATACGGCAGCAGACGTTTTCGAAGC
>JBEQAD010000201.1:0-959 GCA_041640515.1 Saprospiraceae bacterium | reverse complement strand
AGCGGTACACCCGCGCGAGTTGCAACTGGGCGCAGCCAGCATGGCCGCGTTAGTGTACTTGATTGACAAATACGGCCTGTAGTTAGCTGCTGTTTCGGCCCAAGCGTACGCGCGGGTCAGCCCAAGCATACAGAGCATCAGCAATAAGCATACCCAGCAAGGTTATCCCGGCAATAAACATGACCATGGCAAAGAGCACCGGGTAGTCGTGCTGGGCGAAGGAGTTTTGCATCTTAACCCCCATGCCCGGGAAATCAAACAAGTACTCGACAACCAAGGAGCCGCTGAACAGGACAGGAAACAGGTAGCCGAATGTCGTGATGACGGGAAAAAGGCCGTCGCGAAACGCATGGCGCCAAAAGACCGCCCGCTCGCTTAAGCCTTTAGCGCGCGCCGTGCGGATGTAATCCTTCTGAAGCGCTTCTACGAGACCTGTACGCATTTGTAAGGCGATGACGGTGCCATGGTGCAGCGACAGGGTAAGCACAGGCAAGAGCATGCGGTCAGCATTGCTAGCCACCCACCGCCAAAAAGGCTTACCGCTAAGTAACCATGGCTCTACGGTGGCGCCGTTTAGCCATCCTAACCCGATGTCGGGGCGAGCAAACAACAAGAGCAGGGCACTACCCAGCCAGATAACCGGCATGGAATACAGAAACAACAGCCCCAAGCGCAGGCTGCTATCGGCCCATTGCCGATGACGCCGCGCCATAAACATACCTAGAGGCACGCCAATCGCATACGCTAATGCCAACGCCGCGCCGTTGATGAGCAACGTGGCATATAGGCGGGGGCGCAGTTCAACCAGCAGCGGATTGCCTGTAACCACCGAAACGCCCGGGTTGCCGCTAAGAAAGCCAACGAGCCAGCAGTGATAGCGGTTATCGGCACCATACCAGCAGAGCCGAGGCACCAGCGTCTTCCAGCGCTGAGTGTGCTCGGCCCAATGTTTTTGCGCC
>JBEQAD010000200.1:0-6309 GCA_041640515.1 Saprospiraceae bacterium | reverse complement strand
GTCAGCTACGGGCTACACAGGTGCTGGTGGCTTCGAAATCTACGCCCGCAATCGCGACATTGTCAAAATATGGGATAAAGTAATGAAACACGGCGCCAAATGGGGCATAAAACCCGCTGGCCTGGGTGCACGCGACACACTTCGTCTGGAAAAAGGCTACTGCCTCTACGGCAACGACATCGATGACAAAACCAGTCCACTGGAAGCCGGCCTGGGCTGGATTACTAAGCTAAGCAAGGTAGAAGACTTCCCTTCCAAAGCCCGTTTTCTGCGGCAAAAGGAGGAAGGCGTCAAGCGAAAGCTAGTGGGCTTCCTGGTAGAAGACCGCCGGGTACCCCGCCATGGCTACGATATTGAAAGCCCCCGCGGCGCCAAGATTGGCACAGTAACCTCAGGCACCCACTCCCCTAGCCTCGACCGACCCATTGGCATGGGTTATGTCAAGGCCAAGTATGCTGAGCCAGGTACGCGCATCTGCATCGTGGCCGGCAGCAAGAAGCTGGATGCCATCGTGGTAAAGCTGCCCTTCGTATGAGCCTGCTTTTCATCGAAAGCCGATATAATCTGCCGGGTTAACAGGGCGTCCCCGATACCACAATTCAAAGTGGAGGTGTGGTCCAGACGACTCTACCCCTGTATTCCCAATGAGCGCAATGGCTTCTCCCGCCTTCACGGGAGTGTTTGCCTTTTTGAGAAGCACAGAGTTGTGTTTATAAAGCGTAACGATGTTATGAGAGTGCTGTATAGCAATACTGTAGCCAGTTTCTACAGTATACCCCGCCAAAATCACTACGCCGTCGGCAGCCGCCTTAACAGCAGTGTTTTTAGGTGCTGCAATGTCAATACCGAAATGGCTTTTTAGTGGGTCGAAGCGCGCCGTTATTTCCCCTGAAACCGGTGGTATAAACAAAACACGCTCGATAGGCTGATCACTCCCCTGCGATATAGGCAACCCTTTTGGCGAAACCTGCCCAGCTGCAGGGTCTTCAGCAGTAGGGCTGCTGGAAAGCGCCGTTTCGCCTAGCCGGCCAGCAAAATCAGCTGGCGAAGGGGGGGCCGTGCGCAGGGTGTCCGTCTTGCTCTTTCCTTTAACGGCTTCTTCCGTAAAGTCTGCCAGATCACCCGTCAAAATCTTGCGCAGGTTCTCGTTGTACATCCGCTGGGCGTTTATTTCTTTTTCTAAAGCATTGGCTTTCTGAGTCAAAGAGGCAATCTCACTGTCGCGCTGAAAGTCACCATACCCTGGAATATACCGCTTGAGCGGCGTAGAGACAATGAGTACCACCACTACTATAGCCGTGCCAACAATGAGCGAACTAAGGAAAACGTACACGCTCAGTGGTGACAGTTTAAGCGAAGAGACCTCCTCAAACGTCTCATCATTGACGATAACTAAGCGATACTGATCGCGCAAGCGGTCTAACCAACTGCGCGGCTCGCCCTCTCGCCGGCGAAAGGATAAAAGTAAGTTTCTGGCTGCAGTGAGGTACTTTTGCATTTCTGTTTGGTGAACATGGCGTTTTCGCACAACGCCCTAACGGCGGCAAAGTTCGGGTAAAAAACGCGCCCAATGGCTGAAAAATGCGGGCTCTTGTCTATTCCCTTACAGGCAACCCCCGCTGCAATAGATGCACCATAAACTGATTGAATAGTTGCCTAAACCAACACCGAACCTGCTTTCTATGACAAAGTTCCAGCTTTTTCTGTCTGGCGTACTGGCAGCAGTGCTCCTCCTCGGCTGTGTAACTACGAAAAAGAAAAACACCGAGGTAGGCTGGTTAAAAAAGAATTATCACAACCTCACCTCTAAATACAATTATTGGTTTAATGCCGACGAGCTGCTCCGCTTGACTATAGCAGAACTGGAAGCACAGCACAAGGACAATTATAATCAGCTGCTGGAAATATATCCCTACGCCGCAGTGAACCCTTCCAGCGCCCTGGGCAAACTGGACAATGTCATTAAAAAATCAGCTACGGCCATCGTCCTGCACCGGGTGAGCGATTTCTCGGACGACTGCTACACCATGATGGGGCAAGCCCAGCACCTAAAGCGCGACTACGAAACGGCTGAATCCACGTTTCGCTTCATCCGAGAGAAATACAACCCCAACAGCAAAGCCAAACTGAAAAAAGGCGATAAGAAGAAGGAAGTGAAAAAGAAAAAAAAGAAGAAAAAGTCGCCTAAAAAGAAAAAGAGTAAAAAAGACAAAATATCAGGGAATAAAAAGCCCGAGCAAAAATCGGGGAAGGAGGCCAATGTTCTGAACAAGCCCTCGGCCACCAGCAAGAAGTCGCAAAAAGACGACCCGCTTTTGCCGCAAGAAAACCCTTACGAGCATTTTTTACAGCGCACAGCGGCCTATCCGCTGGCCATGATTTGGTATGGCCGTACGCTGACGGAGCGGCAGAAGTACGAAGAAGCAGACTTTTTATATCGCAGTCTAGAGCAAGACCCCTACTTCCCGAACGAGCTGCGGAAAGACTTGTATACAGCTCAGGCATATTTGTTTATTAAACAAAAGCGCTACGCACAAGCCATTGCGCCATTGGAACGAGCCGTTCAAAGTGCTCCGCGTAAACGCGAGCGCGCCCGATTGGCTTACATCCTGTCCCAACTCTACGAGCAAGCCAACCAACCCGACAAAGCCTACGCTGCCCTGGACATCGCGCTGGCCAGCAACCCTACCTACGAAATGGAGTTTAACGCGCGCCTGCGACAGGTACAGGCAGGCTATGCCTACAAGCGCTTCACCTCAGGTGAGGCTATCAAACAACTGGAGCGCATGGCCCGAGACGAAAAGAACACCGAATATAAGGACCAAATCTACTTCACCATCGCAGGCATTCATCTGCGCGAAAAGCAGCGCGACGAAGCCATAGCCTCGCTGAAGACGTCTTTGGCCAACGCAGCCTCAAACACCTACCTGCGCAGCGAGGCTTACCTGCTGTTGGCTGACCTGTACCTCGATGCAGAGGAGTTTGTCTATGCCAAAAAGTACTTCGACAGCACCCTCACCGTGTTGCCAGCCACCGACCCGCGCTATAACCGGGCCCAGCGCTACGCCGAAAACCTGACCGAAATTGCGCGCCTCATCACACGCATTGCTGAAAATGACAGCATCCTGCGGCTTTATCAAATGAGCCCTCAAGAGCGACTGGACGTGGCTAAACGCATCCAAAAGCAGCGCGAGGAAGAAGCTCAACAGGCCTCCGCCGGGCCTGCCGCTCCGCCACCCGGTGCCGACTTACCTGTGGCACCCATCGCTGGGCAACGCTCGTCATTCTATTTTTATAACGATGCCTTCCTCAAAAAGGGTAAGAAAGACTTTGCCAAAATTTGGGGAAACCGAAAATTAGAAGATAACTGGCGCCGCAGCAACCGCCCTCAAGTAGCCGGTGCCATAGAGGTCGCCAACCTCCCAGGAGCCGACACCGTCGCCGCCAGCCTGCCCGACGACCTGAACGAAATCCTACGAGGAATACCGCAAAGCGAAGAAGAACTGGCCGTCATACACGCCTCAACCTATGAAGCGATGTTTAACCTCGGCGTCCTCTATCGCGAAAAACTGGAAAACAACCCGCGCTGCGCCAATACTTTAGAGGAATTGCAGCGCCGATATCCCGACATAACCAAACACCAGATAGAGACCTGGTACTATTGCTACCTGGCCTTTACGGACATAGGCAACACCTCGCGCGCTAAATACTACTACGATTTGCTCGCTTTCAACCATCCCAACAGCCCCTACACCCGCGTATTGACAGACCCTGACTTCATCAATAACGCTCGCGAACGCGAACGCGAGGCCACGCGCTACTACGACCAAACGTACGAACTATTCAAAAAAGGCGACTATCAGACGGCCTTTGAACGATGCCAAAAAGCACCTGAACGCTATGGCACGACCAACCCACTCATTCCCAAGTTTGCCCTGCTTGGAGCCATGTGCACGGGCAGCCTGCAAGGACAAGCAGCGTACTGCGCCGCGCTCAAGGAAGTTATTGGCCGCTTCCCTGAAAGCGTAGAAGCCACCCGCGCTAAAGAAATTGCTCGCGTTATCTCTTGCGATGGCCACGAGGTAGCAGTCAACCCGTCGGCAGCGCCAAACATGCCCATCGATGACGCTTTTACGTTGGACGACGACAAGCTGCACTACTTCCTTATCGTCCTCTACGGCAGCGACCTGCCGCTCGACGATATCAAGATTGCTATTTCCGACTACAACCGCGAACACCACCGCCTGGAGCAACTGCGCCTGTCGAACATCTTCCTGGGCACCGATATCAACACGCCCATCTTAGTCATTCGTAAGTTTGACAATAAGGAGCAAGCCATGCGCTATTACCAGGAGGTTAAAGACCGCAAGGATTTCCTCGGCGAGACGGGGAAGAAGGCTTATAACAAAGAATTCTTCCCCATCACCCAGGAGAACTACCGCCGCGTGTTGAAGAACAAGACCTTAGATGGCTATCGCGAGTTTTTCAACCAACACTATATCAAGTAGAGAACTCCTCTAATGCCGCTGTAAAGACGCGTAGCCCAAAGGGCGCGCAGTGTCGGCTTCTAACACAAGCACAAAGTACGCACCAGCAGGCAGGTGGCTTATGGGGAGCGCCTCTCCGCTGCGCATCAGATGACTCTCTACGCGCTGGCCAGCCGCATCTACCATCCAAACGCGGAGCAAACCCTCGTAGGGCACCGTCAGGCGCACCGCTTCGGCCGCTGGATTGGGCGAAAGCAGCACAGGCAGCAGCGCCGCCGCCTCAGTTGTACTCACACTACCCTCGAAGGCTAACGCATCTACCCACATAGTGCTGTTAAGCGCCGGCGCCGCAGGGTTGATACTGGAAGATATGACGATCAGGCCTGTGTCTGGCTTGGCCGAGGAAAGGTAGGTGAGTGGGATGGAGAAAGGAGTGTAGGCCGATGCGGCTACACCCTGCCACGCAAAGATGGCCACCGTGTCGCGAGCACCACCGGGCATGGTGCGGGTCAGGAAACCCAAAACGGCACAGCTATCTCCCACGCCAGGCGTGTACTTGTAATAGCCTGTTAGCCTAGCTGGTCGGTCTGAATAGGGAAAGCCCCCGCTAACGGTGGTCGTGGCGACATCCAGCCTTCCAGTAAAGAGCAGGCCGGGCACGCGTGCAAAAACCAAGTCGCGAGTAAACAGGCGCGCGGCAAAATTACCAGTGTACTTGTCGGTACTTTTTTCGCACGTAACTGCCACGCCATTGGTTGCCTGGGCTACAGTGCCCCAACCCGTCGGGTATTCATAGCTAGGGGCAGACTGCCAGTTTTCAAAACCCGGGTTGGGTATTTGGGCCAGCACAGCCGCATAGCTGACAGCGCAAAGGAGGACACTGAGAAATAAGTGCTTCATAGACAGGTTAATTTAGATGGTTGAGAAAAATAGTTGCGCGAATGTAGGCAGCGGGCTTGCTATTGGCAAGGAGGGCAAAGGCAGATACAGACATGAAATAGAACAACTCAGCGTTTTCCCTAAAAAACCTGCCTATCAGCACGGCACTTCTCCTCAAAAAACTGGCAAGGTGGGTAGCAATACAGACTAACGTCGCCGCCATTGGAGGCCGCGGGATGACTGGTTGCGGCGACTGGTCCGTATGCCCGCCAAAGCCCCGTCTCCGGAAAAAAGACTATTGACACGCTCAGAGGAGAGCGAGTGGCCGCTTTTTCAACGGCTAAGACTGCTCATTAGTCGCCCTTAGCGTTAAGGTGGTCGGAAGGTTAGCCTCGCCACTCAACTACTTAGAAACAATAGCGTTCTATGGCAGCGTAAAAGAAAACACAGATACTCATGTTGAGATTTACTGCCCCATTAACGCTGCTGTTGCTGGCAGCAGCCCAGGCCCTATTAGCACAAACGACCACCATAAGCGGTCGAATTACCGATGCAACCAACGGCGAACTCCTCATCGGCGTAACTATCGAAGCCCTCGGCATGCAGCAGGGCAAGGTGAGCAATGAGTACGGATTTTACTCCTTCTCGCTGCCGGCCCGCAACGACTCCGTAACGCTGCGCTTCAGCTATTTGGGCTATGAAACGGTGCTGCGACGCATCAAGACAGCGGCGGGAGCCATCTCGTTGGATGTGGCTTTGCGCCCCAAAGCGGCTGTGTTAGAGGAGGTTGTTGTGACTGCAAACTCCCTGGAAGACAAAATGAAAAGCACGGAAATGTCGGTGATGACGCTCAGCACGCGGGAGGCAAAGGCCGTGCCGGCGCTTTTCGGGGAAGTGGACATCATCAAGATATTACAACTCAAGCCCGGTATTGCTTCAGGTA
>JBEQAD010000199.1:0-6372 GCA_041640515.1 Saprospiraceae bacterium | reverse complement strand
CTAGGGACCTGCTCGAGGCATCGCTGGCGTTGACTGAGCAGCACTTTGGCTCAGGTCATCCTGAAGTGGCGGGTCGTCAGAACAACCTGGCTTTGGTTTATCAGGATTTGGGAGACTACGCTCGGGCGAAGGCGCTGTTCAAACAGGCGCTGTCGGTGTGGCTGAAAACCCTGGGAGAGGGGCATCCGTACGTAGCGACAGCAAGAAGACACCTGGAGGCTCTGGGTGGTGCGGATTAGCGCCGGGAAGTGCTTTTTTAGTGCAGTGAAAGCCTTTGCGCTTTATGTTTGCCGCGGCCTATGGGGTTCTTTCGGCGCGGTAAGTGCTGCAGGCGGCGCCTCAAGGGCCTTGAACGCTCAACCTAAAACAAGACGTTAGCCATGACATTGGACGAATACCGCCAATACGATGCGCTGGGTTTGGCTGCGCTGGTGCGGCGCGGCGAGGTGTCGGCACAGACGCTGGTTGAAATAGCGGCTGCGCGCCTGGAGGCGATCAATCCGCGCCTCAATGCAGTGATTCACTGGCGCATAGAGCAGGCGTTGGAAGAGGCGCGCCGCGTGCCTCGAGAAGCACCCTTTGCCGGGGTGCCCTTTTTGGTTAAAGACTTAGGCATGGAGGTCGAGGGCATGCCCATGTGCGTGGGTAGCCGCGCCTATGCGCGGTTTCGCTCTGTGCGCGACAGCGAGGTGGTCAAGAAAATAAAGCGGGCGGGTTTGTTGATTTTGGGCAAGAGCAACACGCCCGAGTTTGGGCTGACGCCCTTTACCGAGCCTCGGGCCTTTGGTCCTTCGCGCAATCCCTGGAACGAGGCGTATTCGCCCGGCGGCTCCAGTGGGGGCTCGGCGGCGGCGGTGGCAGCGGGGGCGGTGCCCATAGCTACTGCCAACGACGGCGGCGGCAGCATCCGCATTCCGGCCTCGTGCTGCGGTTTGTTTGGGCTGAAGCCTACGCGAGGGCGGGTCTCATGGGCGCCGCTGATGGGGGAGATGTGGTCGGGTGCAGCCATCGAGCATTGCGTCAGCCGCACGGTGCGCGATTCGGCGGCCTATTTGGACGTCATTCAGGGCGCAGCGCCAGGCGATCCCTACATCATCGAGCCGCCCAAGCGCCCCTACCTGCAAGAAGTAGAGACACCTCCCGGGCGCTTGCGCATTGGCTACTCCCTCCAACACACGCTGGGTTTTCCGGTGGACGAGGCTTGCCAACAGGCCTTGGGACACGTGCTGGACATCCTCCGGGCTGAAGGGCACGAGGTGGCTGAGGTGCCGTTGCCTTATCGGCGCGAAGACTTAGCAGAAGCGTTCTTGGTGGTCGTCGCGGGCGAGTTAGGCGGCGACATGCGCATGCTCGAGCAGTTCTTAGGGCGTCCGGTTCGGCCGTCCGACGTCGAGCCGAGCACGTATGCGCTCTATCTGCTGGGGCAGTCTTTTTCTGCAGCCGACTATACCTACGCTAAGCGCCAGTGGAGCTTTATCAGCCAGCGCATAGCGGCATTCCACGAACGCTACGACCTGCTGCTTACCCCTACCCTGGCCCGACGCCCTGTGCGCGTGGGCGCCCTCCAGCCCAGCGCTGCGGAAGAGCGACTTATGCGCGTAGTGAACACCCTGCGCCTAGGCACAGCGGTAAAGGCCTCTATTCAAAGCCTGGCCGACAAAATCTACGATTACATGCCTTGGACGCCCTTTGCCAACATCACCGGCCAGCCCTCTATGTCGGTGCCGGTGTTGCGCACCCGCGAGGAAAACCTGCCCATCGGCGTCATGTTCACCGGGCGCTTGGGCGAAGAGGATGTGCTCTTCCGACTGGCCGGCCAGCTGGAAAAGGCGTTGCAGTGGGACAAAGAAAAAGCGCCGTAGGTTACAGGGAAACGCATAGCCTTTTCTTTTGCGCCGCACGGTCGTGTGGTGTGCTTTTTGCAGGCCCGCCCGAGGCGAGGGGGGGTAACCATATTCGCCGGCGCTTTGCGTTCTTTACCCCGACCTTTCTGAATAATCCCACTAGACTTACTCCCCCCAGCAAAACGACGCGATACTATGCGAATTCTCCTAAAACCGCTGCCGTTGGTCGCAGCTTGTGCCCTGACCGCTGTAGCCTGTGTTTCTAAAAAAGTTTACCTGCTGGAAGTGCAAAAGCGCACCGAGTGCGAAACGCGCGAGAAAGTCATCTTAGGCGAGGTTTTGGAGCGCAGGAGAGAATCTGTCGAATGGACCAGAAAAGTAGCCGAGCTGAGCCGGGAGTTGGGGCGGCAGGAGGCCGAGATAGCGCGCTTAGAGCGAGAATTGAACGAACGCACGGCGGCCTTGGGCGAGTCGGCCACGCAGCTACTGGCCGATAAGAACGCTCTGGAGCAAGCGCTCTCCGACGCTCGGGCGCAGGCGGGTCGTTTAAAAGCCCGTCTGATGTCGGTGAGCGAGGCGCAGCAGGCTCGGCGCGCATCGCTGGAGCGTCTGCAAAAAGAAGTGCAAGAACGCTACAACGGCATGAAGGGCGTCTCCGTGGACGTTAGCGACCCGGCTGTAACACTTACGCTGCCCGACGCGCTGCTGTTCGATAAAGGAGGCCTGCTTATTGGCCCGGAGGGACGCACGGCGCTCAAGCCACTGGCAGATTTGCTCGTGCAGCGCCCGGAGGTTGGCGTCGAAGTGTTGGCCCATACCGACAACACCTTGCCTAAGAACCTCAAGAACATCGAGGACACGTGGGATTGGAGTTTGGCGCGCGCAACAAACGTCGTGCGTACGCTCGTCCAGCAGTTCAACGTGAACGCCAACCAATTGACGCCGGTGGGCAAGGGAGAATATTACCCCATCGCCTCCAACGAAACCGCAGAAGGCCGCCAGCGCAACCGCCGCACAGTCATCGCCTTGTATCCACCGCTAGAGAAAGTGCCCTCTTTGGGCAGTACGGAGTAGGTAATCTACCCGCTGACTTCTACCTCGCCCCAATGGGCGAGCTCTTCCTCGCTCCAAAGGGCAGGGAAAAAGATGCGCTTCTGGTGTTTGGGATGCAGGTACTTTTCCCAATGCGAGCCGCCCGTGGCCGCCGTCTGCTCGTGGCCGCTGCCCAAGTAGGTGTGCGCCGTTTGAAGGTGTACCAGCGGCCAGGAGACGTTGAACGTATAGTCGAACAGGCGCAGGGCGGAGCGCAGCGCGGGGGTGTCTTTGCCCTGCTCAGCCAGGGCCAAGTAGCGCAGATACAGGTTGTTGTGCTCCATCCGCTGGGCTATCTCGATGAACGACGCCAAGTAGTGCTCCTCGAACATCTGTAGGGTCAGCGTCTTGTGGCCTGTTTGGCGGTCATAGCCAGCGTCTTGCCAGTACAACAGCGAAAACTTTTCCGCTGTGGTCATGCCGGGGCGCGCGTCGGCGCGGCGGTAGGGTGGAATGAGTTGCTCCAGCGGCGTGCACTGCAGCTCGATATAGCGAAACTGGGCCGACTGAAACCCACTGGCCGGTGCCAGAGCCAGGCGAAACTGGTTGTACTCCTCGCGCCGCATACCCTGGTTCATGATGGCAAACGATGTGCTCAGCAGGCGAGTGTAGCGCACCATTCGCTGGGTTTTTTCTTCAAAAACCTCCGCTTCGGGCAAAGGGCCAGAGGTCAGCTGGTCTAATTCGTGGCGTACCAACTTGAGCAGCAGCTCGGTAATTTGATGGTAAACAATAAACACCATCTCATCGGGAAAAGACGTGCGCGGGTGTTGAAGCGACAGGAGGGTATCTACTTGGATGTAATCCCAATAAGTCAGCGGGCGGGTGTGAAGCAAGCCATGCAGGTAGGTTTCTGGGTCTTGTCCAAGGCTTCGGTATTTATGTTCTATTTGCTGCCAAAGACCATCCATATGTTTTGGATAAGTGTTGTTTTGGTTAAAAATAGTTAGGTACAGGGGCAAATATAAACACCTTCTTAGAGGCATTCGGAATGATTGTCGTCATTCTTTTCGAAGGACGGCGCCTGCCTGTGCGGTGTTATCTTTGCCTGAAATTGCGCATTATGTGGCAGGAAAAAGACAATCGCTTGCAGGCAACTTTTCGCTTTCGCGACTTTACTGAAGCCTTTGCCTTCATGACAGAGGTCGCTTTTCAGGCAGAAAAGCAAAACCACCACCCCAATTGGAGCAATGTGTGGAACACGGTAGAGATCCACTTGACCACCCACGACGCGGGCAACATTGTCACAGACCGAGACCGCCAGTTGGCCCAGACCATTGAGCAGATTTATCAAAAATACCGAGTCCACTGACAGTTAACCATGCAAAAGCACCTCCCCGACGCCCTAACGTTGGCTAATCTTTTCTGCGGCTGTTGTGCCGTGGTATTGTGGTTAGCCAATCAGCCCTATGCTGCTGCGGCGTTCACTGCGGCCTCTTTTATCTTCGATTACGCCGACGGGTGGTTAGCTCGCGCCATAGGTGCCTCTTCACCCATGGGTCGCGAGTTGGACTCACTCGCCGATGTAGTCAGTTTTGGTGCTGTGCCCGGCATTGTGTTTTATCGCCTGCTGGCTGAGGCCTGGTGCCCCGCCTCGGCGTCGCTGTGGTGTTGGCCTGCCACGCCAGCCTTTGTGCTGACGGTCTTTGCGGCCTACCGGCTGGCGCGTTTCAACTTGGACTTGACGCCGCGCACGTACTTCGTGGGGTTGAGCACGCCGGCCTGCACACTCCTCGTGTTGGGTCTTGCTCTGGCGGCTCACAACAACGACTTTGGGCTGGGGATGTTTTTTCGGCATCAACCCTGGGCCATTTACGCGTTAACAGCGCTGTTGTCGTATCTAATGGTCAGCCGCGTGCCTATGCACGGGCTAAAAATTCGCCCGGGCGACCCAAGGGGATGGTGGCGCGTAGGAGCCTTTGTCGCTGTAGGCGCGGTGCTGTTGGGTGGGCTCGGCCCTCTGGGTTTGACAGCCGTGGTGGTGGGCTACATGGGATATTCGCTGGTTCAAAATCCTGCCCGAGAGGTGGTCTGAGGAGGTTTTTTTCATGTTTTGCCGCGTTTTTTGGACTGTTTCAGCTTTAGTTTACGGCTCGTTGGTAGGCTGCGAGTTGGGCGCTCCGCCGGCGACGCCAAAGCCTCGGACCCTGGGCGCCTCGGTGCCAGAGAGCAGGCGCGCGTTCCCTGTAGTGGAATTGTTGGGGCAGTTTGACCCTGCTGAGCATCCCGACTTTGTGCGCATAGCAGCGCCTTTTGCGAGCAAGCCCTGCATGTACTTGCGCCGCGAGGCAGCCGAGGCCTTTGCCAGTATGGCTGCGGCAGCCCAGCGCGACGGCGTTGCTCTTCGCGTCCTTTCAGCCACGCGCACGTTTGCCCACCAAAAGGTTATTTGGGAGCGCAAGTGGCGCGAGCGCGCTGCCGCTATGCCTGACCCTGTGGCTCGCGCTCGCTCTATTTTGGAATACTCGTCTATGCCCGGCGTGTCGCGGCACCACTGGGGCACCGATGTTGATTTGAATGCTCTGGAAAACAGCGACTTCGAGCCGGGTGGGCGCCACGAGAAGGTGTATCGGTGGCTGCAGCAGCACGCCCACCAATTTGGTTTTTGCCAGCCCTACACTTCGGCGCGCGCTACGGGCTATCGGGAGGAAAAATGGCACTGGTCGTATCGGCCGCTGTCGGGGCCGATGCTCCGGCAATACGCCGCCCAGGTGAGCGACAGCTTGCTCACAGGCTTCCTGGGCGCCGAAGTGGCCATGTCGCTTCAGGTCATCAAGCATTACGCGCTGGAAGTAGATACCTCCTGCCAGTGAGGCCAGGCCAACAGCTCGTAGAGTAACACTTGACCCGCCCGATGCCCTTCCACAGCGCTCACAGACTTTGTGAGGTAAGTACTTCGATGATAGCTTCCTACATTTGCCTCAAAACAGAGCTTTATGCGTGTATTTCGATGGTGGGTGCTCATGGCTTTGCTTAGCGCCAGTGGGATTGGTTGCTTAGCGCCAGACCAGGCGGGTGAAGGAGAAGATATCCGACTGGACTGGACGAAGCCGGAGATACAACGCCTGTACGATTTGCGGGACGAGGGTCGCGTGGACAGCCTAATTGCTTACTTGGCACATCCCAACGCAACCTTGCGTTACCTGGCAGCCTTGGCTTTTGCTTCGCTGCGCGACTCGAGCGCCGTGGAGCCCCTGGTGCCCCTGCTGCGCGACCCATCAGAAGAGGTCTGCATCATGGCGGCTTTTGCCTTGGGACAGATTGGTTCGTCAAGAGCCGAGCCTATGCTCATCGAAGCTTTTCGACAGGACGACTCCCTGTCGCAACACCAGCGCTTTAACGCTGCTGTGCTGGAAGCTATCGGCAAATGCGGTGGCACGCAAAGTCTGGCCTACTTGGCCACCGTCAGCACTTACGAGCCTACCGACACGCTGCT
>JBEQAD010000198.1:0-6372 GCA_041640515.1 Saprospiraceae bacterium | reverse complement strand
GAGGGCATTGCAGGCCAGCAGTTCCCCGCCGGAGAGGAAGCCGCTGCCGCCTTGAAAATCGCTGACGCGCCCACCTGCTTCGTGTACCAGAAGGGCGCCGCCGGCCACGTCCCAGGCATTGAGGCCATATTCATAGAAAATATCAAAACGCCCGCAAGCCACATAGGCCAAATCGAGCGCTGCTGAACCTAACCGGCGTACCGCCCGCACTTGCACAAGAAGGCTGCGCAATACCGACATCCATGGGTCTAAGCGGCTGAGGTCGTGATAGGGGAAACCCGTAACTACCAGGGCGCTGCTCATCGGTGCCCGCGTGCTCACGCGAATAGGGCGCCCATTGCACCAGGCGCCGCCATTGCGCACAGCACAGAATAGCTCGTCGTGGGCCACATCATACACCATGCCCAACATAAGCTCGTCGCCCGAGCGCAGCGCTACACTAACGGAGTAGTAGGGTAGCCCGTGCAGGTAGTTAGTCGTGCCGTCCAAAGGGTCAATGATCCAACACAGCTCAGCATTAGGCGTGCGGCTGACCATTTCCTCTTCGGTGAAAAAACCCGCCTCGGGCAACAGGCTACCCAGGTGTTCTACTAACATTTGCTCAGCAGTGCGGTCTACATAAGACACAAAGCCGCTGCGATGCTTTTCTTCTACATGGTGGGGCTGCACGTTGTCTGCCTCCTGGCGGATGAAGGCGCCAACCTTTCGCACCACCTCGCAGGCATGGTGCTTCAGGTGCTCTAAGTCGCTTTGTGGCATGGGTGGATTGCTTTACCAGCAAAGGTATAATCCGGCTCAATGCTTAAGCGACCTAAAGGTTTTTTAGAGTAGGAAAGGTAACGGCGTGCTCAGATCAGAACCGGACGCGTCGCTCTTGATCGTTAGTCGTGTTATTAAACACAGGGGATTTGATAATGTCGTTAGGAAACACATAAGCACCGCCGTTGACATCAATATCTACCCCCGTGACATAGAAGTAGGCCTGCCATACCAACAGCGAGCAGTACCAGCGGTCGCTGTTAGCCCATTCGCCCGTAGCGCAGGCCGGTAGGCGTTTTTGGCGACAACCGCTGCCGCTCATGGTAGGGGTGCATGGGAAACGCTTTTTGGTAAATGGGGAATATCGGTCGTCTTCTTCGTCTTGCTGCCGTAAAAAAGCGGCAATGGCGTCGCGCTGGGTTTTAGGAGCATTCATGCGCAGGCGAAAACGAGAGCCTTTCCGTTTCTTACACCAGTAATTGTCGTTCTCTATCGGATTTTTATAGCAAGTACTTGACTTGCCAGGCACACAAGCGCGGGTTTCCCGAATTTGGCAGCACCGCTCTACTTCACCTCCCCAAGCCTCAATGACCCAAGCCGACGCTAACGAGGACAAAAGGTCACTTCCTGGTGCAGACGGCCGGGAGATACCCGTAGCGTGCCCCCAACCGCCCCCGATGCTTTTAGGTGGCGTGGAAGTGCTGCCGAAGATGTTCCAAATAGGTATGTTAGGGCGTATCAATATGTCGCCAGCCTCAAAACCGATGCGCTCTTCCTCTAACCGCGAGAAATCTATGGCTCCTCTCTGCCTTCCCTCAGCTTGCATAGCTTCCTCCCAGGCGCATACTTCCTCCTCAGGTGTTTGCTGTGGCGTGGCGTATGGGTCATAAACGTAAAGGGCATCGCCCCTATGTTCGGTAAGCACTTTAGCATATGCTGGTGTGGCAGTGTGTTCTCGGGTGATGCGATAAAACGTCGCGAGGTCTGTGTAAAACCAGCGTGTTTGAGCAAACCTGTGCTGGTTGAACTCGCGTGCCGTCAGTAAAAAGCCTTGTAGGTTGAACACTAAAGGCACCACAGCCCTTTCGGGGGTTCGGCCCAACGCCCCGGCGTTCACCCGCACCTCTGCCTGCTGTGCTGTCCAGAAATTTTCCTGTGAGCGAAAGTCCTGGATAGTTAGCCGCTTATCAGAGAAAATAGAAAACACATCGGTTTGCAAAGGGTCAACGAACAACAGCGCTAATATACTCACAACTGTCCCGCGCTTTAGCTTGAAAACAAAATTCCTTGTCATAGTTCGGATTTGTTTTTTAGCATTGAAATATGCTTTTGCGGCGGAAGGGGAGAGTAAAAGCAAGAAATACTATCGCATTTATTACAGGAATTCGGCGAAACGTTAATACCGTTGCATTTCTGTTGGTCTGCTTGAGGCTGCTGCTTCGAGTGCCGCTCAGTGTGGTGCGTGCGTATTTTTGCGGCTGTTGACTTTTGACACACACTACACGGAGACTTTATGTATGCCTGCTGCTAATTTGTCCGGACATCGCCTGGATTTGCTGCTGCGCCCACATGCCACGGAGCGCACTCCCTACCGTCCTGCCTGGCGCTTTGTGGCGGGTATGCCGCCATATTTGGGCGGACCTTACAGTAGCATGTACGTCACTCAGCCGTGGACTATTCGACAATACGCCGGCTTTTCCACGGCAGAAGAGAGCAATGCCTTCTATCGGCGCAACTTAGCCGCTGGCCAGAAAGGCCTATCCGTTGCGTTTGACTTGGCCACCCATCGCGGCTACGACAGCGATCATCCGCGCGTCGTGGGTGATGTGGGTAAAGCGGGTGTGGCCATTGATACTGTGGAGGATATGAAAATCCTCTTCGACCAGATTCCCCTCGACCAAATATCGGTTTCTATGACGATGAATGGCGCCGTCATTCCCATCATGGCCTTTTTCATCGTTGCAGCAGAGGAGCAAGGTGTACCTCCCCACGCTTTGAGCGGCACCATTCAGAACGATATCTTAAAAGAGTTCATGGTGCGCAATACTTACATCTACCCGCCGGCGGCCTCGATGCGTATCATCGGCGAGATTTTCGCCTATTGCGCCCGTTACATGCCGCGTTTTAACTCTATCTCTATTTCGGGCTACCACATGCATGAAGCCGGCGCTCCGGCAGAACTGGAGCTGGCTTACACCCTCGCCGATGGGATAGAGTACATCCGCACTGGTTTGGCTGCAGGACTTGATATTGACGACTTTGCTCCGCGGTTATCGTTCTTTTGGGGCATTGGCATGAATCATTTTCGTGAGATAGCAAAAATGCGCGCAGGCCGCTTGCTATGGGCTAAAATGGTGAACCAATTCCGCCCGAAAAACTCCAAAAGCCTCGCTCTGCGTACCCATTGCCAGACAAGCGGCTGGAGCCTAACCGAGCAAGACCCATTTAACAACGTCGCCCGCACCTGCATCGAGGCCATGGCCGCCGTTATGGGCGGCACGCAAAGTCTCCACACCAACTCGTTCGACGAGGCACTAGCCCTGCCCACCGATTTCTCGGCCAAAATTGCGCGCGACACCCAGCTATTCATCCAGCGGGAGAGCGACGTCTGCCGCGCCGTTGACCCTTGGGCGGGCTCTTACTTTGTAGAAACCCTTACGGAGACCCTTGTAGAAGAGGCCTGGAAACTCATCCAAGAAGTGGAAGCACTGGGTGGTATGGCGCGCGCCTTGGAGGAAGGGCTGCCCAAGATGCGCATTGAAGAAGCAGCTGCGCGCAAACAGGCGCGTATCGATGCAGGGCAAGACCTTATCGTTGGCGTTAACATTTATCAGGTGCAAAACGAGGCACCCTTCGAACTTCTCGAGGTGGATAACACAGCCGTACGCGAAGCCCAGATACGCCGCATTCAAGAGGTGAAAGCACGGCGCGATTCAGCCCGCGTTCAGGCTGTTTTAGCTGAGTTGGAAGCCATAGCTCGCCGTGTACCTGCTCCGGGTGAGTGGGGCCTGCTGCTGGAGAAAGCGGTAGATGCCGCTCGGGCCCGCGCTACTTTAGGCGAAATCTCCCAGGCTATGGAAAACGCCTTTGGCCGTTACACCGCTACCCCGCGCGCCATAGCTGGCGTGTATGCCTCTGCTGTGGGTAAAAATGCCGACTTCGAAAAGGCGCGAGCGATGGCCGACGCTTTTGCTGCTCAAGAGGGGCGGCGTCCGCGCATTCTTGTAGCTAAGCTGGGGCAGGATGGCCACGACCGCGGTGCCAAAGTCATTGCTACAGCCTTCGCCGATCTCGGCTTTGACGTGGACATCGGCCCCCTGTTCCAAACGCCCGCCGAAGCCGCTCGCCAAGCCGCTGAAAACGATGTGCATATTTTGGGTATCTCTTCCTTGGCTGCAGGACACAAAACGCTGGCACCGCAGGCAATTACTGAGTTGAAAAAGTTGGGGCGCGACGATATTCTTGTCGTTGTGGGTGGTGTCATCCCACCGCAGGACTATGCCTTCCTCAAAAAAGCGGGTGTAGCAGCAGTGTTCGGTCCAGGCACTGTTATTTCTAAGGCAGCGCAGGAGCTGCTCTCCATGCTCTTAGGCGAAACCACGCCGTCCGACAGATAGCAGCTGCTCGACAGTTACTTTTGCGGGCACCCTTTATTGCCGTGCAGCGCGAATTTCTCATTAACCTCCTCCTGCTGGTTCTCATCAACCTGTTGGTCAAGCCTCTCTTTATTTTTGGGGTTGACTTAGGTGTGCAGAACCGCCTACCGCCTGGGGATTATGGCCTATATTTCGCGCTGATCAACTTTGCCTATCTTTTTCAAATCGTTAGCGATTTTGGGCTGCAAAGTTTCAACAATCGCCACGTTAGCCAACACCCCCAGTTGGTAGGCAAATATCTGCCCGTGCTGCTTAGCTTAAAGGTGCTGTTGAGCCTGCTGTACTTGTTGATGGCGATAGTGGCGGCGGCTTGGGTAGCTGGATACGAAGGGCGGGCCGTGCGGTTGTTGCTCATCTTGTTGCTCAATCAGGTGCTGGTGCAAGGCGTTCTCTTTTTGCGCTCCAACCTGTCGGGTCTAGGTTACTACCGGCTCGACAGCGTGCTGTCGTCGCTTGACAAGCTGCTCATGCTCCTAACATGTGGCGTCCTGTTGTGGTTTTTGCCGCCCTATTTTCTTTCAGTGGAGTCGTTTGCCTGGGCACAAACCTTGGCGTTGGGCGCGACCCTTGCCGTCGTCGGAGCCGTGTTGCGCAGCAAAACCCGAGTGCGATTGCGTTTACCTCAGCCTGGCGATCGCCGCTGGCGCAGCACATTGGCCGTGCTTTTCCGCGAGAGCTTTCCGTATGCTCTGGTCATCCTGCTCATGAGCGCCTACACACGGTTGGATGCCGTGCTGTTAGAGCGCTTGCTACCCGACGGGCGCCTCCACGCCGACGTATACGCGGCGGCCTATCGCCTGCTGGATGCTGCTAATATGCTGGGCTATCTCTTTGCATCGCTGTTGTTGCCTATGTTTGCGCGGATGCTAGCCCGACGAGAAGACGTCCGACCGCTCGCGGGTCTGGCGCTCCGGCTCATCTGGGTGGGTGCCGTAGCCCTGGCGGCGTTGGTTTTCTTCGCCCGGGCTGATTTGCTGCAGTGGATGATGCCTGCGCGTGCTAATGCCTACCGTTGGGATGTGTTAGGGTTGCTTATCTGGGCGTTTGTCCCTATGGGCGTCACCCACATTTTTAGCACGTTGCTTACTGCCGATGGGCGTTTGCTGACTATGAGCCGCTTCTTTGCCATGGGCCTCGCTCTGGATGTAGTCCTTGACCTCTGGCTTATCCCGCGCCATCAGGCGCTTGGAGCCGCTGCTGCTGCCGTGTGCACTCAACTGTTTGTTGCCGGTGCCATGGTCGTACTCTGCTGGCAGCGTTTTCGGTGGCGGCTCTCCTGGCGTCAAGCGTTGCCCCTACTAGCTTATGGGACGGCCATAATAAGTGTAGGTGCTTGGCTCTTTACTCGTTGGCCAGAAAGTGTGTGGTTGAAGGTATTGGCCTTTAGCGGAGTAGCCATCTTTGCAGCCGCAGCCTTTAGGTTATTACCCCTAAGAGGACTGTTTTTTGAGGAGAAAAAATAAAAAAGCCGAACACGGACTTTTCCGGCTCGGCACAAGTAAAAAGAAATTACTAAACACGGGTCTCTTTATTCCTTCGAAAAATGCGATGGCTAAAGTTTCTTTAGCAAGGCGACGATGTCTTGTTGGGTAGCAGGTTTGGGTATAAGGGAAAGCTGGGTATCGGTTCCTATTTCCGTCGAAGTTTCTGCCATCCAGTATTGTTGGCCTGTTCGGGCAACTGCCACGACACTGATAGCATACCCCATCGGCGCGCTTTGTAGGCAAAAGCGCGAGCTGGCTACGCTGCCTGACAGCTCAACTACAGTATTCGTGTTTTGAAACACGAGAAAAACGCGCGAGTTCAGAGCGGTGAATTGGTTAGGCAACACAACACACAGCGGGCTGCCGGCTTCCGGTAGAACGCGCGCACAGTTAACCCAACCCAGCTGCGGCAGACTAATTTCGTACCCCGACTGAAGAGCTCCACTAATAGTAGAAGACCATAAAACGGGCAG
>JBEQAD010000197.1:0-6385 GCA_041640515.1 Saprospiraceae bacterium | reverse complement strand
GTAGAAGGAGGTGGTCTTGCCGGCGCCGTTAGGGCCGAGCAAGCCGACAATTTCGCCCTGTTTCACGTCGAAGGAGACATTGCGCACTACCGTGCGCTTGCCGTAGATTTTGAGCAAGTGTTCGGCGCGCAGAATCATGCTCCGAGCAATTTCTTGACAGTCTCAGAAATAAGGCGCGCCTCGGCCTTGCCGGCTAATTTTTTCGTAGCAGCCCCCATGACTTTGCCCATATCTTTAGCCGAAGTGGCGCCTACTTCTGTGATGATTTCGCGCACGGCGGCCTCTAACGCTTCGCCCTCGAGCATGGCGGGCAAGTAGCGCTTAATGACCTCGATTTCTTCCATCTCTTTTTGGGCCAGTTCAGGTCGGTTGTTATTGACGTAAATCTCGTACGAGTCCTGGCGGCTCTTGATGAGTTTTTGCAGGATTTGGACCTCTCGGGCGTCGTCTATGGGCTTACCTGAGCCGTCGGTCTTGGCCAGCAGAATGGCGCTTTTGATAGCGCGAATGCCGCGCAGCGAGACCTCATCTTTGGCTTTCATGGCAGTGACCAGGTCCTGGTTAATCCTCTCTTCTAAAGTAGCCATAGTTTACTTTTTTAGAAAAAAACTTTTCGGACGGACAAAGGTAGGGCATTTGGCCAGCCAAGGCATTGGCAAAAAGCCGCCAGGAGATGAAATATTCGATGGAAACCCTAAAGGCGCTCGCGGCTGCTAAATTTGCCGCATTCTTTTTCAAACCAAAACATACCACATTATGGCTCGACTGACCGCATTTTCCCGATTGCTGATTACGTTGCTCGTCGTCGGCGGCGTCTATCTGGGAGTAAAAACCTTCCTGCCCCAACTGAAAAGCCTGGCCGGCGAAAGCACCTCTGAGCCTTCCGCCTCAGTGGTGGAAACGCCTAAGCCCAGCGCGCCCAAATCGGAGCCCTGGGGCAAAGGCAGCGCTCCTGTGGCCTTCAACTATACGCCGCCCGTGCCCCTGAGCGGAGCGCTAAAAGGCGTCGTAGAACTGGGCGCTACGGGCTTCAACTCGTTCATTATTCGCGTGGACGATCGCAAAAACTGGAAATTGGAAAAAGCCGAATATGGTGCCAGCCTGGTCTATGAAAAGCTGGCCACGGACGAAGACATCCGCAAAGGATTGAAAAGCTATATTGCCGACATGCTGGCTTATGGCGTCAAACCTCGAGACATCCACTTTGTCATCAGCTCTGGTGCTAAAAAGGTGGCCATCACGCAGACCATCTCGCGCGAGCTGAAATCCATGGGTTATGTGGTAAACGAAGTATCGCCCGAGCGAGAGGCCAGACTTGCGCTGCGCTCCTGCCTGCCTGACGCCTACGCCAGCCGCGCCTTTGTGGTAGATATCGGCTCGGGCAATACTAAGCTGTCTTGGAAAGAGGGCGGTCGTATCGTCGGCATAGAACTGCCCGGAGCTAAGTACCGCCAATTAGGACAAAGCGACGATGCAGTATATAGCGAAGTGAAGGCCAAGGCTGCACAGGTGCCCTCTAACTTGCGCGGCACCTGCTTCATCATCGGCGGCGTACCCTACGAATTAGCCAGACAAACGCGCAACGGCAAAGAGCGCTATACGGTACTAAAATCTCCGAGCGCCTACACCCCAGAAGGCGACAAGCAGGCCGGCGGGCTGAACATTTACAAAGCCATTGCCGACGCCACGGGCTGCCGCCAGTTCGTCTTTGACTGGGACGCCAACTTCACTATTGGCTTTCTGCTGGAACTCTAACCACGCACATCATGCCCCTACTGCCAACGCCGGTGCCAGTTCCCGAGCGGCCGCCCGAGCGCATTATCTCCTTAGTGCCTTCCCAGACGGAGCTGCTCTGGTCGCTAGGGTTGGAGGAGCAAGTAGTGGGCATTACTAAATTTTGTGTACGGCCAGAGGTCTGGTTTCGGCAAAAAACACGCGTAGGCGGCACTAAAACGGTGCACCTCGATCGCGTAGCGGCGCTGAAGCCAGACCTCATCCTGGCCAACCGCGAAGAGAACGTGCGTGAGCAAGTAGAAGCGTTGGCTCGGGATTATCCCGTGTGGGTCAGCGACGTGGGCACCCTGCCCGATGCCCTCCACATGATAGCCCAGGTGGGCACACTCACGTGGAAGGCGCCAGAGGCACAAGCGCTCATCCGCCGCATTGAAGCCGCCTTCGAAGCGCATGCCCCCGCCAGTGATTGGCAGCCGCGACGGGCAGCCTATTTCATCTGGCGCAAGCCCTGGATGGTAGCAGGTGGCGACACATTCATCCACGCCATGTTGACAGCAGCGGGCTTTGTCAATGTCTTTGAGGACACCGAACGATACCCCGAGGTGCTGCTGGCCGACTTGCCCGCCCGAGCACCCGAAGTGCTGCTACTTTCCACAGAACCCTATCCGTTCCAAGAAAAACACTTCTTCGAATTTCAAGAGGTATGCCCTCAAGCCGACATTCGGCTGGTAGACGGGCAGATGTTCTCCTGGTACGGTAGCCGGCTGTTGGATGCGCCGGCCTATTTTCAAAAGCTGCGGAGCAGCTAAGGCCGCAGCAAATCGCGCGGGTGAATGTTGGGGTCGCGCGTCGGATATGCATCGGGGTAGCTGTGGCGCACCTGCAGAAGGAACGCCAGGGCCTCTTGTCGCGTGCGGAAGGCGCCTACCCGGAGCTTATAGTAGGGGCGTTCGTGCACCCAATCCGTGGGTACACCGGGGTAGAGCGACAGAAACTGGAGGCGGGCGGCCTCGATGCGCTGGCGATCGGTGGAGGAGGCAATCTGCACTCGCCAGCCCTCTATGCGCGGGTTAGTGCGATTTTGCATCGTCCACGAGCGCATCATTTGCTCAATAGCAGGGTCTGCATTAATCTCTATACGCTGAGCAGGCGCAGCTGAGACCCAGCAAAAAACAGGAATAATCAGCGTAAACAAACGAACAGTGAACATGAGCGGCAAGTATAGCGCCGGCCAATAAGGGCCAACACATCAACACAAGACACGCAAAAGTAAGCCCTCGACCCTTTTGTGCTTTTGATGAAATAAAGCAAATACAACAGATAAGGCTAAAGCGACTCAGCCGCCCGCTGTCCAACGGCTGGCGGAGCCAAACCCACCCAATAGAAGAATATCCCACAGAGGTAATCTCAAAACACAAAGCGTACCTGAAGATACCAGCCAAGAGCGGCGCCTTATCAGCAAACAACTCAGACGGTTGCCCGGACGATATCCACACTTGCGGATGTGCCCAAACGGTCTGCACCCGCGCGCAGAAGCGCTTCAGCAGCCGCACGAGTGCGGATACCACCAGCAGCCTTGATCTTTATCTCGCCGTTAGCCAGCTGCTTAAGCTGTTGTACCATGGCTTCCGTAGCTGGATAACCAAGGAAGCCGGTACTGGTCTTGAGAAAGTGTATACCCACCTTGCGAGCAATTTCCACCACCCGACGGATTTCCTCCTCCGTTAACAGCGCACATTCCAGAATGAGTTTGGAGATGCCGTCGCGTAGGCGAGTGGTTGTGGCTAACGCGTCCACATCGCGCTCAACGTAGCTCCAATTACCGCTCTTCACAGCTGCGATGTTGAGCACTGCGTCAATTTCATCGGCGCCATCGTCAAACGCGCGTTTGACCTCTTCGCTCTTAGCCACGATGGCTGAATAGCCCATAGGAAAGCTAATAACTGTGCATACGCGCGTAGCCACACTATCACCTAAAAACCGCTTGGCGTCGCGTACGTAGTAAGGAGGTACGCAGACGCCAAAGAACCCGTGTTCGGTACTTTCTTCGCACAGCCGCCGGATATCCTCAGGTGAACAGTCTGGCTTCAGGAGCGTGTGTTCGATTACTTCGGTTAACTCTGGCATTTAGTCAGATAGAAATTAGTGGGCGCAAAAGTAAGCCCTCTCCACTCATCAACATACAGGCAACCGACATAGCAGTAAAAATTTTATCCACAGGGGCGCGGCTAGCTAACTTTGCACCATCAAAAATGCTTTTTGCCATGTCCGTAGCTCAAGTATCGGCCTTTCAGGAGGCCATTCGCGCCGGCATTCCGGCCACATTGCCGCCCGCCAAGCCGTTGGACCCCCACGTTCCGCACGCGCCGCGCCGCATTATAGAGGGCGTGCTTTCATCAACCGAGCGCGTGCTGGCTGTGCAAAACGCGCTCCGCTATTTCCCGCCGATGTGGCACGAAACGCTGGCCGTTGAGTTTGCGGAGGAGCTGGAGCGCTACGGGCGCATCTACATGTACCGCTTTCGGCCGGAGTATCCCATGTATGCCCGGCCGGTGGCCGAATACCCTGCGCGCTGTCCGCAAGCGGCGGCGATTATGTTGATGATCCAGAACAACCTCGACCCGAAGGTGGCTAAATACCCACATGAGCTCATCACTTATGGAGGCAATGGCGCCGTTTTTCAAAATTGGGCGCAATACTTGCTGACCATGCGCTACTTGTCGGAAATGACGGAGCATCAAACGCTGGTGCTTTACTCCGGCCATCCGTTAGGGTTGTTCCCTAGTCACCCCGAGGCGCCGCGAGTGGTGGTGACCAACGGCATGATGATCCCGAATTTTTCCAAGAAAGAGGACTGGAACAAGTACAATGCGTTGGGCGTCACGCAGTACGGCCAGATGACAGCAGGCTCGTTTATGTACATTGGCCCTCAAGGTATTGTGCACGGCACGACGATCACCCTGCTGGGAGCAGGCCGTCGTTTGGGCTTGGGCGAGGCCGAGCTGCGCGGGCGGGTATTTGTTACCAGCGGCTTAGGCGGCATGTCGGGAGCGCAAGCTAAAGCTGCGGTTATCGCCGGCTGCGTGGGCGTGATTGCGGAGGTGGATGCTGACGCCATTCGGCAACGCTTGGCCGACGGCTACATTCAGCAGGAGAATGTGTACACTGACCTAACCGCCCTGTTGCACCGCATGGAGGCGTGCCGACGCCATCGCGAAGCTATTGCCCTCATTTACCACGGTAATGTGGTGGACTTGTGGGAGCGCTTCGTGCGTGAAGGCGTCCAGGTGGAGTTAGGCTCCGACCAGACGTCGTGCCACAACATCCACGACCTGGGCTACTGCCCGGTGGGGTACACGTTCGAAGAGGCTAAGCATCTACTTGCTACTGACAGGAAGCAGTTCCTCGAGGCGGTGGCAGCTTCGCTGCGCCGCCATGCGGCCGCTATCAATGCGATGAGCGAGCGAGGCATGTATTTCTGGGACTATGGCAACGCCTTTCTCAAAGAGGCTGCTGCAGCTGGAGGAGAGGTCCTGCGCGCAACACCCGCTACGCGCGCCGAGGAAAGTCCCTTCCGCTATCCTTCCTATGTGGAAGATATTATGGGGCCGCTGTGCTTCGACTACGGCTTTGGCCCCTTCCGCTGGGTTTGCTGCTCGGGCAACCCTGCCGACCTGGAAAAAACCGACGCCATAGCGGCACGCGTACTGGAGGAAATGCTCGCTGAAGCGCCCGAAGATGTTCGCTTGCAAATTAGCGACAACCTACTGTGGGTTAAAAATGCGCATCGCAACCTGCCTGTGGTAGGCTCCTTGTCGCGCATTCTGTACGCCGACGCCGAGGGGCGCATCCGCATCTCTATGGCCTTCAACGACGCCATTGCACGCGGCGAATTGAGCGGGCCGGTAGTCTTGGGACGCGACCACCACGACGTCAGCGGCACCGACTCGCCATTCCGAGAGACAGCCAATATCTACGATGGCTCGCGCTATACAGCCGATATGGCCGTTCACAACGTCATCGGCGACGCCTTCCGCGGGGCCACCTGGGTCAGCCTGCACAACGGCGGCGGCGTAGGCTGGGGCGATGTCATCAACGGGGGCTTTGGCCTGGTGCTCGACGGCACGCCGGCCGCTGCACGTCGGTTGCAGGCCATGCTCTTTTGGGATGTCAACAACGGTATTGCCCGCCGAGCTTGGGCGCGCAATCCACACGCGCTGAGTACCATACGACGAACGATGAGCCATTATCCCGACCTCTCCGTAACGCTGCCCAACCCGGCCGACGAGGACCTCGTGCGCCGCGCCGTCGAGCAGGTAAGCGCCAAGCATTGAGTTGGCGGCAAGCAACGAGCAACAATTTCTATATTTACTAACAATAAAACAAAATGGGACTATCATTTAGAAAAGGTATTGGCTTCGGACCACTTACCTCGCATCAAATTTTGTGGTATATTGACAGTTTTGTGCTCCGAAATCCGCCACTGCGCCAAGCGCCAAACCGTTAGCGGGCGAGAATCCAGTCCACTAGCACGCAGTTTTATTTTAGCCTGAGTAAAAGCGGCATCAAGTCAAGGTTTAGCAATTCAAGAGAAGTTTCCACGTTGAACTGAAATCGGGAAAAGTTGAAAACCTGTTTCCGCGGCTGAGAA
>JBEQAD010000196.1:0-6409 GCA_041640515.1 Saprospiraceae bacterium | reverse complement strand
CGAGGGCACCACAGGTATCTTCGTGCGCGGTGGTGGTGTTGACCAGAACCTTATCGTACTGGACGAGGCCATCGTATACAACCCTAATCACCTGTTTGGTTTTTTCAGTACCTTCAACTCGGACGCGGTGAAGGATGTGAAAATTTACAAAGGCGGCTTCCCAGCGCAATACGGCGGGCGGCTGTCTTCAGTGATTGATGTGCGCATGCGCGAAGGCAACAACAAGGAGTACGATGTCACCGGCGGCATCGGTTTAATCTCTAGCCGTTTGACAGTGGAAGGGCCTATTCAACGCGACAAGTCGTCGTTTATCGTTAGCGGACGCCGAACGTATGCCGACCTCATTACTCGAGGCATCAACCAGGCTAACGCCAACAATCCGGATTATAACCCCATCCCTGACTACTTCTTCTACGACCTGAATACGAAGGTAAACTTCACCCTTTCGGAACGCGACCGCCTTTTCCTGAGCGGCTACTTTGGACGGGACGTCTTCAAGTTCAACAACCAAACGTTTGACTTCCTCTTTGACTGGGGCAACGCCACGGGGACTGCGCGCTGGAACCATGTGTACGGACCCAAGCTGTTTTCCAACGCCACGTTCACCTTTTCGGATTATCGCTACCGCATTCGCAACGCCTTGCAGGGCTTCTCGTTCTCGCTGGGTTCCAATGTGATAGATGCCAACGCCAAGCTGGATTTTTATTATCAGCCCGACAACCGGCATGCTATCCGCTTCGGAGGCAATGCCACTTACCACGAGTTCCGCGTGGCGCGCCTCAAGTTTGGCAGCGACGACGGACGCATCAACTTCGAGTCGGGGCAAAACTTCGACGGCATGGAGTATGCGTTGTATTTTGCTGACGACTGGAGCGTTAGCGACCGCTTGAAGGTGAACTACGGGGGGCGCCTATCCGCCTGGAAAAACGGCCCTGCTTTCTATGCCAATTTCGAGCCACGTATTGCAGCAAACTACGCCGTTGGCCAGGGCTGGTCGGTCAAAGGCTCTTATGCGCGCATGAACCAATACGTACACCTGCTCGCTAGCAGTGGCCTTTCGCTACCCACCGACATCTGGTACCCCAGCACGGAAGGCGTGCGCCCTCAGGTGAGCGACCAGGTGGCCGCTGGCGTGCAGTACCTGTACCGGGGCAAATGGCTCATCACGTGGGAAGGCTGGTATAAATGGCTGCAAAATCAGGTGGATTTCATCGATGGTGCGGAGCTGTTCGGCAATAACAACCTGGAGGGCGAACTGGCCATTGGCAAGGGGTACGCGTTCAGCCCACTGGAGCTGGAAATCGAAAGGAGGGACGGCCGGCTGACGGGTTGGATAGGCTATACGCTGGCCTGGGTGCGTCGAGGCGAATTTGCCGACATCAACGGGGGCGCCTATTTCCCGCCGCGCTTCGACACCCGCCATAACCTGAGCGTGGTGGCCTTGTACGAACTGTCGCGCCGCTGGCAACTGACGGCCACGTGGGTGTACACGTCCGGCTACATGGCCTGGCTACCGCTGGGACGCTACACGTTCCAGGACGTTAGCGGGGCGCCTTTCCAAACGGTGGTGCCCATCTACGGCGACCGGAACACGTTCCGCTACCCAGCCTATATGCGACTTGACCTGGGCGTGGTCTATCGCTGGAAAACGCGCCGGAGCGAGCAAGATTTAACGCTTAGCATCTATAACGCTACCGACCGACGCAACCCGTTCTTCATCTTCCTGGAGCCTGAGTTTCAGACTGTTGGCCAGGACAGTCAAACCATTAAGATACCCACAGCCATCCGGGCAAAGCAAGTGTCGTTGTTTCCCATACTGCCCTCGCTGACCTGGAACTTCAAATTCTAACCACCCTACCCTCTCTAATTATGAAATATCTGCCGCATATTTTAGTGCTGAGCGCCGCCTTGTTCTGGGGCGCCTGCAACCTGGAAAAAGAAATAGACCTCGAACTGCCGCAGTACGACAGCCAGCCGGTGGTGGAATGTTACCTGGAACCAGGCAAGCCCTTTCGCCTCCTGCTAACGCGCAGCTACAGCTTCTTTGATCCCTTTGGTCTTGACTCTTCTTTCTTGGATAAAACCCTCTTAGGGGGCGCCTTGGTAACCATCGCCTACAATAACCGCGTGGATACCTTGCCCAACACCTTGTCGTTGGAGTTCCCTCCATTGAAGATTTTTAACTACACGGGTAAGAATATCGTGCCCGCTACACCAGGAATCGAGTACACGCTCCGCATCGTCACGCCCGATGGCAAAGAAATCACCGGCAAAACGGTCATGCTGCCTAAGGTGCCCATTGACAGCATCCGCGTGGAATGGAACCCACAGCGCGACTCGCTGGCGCGCATACTTACCTACATCACCGACGACCGCACGCAGGAGAACTATTATCGCCGTATGCTCAACTACGGCACACTGGACAGCGTGCCCGATCAGGACTTCTTAGCCAGCGACCGCATTGCTCAAACGGAAGTTATTGCCTTTGGCTCAGGATACGAACTTCGAGAAGGAGACACTGTGTTCAACACGCTGTTCCACATCACCAAAGACTACTACGATTACCTGGAAAGTGTGCAATTGGCCGTCATCGGCAACCTGAATCCTTTCGCTCAACCTGCTCGCATTAAGAGTAACGTAAGCGGTTCGGCTAATCCTTTGGGCATTTTCACCTGTTTAGTATACGACCGCGATACGACCATCATCCGAAAATAGCGCGGCAACACAGGTCTTGATCAAAATTGTCTTTACGGGGCCAGAAAGCACGGGAAAAACAGCGCTTTCTGAGGCGCTGGCACACGTGTTAAATGTGCCATGGGTCCCTGAATTTGCCCGCTATTACGTGGCTCATCTTGGCCGGCCCTATCAGCGCGCCGATTTGGCAGCTATTGGGCGAGGTCAACGAGCATGGGAACGTTGGTTTGCACGAAAAAAAACGTCCGTTCTGCTATGCGACACCGACTGGACGGTGCTCCACATTTGGGAGCATTACCGCTATGGCGAGCCCGAAGGTGGAAATTGGGTTTGGCAGCAAGGCTACGTCTCTGCTAAGCCGGCGGATTTTTACTTCCTGTGCGCACCCGATTTCCCATGGCAACCCGATCCGCTGCGCGAACACCCGCGCGAGCGTGAGGAACTTTTTGCCTGGTACGAGCGCCTATTGCAAACCCAAAATATGGCCTATGAAGTGCTTCGCGGCCCGCTGGAGCAGCGCCTCCAAGCCGCCCTGAATCGAGCGCGAATGTTGGTCTGCAGCCCTCTGGCCAAACAGGAGCCTTGATCACCCTCAATGGGCAACTTCCTGGAAACTAGGACAGATTTTGGAAAATTGGCTTCCATGTCTTATTTCCATGCCCGCGTCATTTCGCGCTTGCCGGGTGGGCCGGGCAGACCTTCCACCTCAAAGCCGACACTCCGCAAGGTGCGCTTCACATCGCCCTTAGCGCAGTAGGTGACCAAAAGGCCCTCTGGACGCAGGGCGCGATACATGGCGCGAAAGATGGCTTCTGTCCACATTTCAGGCTGAGCTTGAGGAGCGAATGCATCAAAATAAATGACGTCATACGCGCTAGACGCTCGATAAGCCTGCACGGGCATCCGCTTTTTACGCAGCCAGAAATGTTCCGACAAGCGCACCACGCGCTCCCAGGCACACGTATGCAGCCGACAAAAATCGGCTTGGCGCTCCGGCTGTCCCAAGCAATGGGCATAGTTGAACAGGGCGGCTTCTTCAGGCGTTAGCGGGTTGACTTCGAGGCCTGTGTAGCGAACGGCTAAGCCTCGTCGCTCAGCTTCCAGCCAGGTGAGAAAGGCGTTCAGCCCCGTGCCGAAACCAACCTCTAACACCGCTAACTGTGGCTGTACCGCCGCTTTGAAGCGCAAACCCGCGCTAATAAACACGTGCAAAGACTCCGTCAGAGCGCCGTACTTGGAGTGATATGTAACGCCAAAATGCTCGGAGTACACCGAATGAGAGCCGTCCTGAGTTACAATAAGCGCCATAAGTCCGCGCGTAAGGCCAAAAATGAAAACAGCATACCGGCTTCGAAGGCGATATGCTGTTAGGTGCGGGAGGCGAGACTCGAACTCGCATGACCTCGCGGTCACTGGTGTTTGAGACCAGCGCGTCTACCATTCCGCCACTCCCGCGCTGTCATCCAGACTGGGCAGCAAAAGTAGAGAGCTTTTCACGTACACGCAACAAATACCTTTTTTTCAAAAAATAGTCGCGCACGCGCAGTAGGTCTTCGCGGCTGCGCTCCGCATCGTCGGCATAGCGCTCCAGCACTGGCTCGATGGCTTCATCAAGGGCACGTTCCAACTGCGCTATGGCTTGAGCAGTTTGCTCGAAGCGCTCAGGGTCATAGTCCAGTTCTAGTTCCATGAGCACTTCGTTGATATCCATCATGTCGGCCAGGAAATCCTGAGGCACCTGTTGCTGGCCTTCTTCCTGAAGCAAACCTTTGATCTCCAGAATATAACGCATTCGGCGGTCTGGGTCTGACAAGGTCTGAAAAGCCTCGTTGTTGAGCGTGGACAGGCGCAGCATTTCCTCTTGGGTATCGGCACTGGCCAGCGAGTGAAAATCTGGGTGGTATTTCTTGCTATTTTGATAGAAAAGACGCCTCAGCTGCGCTTCATCCACTCGAAACGAAACGGGAATACCGAAAAATTCGAAGTAATTCATCGCTGCCTTTCTTAAAACTTAAAAAAGGTGCTGGAAAAAGTGGCGCCAGAGGTCTAGCCCAAAGGCATATACCATCAGACCCAGCAGTAGGAAGAAACCCACCGTAACGGCTTTCTCCATGACCCTATCGCTCACCTTTCGACCGGTAACCACCTCCCATAACAAGAACACCACATAGCCGCCGTCAAGGGCCGGTATGGGTAGCAAGTTCATAAATGCCAGCAAAATGCTAAGCGAGGCCGTGAGTGTCCAGAAGCGCTCCCAATCCCACGACGTACCGTACATCTTGCCGATGCTAATGATGCTGCCGAGATTTTCTTTGACGGAAAGCTCACCGCTGAACATCTTCCCAAAAGCCTTTAGCTGATTGCCGAGAAAATCCACGCCCATACGCACACCTTCGGGCAGGGCTGCAGCCAGCGAGTATGGCTGACGCTGGAGGTTGTAGAAGCCCTCTACGCGCGGACGCACGCCGATAAGCCCCTCAGGGGTAAGGGTAAGAGCAAAAGTTAGGGTGTCGGCCCCGCGCAGCACGCGAATACGCGCAGGCTGACCCTTGTTAGCGCGAGCTAGCGGTGTAAACTCGTCGTAGAAAAGTGTAGGATGCTCGTTGAACCCAATAATGCGATCGCCGGGCTTAATACCAGCAGCCTCAGCAGGCTTGCCCGGCGCCACCTCGGCTACATAGAAGGGGATGCGCGGACTCATAAGCAGGCTTTTTGCCACTTTCTCTTTGACTAAGCGCTCGGCCGCGTCCTCGGGCAAGCGAAACGTCTGGCGCTGCCCATCGCGCAGCACCGTCACTTCACGCGCACCGTTGAGTACTACCTCCTCTACGAAAGTAGCTGCATCCACCGCGTCCAATGACCGACTACCCACTTGTAGCAGCACATCTCCTTGTCGAAAACCCTGCTCAATCAACACAGTGTCGAAGGCTAAGCCATACTGTAAAGAACTATTCGGGATGTAAGCCTTCCCGAAGAAGACCAAAAGCCCGGCAAAAATGAGGAAGCCCAACAGGAAATTGACGGTTACGCCACCAACCATAATAATGAGACGCTGCCAGGCCGGCTTAGACCGAAACTCCCACGGCTGTGGCGGCTGTTTAAGGGCCTCTGTATCCAGACTTTCGTCCACCATACCGGCTATTTTCACATAGCCGCCCAAGGGCAGCCAGCCGATGCCGTACTCTGTCTCACCTTTGCGCTTCTTCCACAGAGCATGAAAAGGAGCAAAGTCAAAGAAAAGATAAAACTTCTCTACTCGGGTTTTGAACCAGCGCGCCGGGAAAAAGTGCCCCATCTCGTGCAGCAAAATGAGCAGCGAAAGGCTAAGCAAAAATTGAGTGATATTAATAAGAGTATCCATTACTGCTGAAATATTGGGCGCTCTCGGCCGGATTGCATAAGGTTAAGAAAAGGAGCCCTGAGGAACTAAGCGCAAAGAACACATAAAAAATGCTCAAGTTGCACCTTGTGACTCATGGGCATCATCGGACATTGCTATCGTCTCTATCTGATTGGCCGGCAAAGGTAATGCAGTGAAGCCACCTTTAGAGGAGAGAGGAATCCTCTAGTCGGCTCATCTGCAACAACAGCGCTGCCTTATATTTTGAATTGTCCTTAGCCGCTGCTGTACGCGCCGACCGTGTAAAGCCCGGCGGCAGCAGCGCCTACTCTACACCCTGACGGGCAACGTCAGGTCGGGAACAACGGCCACCCG
>JBEQAD010000195.1:4306-6428 GCA_041640515.1 Saprospiraceae bacterium | reverse complement strand
CCGGTGTTGTTTTGGAAGGTGGCTTCGTTCCGAAGCCCGAAGTCGCCCACGCTACTTGTAGAGCCGAGTACCAGCTGCCCGCTGTTGACTACTGTGCCCTGGTTGAGAAAACCAGCGGTGAAGCCGCCATGACTAAAAAAGCCATTGATGGTCAGGCTACCTGTGTTTTGTATGGTCAGCGAGCCGCCCGTTTGTACGTGTACGGAGTTGGCTACGGCCGCTGTGCTGGCTAATATTACCGGCGCGTTGGTTGCTGAGGGGATCTTCACATGGTTACTCGATGAAGGTACACATAGAGCATCCCAGTTGCAGGGATTGTTCCAGTTGTCGTCTGCGGCGCCGGTCCAAGTCAATGTACCGGCGGCTGGACAAGTTGGGAGGGACACAGTGGTTGAAGCACATGCCCCTGGCGTTACGCATCCACCCTCACCGCGAACGTAGTAAGTGGTTGTCGTCCCAGGGCTTACGGTAATAGATGTTCCTGTCCCGACTGGAGTGCCGCCGCAAGAACCGCTGTACCAATGCCATTGTGTTGCATTGTTCAGCGTGCCGGTTACGCTCAGGGTGCTGGAGCCACCGAGACAAATGGTGCTTGGCGTAGCCGATACGGAGGTGATGACGGGGGCCTCGCATAGCGCTGTCAAAGAGAAATCGTCAACAGCCAGCCCATGGTCATTGCCTGAGACATCAGCTCCACGCCAGCGAATCCAAAATGTGGCACCGGGTGCTATGCTTAGCCCCGTAATGGTGGCAGATTTTGTCGTTCGGTTGCTCGCACTATTGCCATTCAGGGCACTAGCCGAGGTACTCTGAACGGGAGCGATGAAGCTGAGGCCAGCAAATGTCGTGTAAGTGCCAGTGTTTATTCCCGTAGCGGTGGTGCTATACTGAAAAGAGAGCGAGTCGTTGTTGACGCTGCCGCCGTTTCGCCATTGCTCTCCCACGTAGGTAATGGAAAGCGCGCGAATGGTTTGGCCGGTGTTGTTTTGAAATTGGGCCCCAAAAAACACCGGGGTCAAATTGCCAGACGAAAGTTCTCCGAAGGCGCGCTCAGAGGAAGAGGCAGCGCCAAAACTGTAGGTATTGCCCGTGTTGCTGCTGCCGTCGCCAGCGGCATAAGTAGTGTTGGCATTGGCGCCCAACTCCAGAAAAACCCACCCTGACGGCATGACGCTACTGGTGCCGCTATTGGCCAGGGTGTTGAAGTCCTGAGTGTAGGCGGAGCCGAAAGTACTGATGGAAATTTGCCCATAGGCTACAGAGGCAATGAACAGGAAAGTGCTCCAAGCGATTAACACCCTCCCTGCGCTCGCTGAAGATAACGAAGAGTAAGAAATGCACATAAAGTAAGATAGTTTAGAGTAAAAAAGGCAAAAAAGCAGGCGCCCTCAGCATATCAGCGCAGCGAGACTGCCAGAGGGTAAACAACAGGCTTGGGATAGAGGAATTTTGTAAAAAAGATTAAAGGCATGTAAAAATAGATTGATAAAAGACGCATTGCGGCGTAGCGTCAGTAAAGTTTTCTTTACTTTTTTATAGGCATATGTTTTTGAGAGGCGCTTTACTTCTGCTTTTTATCCAAGAAAAATCTCACTGAACGCGGTTTTTGCCCGTACTTTGCCGGTCGTTTACTACCCATAGCGATGAAGCACGCCTGGTTGCGCTCTTTTGCTTGGCCCTTGCTCTTGGTTTTTGTCACTCATACGGATGGCGCTTTAGTGCGTTGGACCAACGGCACAGCGCACGATTTTGGCGAGTTGCGCATAGGCCATACGGCTGTGCACCGGTTCGTTTTTGAAAATGCGGCTTCCGAACCCATTGTGCTACAGGCAGTGCGCACCGAATGCGGCTGCACCGTTGCCGATTGGTCAGAAGAGCCTATTCGTCCTCAGCAAAAGAGCGAGGTGGCCATCGAGTTTTACGCCGATCGAAGCGGTTATTTTCGAAAGAAAATCAAGGTTTATTTTGATCGTCAGCGGCGCGCCGAGGTGTTGTGGATATCTGGTACAGTGATAGAGTAAGGCGTAGCCTTTTCATTACCTCGGTGCAATGATGACTCTAGGGATGGCTCCTACTGCGCGCCGGGTATGTTGCTGTTGCGCTGTGGAAAAGCCAAAAACAG
>JBEQAD010000195.1:0-4296 GCA_041640515.1 Saprospiraceae bacterium | reverse complement strand
CCTGGCGTCAATTCGCAGTTGTCGCCCTACTAATCAATAGAACACCACCAACTAAAAGTCTACTCTATTCTATCTGCTTTTTGAAAATGACGAAGAGGACCCTCCTGCTTTCGATGGTTTTGGGTGTTTCCCTGTTCTCTCTGTACGCCTTTACGCGCCCCGAAAGACCTACCAGCGGGAGAGCACTTGCCCGCACCTGGCTGCAAAACCTATATGAGGCCCGCTCAGCAGAGCGCGGCGATACGCTTCCGCCACTGAGCGATCGCCAGGATAACTTTATGAACCCTTCGAAGCGGAACCCGGTGGACTTGCGAGACCCTAAAGTCATTGAGAAACAGGTGGAATACGACCCTATCACCGATCGCTATATTGTTATCGAAAAAATTGGAGAAGACTACTTCCGCGCACCTTCCTACATGACTTTTGAAGAATATCTCCGTTGGCGAGACCGCCAACAACGGGAGGAACACTTCAATCGCATGTTAGGAGTCAGTACGCCAGGCAGTCGCAAAGCCAGCACAGAAGATCCTGCAGCCAAATTTGACGTCAAGACAAGCCTGGTAGAACGCCTTTTTGGAGGAACCAATGTAGACATTAAACCGCAAGGCAACATCAACCTGCGCTTTGGATACAACTATCAAAAGGTTCAGAACCCGATTCTCACCCTAAGGCAGCAACGCATTGGCAACTTTGATTTCGACATGGATATCAACATGAGTGCGTCTGGCCAGGTGGGAGAAAAGCTGAAGATCAACTTCAACTTCAACAATCGCGCGGTGTTCGATTTTGATAACCAAATGAAAATCCACTACGATCCCAAGGGATTTTCAGAGGACGAAATCCTGCAGAACATTGAAGCGGGTAACGTGTCGCTGCCGCTGCGCTCTAATCTAATTCAAGGTGCGCAGAACCTGTTCGGCTTCAAAACCGGCATGAAGTTCGGTCACCTTAATGTTACCCTATTGGCCGCACAGCAGCGCTCGCGCCAGAATAACTTGACGCTCCAAGGCGGTTCGCAGGTGCAGCAATTCGCCAAGCCCGTGGATGAGTACGACGAAAACCGCCACTTCCTCATCAGCCACTGGAACCGCGAACAGTTTGAGCCGGCGCTTTCGTGTTTGCCAGTACCGCAGTCGCTGTTCAATATCACTCGTATGGAAGTGTGGCTGACTAACGTCACGAGGGTACCCGACAACACGCGCGACATCGTGGCCCTGATGGACCTGGGTGAACCCTTCCCCTACTTAGATGGTTCTGAACCTGACCGGCCTAATTTTGCTCTCGCCGCACCACCGGCGCGCGACATTAAAGGCCAGCCTTTGCCTACCAACGAAAACAACCGCCTCTATTCGGAAATTCTCCGCCTTGTGGCGCAAGACTCAACGGCCCGTTTCTCGGAAAAGATCGTGGGGCGCTTGAGAACAGACCTTGGGCTGCAGCAGGTGCGCGATTTCGAAAAAGTGCGCGGCCGCTTGCTCTCGCCCAGCGAATACACCTACAACGAACAATTGGGCTTTCTGAGCATCAACGTCAATGTGCAGCCCGACCAAGTCGTTGCTATTGCGGTCGAATACACCTATAACGGTCAGCCATACAAAATCGGCGAATTTAGCAGCGAAGTGCCCAACACCGATACCTTTAGCCAGAATGTGCTCTTCCTGAAGATGCTCAAGAGCACGGCGGCTAATGTGCGCTATCCGATTTGGGATTTGATGATGAAAAACGTGTACTCCATCGGCTCGGTCAATGTGGACCCGCAGGAGTTCCGTTTCGATATTTTTTACGAAGACCCAGGCAAAGGTCAGAAGCGCTTTCTGAATGCGGATGACATTCCCCCTGGAGTGGCCAACGTACCCCTGCTCCAGTTGTTCAAAATGGATAGCCTCAACTTACAGGGCGACCCTGGCCCAGACGGTATCTTCGACTTTGTGCCAGGGCTGACCATCAATCTGCGCAATGGGCGCGTGATGTTTCCCGTACTCGAACCGTTTGGTTCGCACTTGGCCCGAAAATTAGCAGCCGCTGGCGCCTCGCCAGATGTCATTAGCAAATACGCCTACACGCAATTATATGACTCCACACTCTTTCGTGCGCGCGAGTTTCAGCAGCTCAATCGCTTTACGCTGCGCGGTTCGTACAAATCGTCCACCTCTTCGGAGATTTCGCTCGGCACGTTCAATTTGCCGCGCGGCTCTGTGCGCGTAAGCGCGGGCGGTCGACAGCTCGTCGAAGGGCAAGATTACGTGGTGGACTACAACATCGGCCGGGTGCGCATCCTCAACGAAGCCATCCTGCAGTCAGGTCAGCCCGTTAGTGTTAGCTTTGAGGACAATTCGTTGTTTAGCTTCCAGAACCGTTCCATGTTTGGCGCTCGTTTCGATTATACCCTTGGCAAGGATATTAACATCGGAGCGACGTATATGAACTTGTTCGAGCGCCCGCTTATTCAGAAAGTGAACTTTGGCGATGACCCCATCAATAACCGTATGTATGGCCTCGACTTGAATATTTCTAAGGAAGCCCCCTGGATAACACGGCTTATTGATAAAATACCGCTCATCGATACGAAGGCGCCCTCCACCATCACGGCACAGGCGGAAGTAGCGTTGCTGCAGCCTGGTCACAACCGCGCCATCAACGTAGGGGAAGACCGCGGCGGTGTGGTTTATATTGACGACTTTGAGGGCAGTACTGCCAACTTACCGCTGGCCAACCCGGCCAACAGCTGGGTCATTGCCTCCGTGCCGCAGGGAGACCTATCGCTGTTTCCGGAAGCGGATCTAACCGATAACTTGGCTTTGGGCGCCAACCGCGCCCGCTTATCGTGGTACATTGCCGACCCCAGCGCGCGCGACCCTGCGGATGGCACTAACCCATACACCCGCATCATTCAATTTCAAGACATCTTCCCTAACCGGAATCTGACCCCCTTGGAAGTGTCGGCCTTGCGCCCGTTAGATGTAACTATTTTCCCTCGCGAGCGAGGCCCGTACAATTTTGAACTCCCTGACGGCTACCCGGGCTTTTCCAAGGGCTTAACGGTAGCTGGCGAGCTGGATGAACCCGAAACGCGCTGGGCAGGCTTTATGCGCGGCCTGTTCACCGTAGATTTCGAGGCAGCTAACATTGAGTTTATCGAGTTCTGGATGCTCAATCCCTACATGGACAAGGGCGACGGCACCAACATCTCAAAGGATGGTGATATGTATATTGACTTAGGCAATATCTCGGAGGATATTATGCGCGATGGGCGTCAGTTCTTCGAGAATGCTTTGCCTACGGGCGGAGGTACGGGCAGTACTGCCAACTCCCAATGGGGTCGGGTACCGGTGCTGCCTCCAGTAGTAAATGCTTTTGATAATGATCCTACCAAACGTCCCTTGCAGGATTTAGGGCTGGACGGTCTGGACGATGAGGGGGAGCGCTCGTTTTTTTCCGATTGGCTCAATATTATCCAGAACTCAGCCCTGTCGCCCAATGCTAAGGCCGCTATTTTAGATGATCCGTCTAATGACAATTTCCGTTTCTTTCGCGACCCGGCCTACGAACAGACCCGCCCTGGTCTGTTGGAACGCTACAAGTATTTCAACAACCAACAAGGCAACTCGCCGGTCAACGAAACGGTCAACCTTAACCCCTCTTCCACCAACTTCCCCGATGCCGAAGACCTCAACCGCGATAACTCGCTGAACGAAACAGAGGCCTATTTTCGCTATAAAATTCCGCTCAAGAAGCGCCTGGTTACCTTCAATGACGGTGTTCAGATGGAAGTCATTGACACAGAGTACCCCGAACTGCGCGACCTCATTACCGATACGGTGGTCTTTGACCGCGATGGTGCGCGTTTCGTTTGGTACCGTTTCAAGTTGCCGCTTGACCATCCACGTCGCCAGACGATTAATGGCATCCAAGATTTCCGCTCTATTCGGTTCGTACGCATGTTCTGGAAGGGCTTTACAGAGCGCACAACGTTCCGCTTTGCTACGCTCGAGCTGGGCCGCAACCAATGGCGCCGCTATACGCTGCCCCTGCCTAACGTGGACGGTGACCAGCCCGGCATTTGCGATGTAGGGCGACCTAACAACTTCGACGTGAACGCGGTCAGCATCGAGCAAAACGCCGCGCGCACCCCGTTCAACTATACTATTCCGCCAGGTATTTCGCGTCAGCAGTCGGTGGGGGCTTTTCCCGATATCTTGCAAAACGAGCAGGCACTCTCTATGAGCATGTGCAGTCTGAGTTTCTGCGACGCTCGCGCGGTCTTCAAAATATTAAACATGGACCTGCGGCAATTTG
>JBEQAD010000194.1:0-6444 GCA_041640515.1 Saprospiraceae bacterium | reverse complement strand
AGCCCATCGATGTGGCTGATCGATCCATTCCACCACCACGTCGTCGTTAGCGATGGTCATTTCGGGCATATCTGTTAGCAGGTTGGTCAGCAAGATTTGCTTAGGTAAAAGAGGAAGGAAAGGCAGAAAGAGTGATGCACCAGCCATGCTGAACATGTTGCCGAAATTAGCACTCACGGCCATAAAAACATACTTGAGCGTGTTGCCAAATGTCTTCCGCCCTTCCGCACACCGGCTTCGAGCACGGCCAAGTCGCGCTCCAGCAGTACAATGTCGGCTGCTTCTTTGGCTACATCCACTGCGCCTTGCACCGATATCAAGACGTCAGCAGCGTGAAGAGCCGGAGCATCGTTGATGCCATCGCCCATGTAGCCTACGACATGCCCGGTCTTACGCAAGGCGCGGATGATAGCCTCCTTCTGGTTAGGTTCAATTTCGGCGAAGATGTCGGTCTCTTGCACCCGCATCATTGAGGCAGCTTCGCTTAGCGTACGCAGTTTGGTTCCTGTCAGGACATTGGTATTCGATAAGCTTACTTGCGCTCCTATGCGAGCGGTCACTTGAGCATTGTCGCCGGTGATCATTTTTAGCCTTACCCCCAGCTTATTCAGCGCAACAATGGTCTGCTCAATGGTCTGCTTTAGCGGGTCGGCCAGGGCAAGAATCCCTAAAAGAGTCATGTCGAGCTCCGACTCCCGATCCATCGGAGCAGGTGTGGTGATTTCCTTGATAGCTACGCCCAAAGTTCGGTAGCCTTGGGCGCTGAGTTCGATAAAGCGCTGCTCGAGAGCTGCGCTGACTTCCTCTATCGGGCAAGAGGTGCCGTCAATCCGCCGCGCTGTGCTGCAGGCATCGCGCACACGCTGCAGTGCGCCTTTGGTGACGAGCAGCACCTTCTCATTGCACTCGACCAGCACATTCAAGCGCTTGCGTCCGAAGTCGTAGGGCACCTCTGTCTAGCTTCTGACAACCTTCCAACGAAAAAGAGCGATGGTGGCGAGTAGCCTCGTCAATAGGGTTATTAAAAGCTCGCATTTACATAAGAGAAGAAGAGCACCTCCTCACTGTTACAGCTGTCGGCATTTAAGGCCGTATGCACCCGCACGCGCCCTTCCGTAAGCGTACCCGTCTTGTCAGAACACAGTACGTCCATGCTAACGAAGTTTTCAATAGCAGATAGTCGCTTTACAATGACCTGTCGCTCTGCCATTTGCCGAGCACCCTTGGCCAAGTTTACGCTAATGATGGCCGGCAATAGCTGCGGTGTCAGTCCGACGGCCAAAGCCAGCGCAAAGAGGAAAGAATCCAGTACTGGGCGTTCCAGGTAAACGTTAAAGGCAAAAATGACGAAGACCAGCCCCATCGTTACCTCGACCAGAAAATAGCCAAAGTGCCGCACGCCGCGCTCAAATTCTGTCTCCGGAAAACGTAGGCGCAGCCGCTCAGATATCTGGCCTAACTCTGTCGCCCGCCCGCTGCGCACCACCACCGCCTGTCCACTGCCGCTCACTACGTGTGTGCCCAAATAGAGCGTATTGCGGCGCTCGGCCGGGGCTGCCGTCGCTGCTATGTCGCCTGGCTGTTTATCCTGTGGATAGCTCTCGCCAGTTAGTGCTGCTTCATCCACAAAAAGATCGCGCTCCGTCAGCAGTCGGCAGTCAGCAGGAATGCCGGCTCCGGCCGTAAGGAGCACGATGTCGCCGGGTACCACTTCGGTTGGTTGGAATGCTGACTTCCCTGCCCTCTCGGAGTACTCTGGTTTTCCATTTGACCTGCTCCAACAATTTATCTACCGTAGCAGCGGCTCCGTATTCTTGCCAAAAACCCAGCAGGCCGCTGATCAGCACAATGGTTAGGTAATTATCCCGTCAGTAGGAGAGTGCAACGCAAAAGAAAGCAAAGCTGCTCCCATCAGGATAAGAACGATGGGGTTAGTAAACTGGCGCAATAGCAGCACCAGAACATCAAAGCGCTTGCGCTTGGCTAAGGTATTGGAGCCAAACTGCACCTGTCTAGCAGCCGCTTCGGCCTGAGAAAGCCCCTGGCTGGCGTCTGTGGCCAAGTCGCGCAGCAGTTCTTCTATGGGTATGCTCCAAAACGGACATCCTGGCTCTACCGCCGCATAAGTGGCGATGAAGGCGGCGGCTTGTGGTGGTGCGCCGGGCTGGCCCAGGGTCGTAGATGGCCTTTCTTCTTCAGACATAGTTGGCAGCGATAAGGAATGGCGGCTTGTTTAAGAAGTAGAACCCTGGAGTCGCCGTGAAAAACACATGGCGAAGGTATTATCTAAACCAACACAACCGCCTATAAACCAAGAGATAATGCCCAACCAGTACATCCTTGTTTTAACCCGCCCGCTTTTTCTCCGATGGCAACAGTCACCGAACATTTCAGATGGCCTCCGCGGCGTTATTCAGGATAATCAGGGCGCCACCAAGACAGGCTGGCGCCAAATCCGCTACCTTTGCCGACATTGATACAAAGAAACGCTTCTTCGAGGGAAAGATGAAAAAAACCGTTTTGCGCGCAGCGCTCTTGGTAGGGTTAGGTCTTGTGGCAGTAGTAGGGGCAGTGGCTCAACCCAATCCCGAACTAGCCAATCAGTACTATAAAAATGGCGAATACGAAAAAGCCGCAGAGCTGTATCGCCAGCTGATGGAATCCAATAAAAACTTAGGAGAGGTCTACTTCGACAGGTACTTAGCGTGCCTGCTCAACCTGGAAAAATATGAAGAGGCGGAAAACGCCCTTAAAAAGCAGATTAAAAGCTCGCCGAACAACGTACGGCTCTATGTAGCCTATGGTAGCCTGTACGAGCGACTCGGTAAAATGGCCGAGGCACAAGCGCAGTACGAACAGGCCATTGCCAAAGTTTCGGCCGATTATTCCTCCGTATATTCTTTGGCAGAGGCCTTTGCCCAAAACGCCAAGTTTGACTACGCCATACGTACCTACGAGCGCGGCAACCAACTCACCAAGGACGCGCGCCGCTTCGCTTTTCAGCTGGCAGAAATCTATCGCCGCAAGGGAGAGTATCCTAAAGCCATCGAACAATACCTGAACCACTTAGAGGCAGACCCTTCGCGCCTGGCCATTGTGCAGACCCAGATGGCGCGCTACCTGCCAGAGACAGATTACCCCGAACTGCAGCGCCAGCTCTATGCCCGTCTGCAGAGCAACGACATTCCTGAACTGGTCGAACTGCTGGCCTGGTCGTTCATCCAGCGCAAAGACTACAAGAACGCCATGCGCCAATATCGCGCCCTGGACAGACGCCTCAACGAGCCCGGGCAGCGCGTGTTCCAACTGGCTAACGATGCCGCTAACGCTCGAGATTATGAGACCGCTATTGCCGGTTACGAATACATCATCCAGGAGAAAGGTGTGCGCAACCCTTTCTTTTTTAGTGCCAAACGAGAACTGATGAAAACCCGGCGGCGCAAAATCACGGAAGGCTACAACTACACCCAGCAAGAGCTGCGAACGCTGGAAGGGGAGTACGAGCAATTTCTGGGCGAACATGGCCAAAACCGAAACACCGCCGACATCCTGCTCGAACTGGCTGAACTGGAAGCCTACTACCTCAACGACCTGCCCAAAGCCATTCAACTGCTGGACACGCTCATCAAAACCCCGGGCATCCAACGCTACACCGTGGGCCGGGCGAAAATTAACCTGGCCGATTATTACCTGATGAGCGGCGATATTTGGGAAAGTACCTTGCTATACAGTCAGGTGGACAAGGAATTTCGCGAGGAAACACTCGGCCAAGAAGCCCGCTTTAAAAATGCCCGCCTTTCTTATTTCAATGGCGACTTCGAGTGGGCACAGGCGCAGTTCGATGCCCTCAAGGCGTCCACCTCCAAACTGATTGCCAACGATGCAATAGACCTTTCGGTGTTCATCATGGACAATTTGAACAGCGACGCTACCACAGAGGCTATGGCTATCTATGCCCAAGCAGAACTGCTCGTCTTCCAAAACCGCTTTGCTGAAGCCATTCGCTTGCTCGATAGTCTGCGCATCACCTTCCCTGAGACGAGTCTACAGGATGATGTACTGTACCTCAAAGCACAAGTCGCCGAAAAGAAGCGCGAGTACACCTTGGCTGCCACCCTCTATCAAGAGCTTGTTGAGAAATATCCGCAGGATATCCGTGCCGATAACGCCCTCTATGCTTGGGCTATCTTGTTGGAAGAAAAGCTCGACCAGCGCGAAAAGGCCATGGAACTATACGAGAAAATTTTTTCCGACTACTCCAGCTCTGTCTTTTCGGTAGATGCTCGAAAGCGCTTTCGCCTCCTGCGCGGCGACAAGGTGCAGTGAGGTCTGACATCCACTGGCCGCTTATTCTTGCGACTCGATAATGAGGGGTGGCGAGGGTGCCGTTTCGGTTTTCTTCAGCTGGTAGAGCAGATACAGAAGAATAAGCAACACGACGGCAGAAAGCAGCACAATGTTGCGCACAGGGAAAGGCTCTCGTGTATGGCGGCGAAACATGACAAAAGCGAGGGTTTACGGGTGAAAAGAAAGAAAAAGACAGCGCAAAAAAGAAGCGGTCGAACAAAACGAAAGCGGCACTCAGCCAAAAAAAGCGCTGTCTTATGACGTTCCAGGTCTTTTCAAGACCTTTGTCCCAAGAGGCTTTTTCCAGGTCAGGTACAGTGGGTGCCTTTTCTGAAAGGGCGCACGGCAGCGAAGGCCGTTCAAAGATAGCACTGTACCTAGGCTGCTACAGGAAACTTCCCATTTTCTTGCTTAGGCTATGTCAGATGAGCATTTTCAACAAGTTGCGGGCCAAGTTGGCCGTATATTGGACTTGGAAGAGGCCAATATGGCTGTAGATGAGGCAGCCCTGCTGGCGCTGATTGCGGAGCGCGTAGCCGAATTGCTCGAGCACCAGCCAGACTACCTCATGAGCCTGCTGTATCGGCTCGATGTGTTGGAGGAGAAAATTGTACCTGTGATGCGCAGTCAAAGTACAGAGCCGATTCCTCAGGCACTGGCACGACTCATCCTGGAACGACAGAAGCAGCGCGTAGAGACCCGGCGCACTGTGAAGCCCCGCCCTATGGATGATGCTACTAATGAGTGGGCGTGGTGAGGAGAGCAGGCTGCTCCTCAGACGTCGTCATGCAGCACGGCAATGCACTTTAGCTCGATAGAAATAGGCGTAGGTAGGCGGTCAATACCCACAGTAGTGCGGCAGGGCTGATTGTCGCGGAAGTACTCGGCGTAGAGGCGGTTAAACGTGTGAAAGTCGCGCTCCAAGTTAGTCAGGAAAACAGTAACGTCCACGAGGTCTTCCCAACGAGCGCCACTTGCCTCGAGCACGGCGCGCACATTGCGAAAGACGGAGTGCACCTGAGCCTCAAAGTCAAACTCCATGTAGTTGCCATTAGGGCTGCGTTTGAGCCCAGGTACATCGTCAGTGTCGGGGTCGCGTGGACCGATCCCAGAGAGGAATAGCAGGTTGCCCACGCGTCGAGCGTGCGGGTATAGGCCAACAGGCTTAGGCGCATTTTGCGCGTCGAATTTTTCAGAGGTTGCCATGCTTTCTTTACTCAGTAATCGAAGGCAGGTGTAGGAGTAGAAAGGGTCGGGCTTCAGTCAAACTCAATGGTGTCGCCCGCTTTGTAAATCTTTTTCTCTTTGGACGGGAGGGGCGCTTCGGCTGTGGTGTCGAAAAGCGACCCTTGGTGAGTGGCTGGTTTTGTAGTGGTAGACTCGTCCACTTCCTGAATGTCGGACAGCAGCACGTCGCTCAGCTTGTTGCCCGCGGCCTTCCAGCCTTTGATATCCATGAAGCTACCGAGGCTAATTTCACCGCTTACAGGCTTGCCCTTTACCCGCAGGGAATAACGGATACGTGGGTTGGGCTGTACACTGGCGTAAAGCAGTTTAGATTTGGGATGGTCAGTGAGGTAGGAATAACGCTCGTGCAAACGGGTGGTTTCAATGCGAAAGCGCTTGATCATTGTCCAGCCCTTATGCCCATCGAAGTGTACAGCGTTGACCACTAAGTTAGGGTCGAACTTGCCTATGTGGAGCACCTCCCTGGGGTTGAAGCGCTGCAACAGGTCGGTGTCGGTCAGTTCGTAGGAGCCGTCGCGGTAGAGTACAAGCAAGAGATCGCCCGTGTCGAAGTCGCCCAAGAGCCAACCGCGCTCCTGGGTGTTAAGGCGTCCGGTGATCTCGTCGTACCAGATTTTTTGGGCGCCAATGGTGCTTTTGCCGACTTCTTTTTGGCGAATGCTCTTAATGGGGTACTTGGTCAAAATATTGCCCTGTGTGTCGCGGCCCTTGATGGCCAACTCACCAAAGTCGTAATCGAAGACTTTAATTTTGGCCGAGCAGCCTGGGCTAAGCGTTACAGTAATTACTTCACTCTCGCCGTTGGGGTTGGCCGTTAGGTACAGGATGCGTGAGCCTTTGCTGCTTCCG
>JBEQAD010000193.1:0-6446 GCA_041640515.1 Saprospiraceae bacterium | reverse complement strand
CCCCTTCAACGTAACCTTAGAGCGCGCCATCGAGCTCATTCAAGAGAAACAAACCGCCGATGCGCCCATCGGTCATTACCAAGGACAACCCATCACAAAAGGCAAAGGCCGTTTTGGGCCTTTCCTCAAATGGGCTGATTTGTACGTAACCATCCCCGCGCGCATATCTTTTGACAGCATTACGGAGAAGCAGGCTATTGCCCTTATTGAAGCCAAGATTGAAAAGGAAGCCAACCGCTTCATACAGCATTGGCCTGAGGAAAACATCAGCATCGAGAACGGCCGCTGGGGGCCTTTCCTTCGCGTAGGCAAGCAAGTCATCAACCTGCCTAAGGTCAACGGCGCCCGGATGAGCCCGGAGCAAGCCAAGACCCTCACGCTGGAGGAAGTGAAAGCCATTATTGCCCAGGCTGAAGCAGAAGGGCTAAGTGTAAAAAAGAAAAAGTAAGCGATTGCCTCGCGGTAGTTGTGGCCTCCTATTGGTGGCCATCTTCGAAAAATACCTAAATCGCGCGGAGTGGCGCTACTTGTACCTTGCCACAGGGCGCCTACCTTTGCCGCCGCTATGGAAAAAGTAAAGTGTTTGATTATTGGCTCTGGTCCAGCGGGCTACACAGCAGCCATCTATGCAGCGCGTGCGGGTCTGAAACCCGTGATGTATACTGGCCCCCAACCGGGCGGTCAGCTCATGATCACCACCGAAGTGGAAAACTACCCCGGCTATCCCCACGGTCGCACTGGCCCGGAAATGATGGAAGACTTCCGTCAGCAGGCCGAACGCTTTGGCACGGATATCCGCAACGAGGTCATCGTTCGGGTAGATTTGAGCGGACCTATTCACAAAGCCTGGTCGGACGGTGGTCACGAGATACACAGCCCTACCGTCATTATTGCTACCGGAGCTAGCGCTAAATGGCTGGGCATTCCGGGCGAAGAGCGCCTGCAAAATGCCGGCGTTTCCGCTTGTGCCGTGTGCGATGGTTTCTTTTTCCGTAACCAAGAGGTGGCCGTCGTCGGTGGCGGCGACACAGCTGCGGAAGAGAGCACTTATTTGGCGAAAATATGCACCAAGGTGCACCTGTTGGTGCGTCGCGACGAAATGCGCGCCTCGAAAATCATGCAGCAACGCGTTCTCCATACGCCCAACATTCAAGTGCATTGGAACACCGAAGCCGAAGAAATCTTGGGCGACCAGGTGGTCGAAGGCGTGCGCATTGTCAACAACAAAACAGGCGAGCGCGCCGTACTGCCTGTTACCGGGTTCTTTGTGGCTATTGGCCACAAGCCCAACACCGACATTTTTAGCGACTGGCTCCCATTGGACGAAAGCGGCTACATCATCACTACCCCTGGGCGCACAACGACTAACATCCCAGGCGTCTTTGCCTGTGGCGATGCGCAAGATAAAATCTATCGGCAAGCAGTGACTGCCGCTGGAACGGGCTGCATGGCCGCTTTGGACGCAGAGCGCTACTTAGTCCAGCAGGGCTACTGAGCTCCGCTCAGAGCCGCTGCAATTGCAGCATTTCCTTGTTTTCGATAAAAGGCGAGCGAGCGCGGCGCAACAAAAACCGCTCCCCATCGAGGGACTCAAGCACAGCGCCTTCTTGCCAAGGCTTGCCCGTCCTCAATGCGTCACGAGCGGCGTCATAGAGGATGGCGTGGGCTTCGGCTAGGGTTTTGGGTGAGCGCACGATCTCCAAATCCAGCATACCGAACTCGTCCAGGCCATACGTGTACGCGCAGCTGAGGCCGTCTTGGGTGAACATTCCAAAATAAATCCAGCAGTACAGGGGTAACTCATCGCGCTTCAGCTGTCGGGCGCCTTCCAGGAAGAAGTCGCGCGAATGCAACAGATAGTGCCGCGGTAAATAGATGCCATAGGCACGCGTAGTTTCCAGCGCCGCAGCCGCTACTCGTGTGTACGTCTTGTAAAGCGTCACAGCTGTCTGTCCATTGCCCACGATGGCGATGTTCAGCTGGGCTTTGTGGCGCGGCGCCTCATCGCGTGCTGTCCCCCAAAGCCAGGCGCCCTCTGCTGCTGAACGAACTTCCGCCGGCGCCATAGGGTAATTGATGTATTGCAACACCACCGTGATACCACCCGAGTAAAGAGTGGCCTTTTTCTCCTCGGTTTTAAACGAGTCAGGCGCCACCCCCCAGTCGTTGCGCAGCGCGGCCAACAGGGCTTGGAAATTGGGCGCCTTGGCTTCGCGCAACAGGACGACACCCGAGACGGCTCGGGTAACGGAAGGCGTGGCTTTTTGCGCGAACGTCAACATGGCGCCGCACAGCAGCGGCAGCAAGAAAAAAGGCGTTTTTCTCATAAAGCAAAAAAGAAACGGTTTTGGGAAAAATTCAAGTGTTTTTCAATAGTCTGAACATGTTTTTCTTGTACGCTTCCACGCCGGGCTGGTCGAAGGGATTAACACCCAACAAATAACCACTGATGGCACAGGCCTTTTCAAAAAAGTAGAACAGCTCACCCAGGCAGTAAGGACTAGCCTCGGGCAAGACGATACGCACATTAGGCACACCGCCACCCACATGGGCTTCCAGCGTGCCGCGCATAGCCTGCTGATTGATGAAGTGCAAAGATTTACCCGCCAAGTAGTTGAGGCCGTCCAGGTCGTCCTCGGTGGCCGGCAGGGTAGGGTGGTGCTCTGGCGTTTCAATGTCTAACAGCGTCTCAAACAGATGCCGGCGCCCATCCTGAATGTACTGGCCTAGCGAATGTAGGTCGGCAGTGAACTGGGCACTGGCAGGAAAAATGCCTTTGCCGTCTTTGCCTTCGCTTTCGCCGTACAGCTGCTTCCACCATTCAGCTACATATGCCAGGCGCGGCTCGTAGCTGATGAGCAGCTCCACAAGTTTGCCCTTTGCGTAGAGGAGATGGCGCACGGCAGCGTAGCGCAGCGCATCGTTTTCGTCCAGCGCAGGGTTCCGGTAGCGCATTCGGGCATCGGCGGCACCCCGCAGCAGGGCATCTACGTCAATACCTGCGGCAGCTAAGGGCAGCAGCCCTACGGCCGTGAGCACCGAAAACCGACCGCCTACGTCATCCGGCACGGCAAAGGTCTCGTAGCCCGCTCTGTCGGCCAGTGTCTTGAGCGCCCCGCGTGCCCGGTCAGTGGTGGCATAAATGCGCTCCCGCGCGCCTTGCAGGCCGTAGCGCTCTTCCAACGCTTGCCGAAAAAAGCGGAAGGCTACGGCTGGTTCCAAAGTGGTGCCCGATTTAGAGATGACGTTCACGGAAAAATCCCGCTCGCCGATAGCCTCCAGGAGTTGTTGCAGGGCAGTGCCGCTTAGGTTGGTGCCTGCAAAGCACACAGCCAATGGGCCTTTTCTGCGACTGGCCAAGGGCGGAAGAGGCGGAGTAGGACGGCAAAACTCCAATGCGGCCTTAGCGCCGAGATAGGAACCACCGATGCCGATAACGACCAATACCTGGCTTTGCTTTTGTATGCGCCGAGCCGCCGCCTTGATGCGGCGCAGCTCCTTGCGGTCGTACTTGACCGGGAGGTCTAACCAGCCCAAAAACTCCGCGCCTAAGCCACTTCGGCTGTCCAGCAATCGAGCAGCAGCCGTTACTTGAGGGGCCACTGCTGCCCATTCATGAGGGCGTATGAACGACTCTGTATAGGAAAGGTCAACGTTGAGATGCGACATGAAGTTAGTTTATTTTGGCTAATTCCGCTTTCAAAAAGTCAATTACTCGGATTTCTACGGGGTCCACTTGGCGCTGCTGGGCCAAGTAAAAGGATAGCCAATCGCCTAAATGTACGAGATACAACTTGCGCTCGATGGGTGTGCGGCCTTTGGAGTACACCTCAATGGAGGCGCCGGCGAAGTGGCCGACAATTTCCTTGACGATGTCTATGCGGGCTGCGGTGCGAGGGTAATCGTCGCGATGTCGCAGCCAGAGAGCGGCCAGGCGCGGTTGCTGTTCGCGCCAACCCACCAGTTCGTTGTGGTTCATCTCAGGCAACACGTGGTGCCAGCAGAGCATCTTGGCATTCTCATTGATCTGCTGGCGCCACCGCAGGGCTACGGCTTCGCTGTGGTCGGCACAATAGATGACCGGCAACTTATCGAACAGAAACCCCGCCAATTTCTGCGCGCGTTTCCGGAGGTCGTCCTGCTCGCGCCTCAGCAGCCGATGCGCCGCAGCTATTTGGGCAAATAGACTTCGACGACGGCGCAACAAACGAGCCGCGCCTAACACGGCCAGCTGTAACACCACCGAATACCCCAAGCAGGCCCGCGGGCTGCTCCAACCCGGAGGCATGGAAAACACGTTCAGCCCACGCGCCTTAGCACGCTCTCCCAGCTGCCCACCCGAGGTAACACATACGACTTTGGCGCCGGTGGCCATCAGCTGATCGAATACTTGGAGTGTCTCCTCAGTATTGCCGCTGTACGACGAACACACAGCCAGCACATGGCGGCCTACCCACCCTGGTACCTCGTAGCCTTTATTGACAAAAATAGGTACGCGGCACGCCCCGCCAGCAAACTCCTGCACAAAGTTGCCTCCAATGCCGCTGCCCCCTAACCCAGAGATAAAAACCTGCCGGATAGGGTAGGAATGTGCTGTGTATCGCTCGGTATGCTGTTGGGCTAAGTGTAGCGCTTCCTCCAATTGCTCGGGAAAGCGCGCGATCATCTCTTCCATGCAGTGAATAGGTAGTCTGTTTTTTCCTGCGCGAAGGTAGAGCCTACGCCGTAGCTATTTGCGCGCGAAGTACGTTGTCCGAAGAGACTTCTCGCTTCCATGCATGCTGCAGCCGCCCACCTGTTAGCAACCTCGCGTACGCCGACCCCATGAACGCCTCGATTAGCATCGGTACTAAGGCAGGTCAATTATCCTGTTGGCTTCGCGTATTCCGCTCAAATAGGCGCCGTGAACGGTACCCCGGTAGGCGCGGCTGGTGTGTTCTCCAGCGAAGAAAACTTTATCACTCACAGGCGCCGCCAAGGTATCAAAATCGCTCGACGTTGAGCCATTAGCGGCAAACGAGTATGCTCCGTAAGAATGGATATTGCTGCCCCATCGCGTTCGCAACATCTGAGAAGGTAGCGGTATACCGCTGCCATAGATGGCTCTCAAGTGTTGGATGATTTCATCTATAACCTGTTCATCGCTCATGCTCTCACTATAGGTAGCATAGTCGCCAAAGGCGAACGTCATAAGTGCATGGGTATTGCTAAATTTTCGCAGGTTCAAATAATAATTAAACTTCCCTTTGATTTCCGGAGTATAGCCTATGTATTGCCAGTCTTTGTCCCAGAAAGCTTTATCCCACAGCAATAGAAATTTGTTTATGTTTCCCATTTCTAACCTCTTTATGGCTGCGGATTTGTCCACCGGTAAGTCGGGAGAAAAAGAAATAGTTTTGCTTTGAAGGACGCCAAGCGGCACTGTAATGATGGCATAATCGCCCTCAAACGCCTCTCCATTTGCTTTTATCAAGACCTTACTTCCAGAATAGTCAATGGAAGATACTCTTTTTCTCAATCGAATGTCTATATCTCGCCCTAAGTGGTCGGCTATTTTATCATAGCCATTGGTAATAATGACATCGCTGCCATTGAACTCTTCATCGTCATCGAAGTGCAGAGAAGAGAGCATAGAAATGTCTGCTCCGGTGTTAAACTCCAAGTAGGCAGACAGCATGTACTTCCACAACCGTTGGTTTGCCTGCGCTGGGTAAAGCGCATTAAAGACGGCCCCAAAGCTCTGTTGCATACTGCCCGAGTTTCGGACGCTGTTTAGGGCGTTGTTGAATTGGTTTTCAGCGCTCTCCAATGCGCTATCGGTGTAGGCCTTTCCATCTACATCGTATACTCTGACGCTTTCGTCGTTCGTCAGGAAAGTGTTTGCTCCGGCGGCTGAGGCGAGCTGAGTTATCGGATTGCCCTTGGGGCCGTGTATCCAGCTGGCTCCCTCGTCGAAGGGTATGCCTAAGGTTCGATTGGTGCGAAGGCGTCCTCCTATTCTATCCTGGGACTCCAGGACAATCACCGAAAAACCTTTGCTTTTCAATCGTTGTGCAGCCGCCAGGCCCGCAATTCCTGCTCCGACGATGAGGACGGTTTTCCCATTGGGTTTCACCTCTTCTTCTCCTCGTTGGCAGGAGGCTAAGAGCGTCGGAGTGAGCCAAATGACTGGCAAGCCTATCAAGGCGCGTTTGAGAAATTTTCTTCTTTTCATTTTTTTGTTGCTTCAAAACGACAGCAGACTGTAGGTTGAGAGCAAAGATGGGAAATTATTCACCACAGAGTTTCTTCTCTCTGTGTATCTCTGTGCTCTCTGTGGTTAATTTTATTCACCACGGAGTCCACAGAGGAGCACAGCGTTTTTTTCTCTGTGTATCTCTGTGCTCTCTGTGGTTAATTTTTATTCACCACGGAGTTCACAGAGGAACACAGCGTTTTTTTTCTCT
>JBEQAD010000192.1:352-6458 GCA_041640515.1 Saprospiraceae bacterium | reverse complement strand
ACAAAACAGCAGCGCAGGGCTCCTTTGTGGCTAATGAAGCGGCCGAAGCGCCTGCTCGGGAGCGGTTGGTAGAGCCGGCTGGTCAGTATTGGCACAGATGGATTGAAGGCCGACCCATGCAAATGCTGCTTTGGAGTACTATCCTGATTTCTATCGGTGGTATTGTGCAAATTATTCCAATGGTGTTCATCGATAGCCAGGTGCCTAAGATTTCCACGGTTAAGCCCTATACGCCGTTAGAGTTGGCTGGGCGCGATATCTACATCCGAGAAGGATGTGCGGGCTGTCACTCGCAAATGATACGTCCTTTCCGAAGCGAAACAGAGCGCTATGGAGAGTACTCTAAATCTGGCGAATACATCTACGATCGCCCCTTCCTGTGGGGCAGTAAGCGCACGGGCCCAGACCTGCATCGGGAAGGGGGAAAATACCCCGACCGCTGGCACTATGACCACATGATTGACCCGCGCACTATGTCGCCCGGCTCATTGATGCCGCAGTATCCTTTCCTGGCGGATAATGAGTTGGATTTAAGCGAATTGCCGGCAAAAATCGCTGTACTGCGTCAATTGGGTACTCCCTATCCGAAGGGCTTTGAAAAACGCGCTATTGCAGATGCAGAAGCCCAGGCACAGCGAATAGCTGACAGACTCCGGGCAGAAGGTGTGAAGGAGGAAGACCTGGAAAAGAAAGAAATCGTAGCCATTATTGCCTATCTGCAGCGATTAGGTACTGACATCAAAGTAAAACCACAAGAATAGGCGCATTTTCACTATAAACAACCGTCCATGTCGTCATGTACAAATACCTGCTCCAATCCGTCGAAGGCGTCCAGTGGTTCGGCATTGTAGCCTTGCTTCTCTTTTTCGGTGTGTTTTGCGCTGCGGTGCTCTGGGTGTTTTTGAGCAAAAAAAGCCGATGGGATGCTCAAGCGCGGCTTCCTTTAGAAGAGTGAACAGAATACAACTAACTTTTCGGAAAAACTAATAATAAAGCACATCAATATGAAATCCGGGCGAAATCTTCTGCTCTTAATACTGATGGCTGCTGCCGAGCATGGTTGGAGCCAAGCGGTGGAGGGGGTATCGGCGACACCAACGCCAGCGCTCTTCCCTAATATTATGATGGCTGTCTTAGTGAGCACTGCCGCCTTGCTCTTCCTTGTAGCCATGATATACATGGTTCGGGTCAACCAGTTCCTCTACAGGCGCGTGCTGGAACTGGAAGCTTCGAAGTCGGGCATTGCTCTACCAGAAGAGGTGGTGGAGACTACCGCAGCTGCTTTACCACAAGAAAGCTTCTGGACGCGCATGCGTAAGAAGTATTGGGAAGACCCCGTACCTATCGAGCGTGAAGCTGAAATTCTTTTTCACTATAATTACGACGGCATTCGCGAGCTCGATAACCGTTTGCCACCGTGGTGGGTCAACCTCTTCATTGTCACCATAGCGTGGTCGGCAGTCTATATGTTCTATTATCACTGGGGCGGTGGCGGTCCTTCTTCCGTTGACGAGTACAATGAAGAAGTGGAGCGCGCGAAAAAAGAAATTGCTATGGCTACGGCCGGAGCCGCTAATTCTGTGGATGAGGGCAACGTGACAGCGCTTTCTGAAAGTTCAGCCTTAGCTGAAGGCGAACTTATTTACAAAAACCTATGCGCCGCCTGCCATGGCCAAAAAGGAGAAGGTGGTGTAGGGCCGAACCTCACCGATGACTACTGGATACACGGCGGAGGGGTTAAGAACATTTTTAAAACCGTCAAATATGGCGTGCCAGAAAAAGGAATGATCTCCTGGCAAAGCCAGCTGACGCCCTCCGACATGCAAAAAGTAGCTTCCTTTATACTGACGCTGCACGGAACCAATCCACCCAACGCCAAAGAGCCGCAGGGGCAGCTGTGGAAGGAAGAAGAAGCCCAGCAGCCTGAAAGTACAGGGAGTGTCAACTAAACCAGGTCTGTGTATCTTTTCAATGGCTAACTTCCAATGACGGACACAAAAAAGCTCCAGTCAGACGCCCTTTTCGAGGATAGCGAAAGTTTTCGCGATGCCATCGCCACCGTGGACAAGGAAGGCAAGCGGGTGTGGATTTATCCAAAGAAACCGCAAGGGCGCTTTTACACAGCCCGCAAGGGGGTGTCTGCCGCCTTTGTTGCTCTTTTCCTGGTCATGCCTTTCATTAAGATAGATGGCGAGCAATTCCTGCTGCTCAATGTGTTGGAGCGCAAGTTTGTACTGTTCGGCATGGTATTTAGCCCACAGGACTTTCACCTCTTTGTACTGGTGATGCTCACCTTTGTGGTGTTCATCATCCTATTTACGGTAGTCTATGGGCGGCTGTTTTGCGGCTGGGTATGTCCGCAGACGGTTTTCATGGAAATGATTTTCCGCCGCATCGAGTACTGGATTGAAGGTGACGCTGGCGAACAGCGTCGGTTGGACCAAGCTCCTTGGACGGCGGACAAAATCCGAAAGAAGGCACTTAAGCACGGCATCTTTTTCGCCATTGCAGTCGTAGTATCCAATTACTTCCTGGCCTACATCATAGGCATGGATCAGGTACTGCGTATCATTAGCGAGCCTATCTCGCAGCACTGGGTTGGTTTCCTAAGCATGATGGCCTTTTCCGGTGCCTTCTATTTTGTTTTTGCGCGTCTGCGCGAGCAAGTATGCACGACAATTTGCCCTTATGGGCGCTTGCAAGGTGTTCTGCTCGTCAAAGACTCCATCGTTGTGGCTTATGACTTTGTGCGAGGCGAGCCGCGTTCGAAGTTGCGTAAAAGCAAAAGCGGCGTTGCGGCAGAAAATCCCGTTCAGCAAATACAGGCAGCCGTTAATGGTGGAGCACCACCAGAGCGTACGGCGGGCGATTGCATTGACTGCAAATTGTGCATAGCCGTGTGTCCTACAGGTATTGATATCCGAAACGGCACCCAGTTGGAATGCATCAACTGCACCGCCTGCATAGACGTCTGCGACCAGGTCATGGACAAAGTCGGCCGACCGCGGGGCCTCATCCGCTACGACTCCATGACGGGCATAGAAAGCGGCCACCGCCGCCTTTTCACACCGCGCGTTGTGGGCTACACAGCCGTGCTCATTGCACTGATTACGCTCGATGTTATCTTGCTCACCGGTCGCGGGTTGGTGGAGACCATCATCCTGCGCTCACCAGGACAGACCTACCAGGAAAAGGACGCCACGCACCTAACCAACCTGTACACCTTTACCCTCATCAACAAGTCTAACCGATCTCTACCCGTAACTTTTCGTTTAGCATCGCCCGAAGGAAATATCCAAATGGTGGGGCAGCCTATCGGGGAACTCCCTAAAGGGCAGACTTACAAAGGTGTCTTCTTCTTAGAACTGGAAAAATCCAAGCTGGAAGGGCGTAAGACACCTGTGGTCATAGAGGTGTGGTCAGAAGGCCAGAAAATCGACCAAGTAAAAACAGCCTTCATGGGGCCGGGGCAGCGCTAAAAAAGGACGGTGCTCGAAGTTTTTTCTTTTAACCTGTCATTGCAAACGCTCATTACTATGAAGTTCCATTGGGGTACCGGTATTGCGCTCTTTTACAGCGCCTTTGTGTTGACCATACTCGTAGTGGTCTTTCGCTCGCGCGCACATGACCCTGTGTTGGTGAGTAAAGACTACTACGCCCTCGACCTGAACTATCAGGCGCATTTGGAGAAAAAACAAAATGCCGCAGCGCTAAAAACGCCTGTGGTGGCGCGCTACGACAGCGAGAGGAGCGCTTTTCTGTTGCTTTTCCCTGCGCCAGCAGGCAAGCCGTCGGGCAAAGTGAAATGCTTCCGCGCCAGTACCACGCGCGACGACCGCTGGTTTGATATCCAGACCAACGAGCAAGGCATCATGGAAATCCCGGCGGCGCAGCTGTCTCCTGGTCGTTGGCATCTGGAAGCCGACTGGGCGGGTGAAGACGGCACGCCCTACTTCCACGAATGGGTCGTTGTGCGATGAATGCGCTGGTGTGGACGGCTTTTGCCTTAGGGCTAGCGGGGAGTGTGCACTGCGCAGGGATGTGCGGGCCACTCATGTTAGCCTTGCCAGTGACGCGCAGCAGTGGCCGTGCCATGATGTGGTGGCATACCATGGCTTATCAGGCAGGGCGCGTGGCAGCGTATACGGCACTGGGGCTGCTCTTTGGTCTACTGGGCAAGGGCATCAGTTTAGCGGGCTTCCAACAAGTGTTAGCCGTGGTGGGCGGAGCGGTGCTATTGTTAGGCGCCGTCTTTCCGCTGGTGCTCGAACGCGGAGTTGTTCGTTTGCCCTTTTTGAGCCACTTAACCTCGTGGGTGCAACAGCGCATAGGGATGCTCATGCAGCGTCATTCTTGGGCAGCTACCACAACCATAGGTGCCTTGAATGGCCTGCTTCCTTGCGGCTTAGTATACGCAGCATTAGCAGGCGCTATTGGCACAGCCGAGGGCTGGCAAGGCGGCCTCTTCATGGCAGCCTTTGGCGTGGGCACTACCCCTCTCCTTTTTCTCCTCATGGGTGGCGGTACGGCCATGAGTTTCCGTTGGCGCCAGCGCCTGCGCCGGCTCCAACCTTTTGCCCTTGCTGCTGTGGGCCTGTGGCTCATCTGGCGCGGCCTACAATTAGACCTGTCCCTCTTCGACGCTGCGGTACCTAAAGCTCGATTGGAGTGCCATTAGTTTACTCTCTCCAAATGGAATAGCCACCTTCAAGCCTTGCTTAGCTTGTTAAAAAAGGCTGTGGTCGGAGCACCAGAAACAGACTCCGACCACAGTCGCTATATGAAGGCAGTTTTTAAAAAAAGCCCAAACTACTGCTTCATCCAGGGTACCAACCAAGAGCGCCCATAAGCATCGATCACGTGAGCGTAATATAGCCCCGGCGCCCAATGCGCTACGGATAGCGCTTGCCCAAGATCGGCTGGGCGCAGCATCTGCACCAGTTGCCCGCGCGCATCCAGTAGGAGGACAGCAGTGGGCTCTGTGCCCGTGACCTGAAAGTGTAAGAGCGCTGCCGTCGGGTTGGGCCATACCTGTACCCGGACGACAGCTGCCGGTTCTGTCGTAAAGACGATGTTGTCCACCATAACAGGACCAAGAGCACGCGAGCAGCCGTTGGCGTCTGTAACCGTGAGCTCGTAGCGGCCTGCGTTCAGGTTCTCCAAGTTTCGGCTCGAGGAGAATGGCAGACCGTCTTTCGTCCAGGCGTAGGTAAGCGGCTCTGTTCCGCCCATAGCAGACACTTCGATGCGGCCTCTGCCAGCATTCCCAATGTCGTTGACCACCGTATCTAAGCGCAGGGTAATGGGTGGGCCAACCGTTACTGCGAAGGAACAAGTAGCCTTATTGCCCGAGGCATCCTGGATTTCAAACATTTGCACCGTCTGACCCACCGGAAAGACGCTTCCACTGGGCAACCCTTGTACCAGGGTGGGTTGTGCATTGCCCAAAGCGCAATTGTCGGCGGCCACTGGCAGCGCATAAGAGACCGGCGCGTCGGCGCAGCCAACCAACGACGGCGGACAAGTAAGCGTTGGCGGCGTCGTATCGTTGGAAGTTACGCTTACGGTGTGGAGCAGACTACATCCATTGGCGTCGGTGATGGTCAACGTGTAGGTGCCCACGCCCAGCATTGTTGGTTCACCTCCGGGCCAGGAGAAGGAGTAGGGAGGCGTCCCTCCGGAAATGATTGTTATCACAATGCGTCCGTCTTCACTTTCTGGGCAGGAGGTGGGCTCAACGTTCACTGCAATTTGGAGGGGAGCCGGCTGTGAAACTACCGCTGTGCCCAAGGCTTGACATCCTGCCGCATCACTTACTGTTACGGTATAAACACCTGCCGGCAAGTTGGCAATGGTAGCGGTAGTGCCACCATTGGACCACTGATAAGTGAAGGGTGGAGAGCCATTATTCGGCACTGCTGTGGCTGTACCCGTAAAGTTGCCTGGACAGAGGATGTCAGTAGAAGCCGTGGTTAAAGCAAGGTTGCAATTGAAAGCATTGACCACTACGGTCTGCGTTGCCGTACAACCGTTAGCATCTTGCACAGTGACGGTGTAAGTATTGGGTGCCAAACCGGTAATGGTGGCAGAAGTGCTTCCAGTACTC
>JBEQAD010000192.1:0-342 GCA_041640515.1 Saprospiraceae bacterium | reverse complement strand
CCGGCAGGCGCTGCCGTAGCCGTGCCGTCATTGCGGTTTAGCCCCGTTTCTCCGGAGGCGCTGGCGTTAGGCTGTAAAGCCGGAGGACTACTAATTTGCACCGACAGCTGCAGCGGACAGCCAGCGGCGTCTACGATACTGATCGTGTAGGTGCCGGGAGCCAGACCGGTGATGACTGCCGAGGAGTCCCCCGTACTCCAAAGGTAGGTGTAAGGTTCCGTACCGCCCGCAGGGGTTGCTGTCGCAGTGCCGTTATTAGCGCCAAAACACGTCACTGAAGTTGCAGTTATCCCAGCGTTCAAGGTGCAGTTGAAGCTGTTTACGGTAACGGTCTGTTCTGCT
>JBEQAD010000191.1:1670-6465 GCA_041640515.1 Saprospiraceae bacterium | reverse complement strand
CTTGCACCTGAATCTGGATTTCATCGGCAGCGGTCCAGTACCTCCTAACCCAGGCGAGCTGATTTTGTCATCGCGCCTGCGCGATTTAATCGCTGAAATGCGCGAGCGATACGACATTATCCTCCTCGACGCCCCACCTGTAGGGTTGGTAGCCGACGCCCTTCAGATGCGCGACTTAGCCGATGCTACTCTTTACGTGGTGCGTTCCGGCTACACTCACAAAGGACAGTTGCAGATTATTGAGGATATCGGAAAGAACAACAAACTTAGCCGGCCCTTTATCGTGCTCAATGGCGTGCCATTTAACAAGCCTGGCTATGGTGGCTCAACTTACTACGGTTATGGCTATGGCTATGGTGCTAATGGCAGAGGCAAGAGCTACTACGAGCCGGAACGGCGCACGAAACAACAGTACACGAGTAAAGTCAAACCGAAGAGTTCGAATTTCAATTAACTGTCTCTGCCTGAAGCATGTCTCAGAGCCTGAGTGAGCGCTCGCTTGCGGCCGTAGGGTGGGCAGTATTGGACAAGTTTAGCGGCAGCATACTCAGTTTTGCTGTCACTATTCTTTTAGCCCGGCTCTTATCGCCCGAGGACTTTGGCGTAGTGGCCATGGTCATGGTCTTTTTCGACTTCTCGGCAGTATTCGTAGAGAGCGGTTTTTCTACCGCCCTCATTCGGCAGAAAACCATTAGTGAAGCAGACAAGTCCACGACATTCCTCTTCAACCTGATGGCGGCCATGGTTCTGTATGGGCTATTATTCGCTGCGGCGCCCTACATCGCTGCTTTTTTTGGTCAGCCGCTGCTGATGGCGATGGTGCGCGTCATGGGCATAAGCCTAATCGTGAATGCCCTGTCCATTGTGCAGCACAGCGTCCTCATTCAGCAGATTGACTTCCAGACACAGACGCTGGTACGTTTAGGTGGTGTTGTGTTTTCAGGTGGAGCAGCCCTCTTGATGGCCTACTCGGGCTGGGGCGTCTGGAGCTTGGTAGCACGCTTCATGGTGCTTGATTTGACAACCACAGTGCTTTATTGGGTGCTAGGACGATGGCGCCCTTCGGGCCAGTTTAGCCGTGAGTCGTTTCGGCGGCTGTTCGGCTTTGGCTGGCGCATTCTGGCTGCAGCGGTGTTAGACAAGTTTTACTTCCACATCTATAAGCTGCTTATTGGGCGTTTTTTTAGTGCCGCGGCATTAGGCTACTATAGCCAAGCGGGTAATTTCACCAATATGGTCATCAATACCCTCTTTCGTACGGTTCAGTCGGTTACCTATCCGGTGCTGGCCAAATTGCAAGATGACCGAGAGAGACTTAAGACGGGTTACCGCAAGATGCTGCAGCTTAGTTCCTTCGTCATTGTGCCAGCGCTGACGGTGCTGGCCGTGTTGGCTGAGCCGGTAGTGCGGGTGCTTGTTGGCGAAAAATGGTTGACGTGTGTGCCGATGCTGCAGCTGTTATGCCTATCGGGGTTAACCATTCATTTCAGCACGGTTAATTTGAACATGCTGCTTGTGTTAGGGCGCTCTGACCTGAGCCTGCGATTAGAGGTGTTGAAAAAAGTCGTTATCACGCTAGCTATTGTGGCAGGCATCTCCTTTGGCATTTATGGGCTAATTATCGGCGAGGTGATCGCCTCCTACATTAACCTTTTTATTAATGTTTGGTATTCGCGCCAATTATTGGGCTATTCTTTTATCGAGCAGGTAAGCGACATTGCACCAACGTTGCTGTTCAGTGCGCTGATGGGCATGGTCTTGTTTTTCTTAAAAGACATACCTGCCACACCTGGAATGACGTCGCTCATTGTTTTGACTGCTGTAGGCAGCTTGACCTATTTAGTCTTGCATTGGCTGACGAAAACCGAAGAAGTGCATTTTATCCGACACACGGTCATTCCCAAAACATTAAAAATCATCAACAGGCGGAGCTAATTTTGTTATTAGAGGTATAAACTGCCATCTTGTTATGTCTGATGTCGCTGTCCATGTCTGCATGTTGGCCTACAACGTCGAACCTTACCTTGCCCAGGCCATTGAAGGAGTATTAACCCAACAGACGGACTTTCCCGTTAAGCTCTTTATCGGGGAAGATTGCTCGACCGACAACACGCCAGCTATTGCTCGGGCGTACGCAGAAAAGTATCCTGAGCGTATAGTTTTTTTGCCTTCAGAGCATAATTTAGGCATCACAGCCAACACGGCTCGCATGTTGCCTTATTGCACGGCAAAATACTTGGCTGTTTGCGATGGCGACGACGTTTGGATAGACTCATTTAAACTACAAAAACAAGTGGCTTTTTTGGAAGCGCACCCCGAATATGGCGTGTCTTATTCAGACGTAAAGGTTATTTCGGAATTAGGCGCGCCTATGGATGCTCCCGATTATTCGTCCCTGCGCGAGCACTATGCCGAGGGAGATATCTTTACCCAGCTTTTGTCGGGTAATTTTATCAACAACTCTACGGCAGTGGTTCGTCGGGACTTGCTGCGCGACTTCCACATCGACCCTGAGCGAGGCTATTCCATCTGCGACTATTTCATGTGGCTGCACGTGGCGGCGCGCGCTAAAGTGCACTTCCTGCCCGAACAAACGACAGCTTACCGCTGGCACATGACCAACGTGACCCAGTCGGCGGAAAAGGCGCGGAACAACCAGAGGAAATATCAATCCATTTTAGGCGATGTTTTACTAGACTTCACCCGCCAAAATCGCCGCCTGCTTAGCCCGTCTCAGAAGGCGGTCCTTTTCCGAAAAACCCTGTCGGCTTTGTACCGCGCATCTCGTGCCAATCTGCGGCAGCGCTTGCAGCTGCTGCCTTTGCTGTTTCGCTATTTACCTGTTTAGCCCAAAAACGTAATGCTTATGAAAGTCCTCATCCTCGCTGGTGGTTATGGCTCTCGGCTCAGCGAAGAAACCGGTCTACGCCCTAAGCCCATGGTGGAAATTGGTGGTAGGCCTATCCTGTGGCACATCATGAAGATCTATGGCCACTATGGCCACACGGATTTTATTATTCTGTGTGGCTATAAGGCGTATGTCATCAAGGAGTACTTCGCCCAATATTTTCTCCACCACTCCGACGTAACTTTTGATTTGCGCACCAACCATATGGAGGTGCACAACAACGTCAGTGAGCCCTGGCGAGTGACACTACTCGATACGGGGTTAGACACCATGACCGGAGGGCGCGTACTCAGAGCTAAGCCCTACTTCGAAGTTGGAGAACCCTTTATGCTCACCTATGGCGATGGCGTATCAAATGTGGATATTGACGCCCTGCTACGCTTTCATCGCAGCCATGGGCGAGCCATCACCATGACATCCAGCCAACCCGAAGGGCGCTTCGGGGCCTTGGATATTGGCGAGGGCGGCCAGGTGAGCCAGTTCGTGGAGAAACCCAAAGGGCAAGGTGGCTGGATTAATGCCGGCTTTTTTGTATGCGAATACAAAGTATTTGACTACATCACGGAAGGCGATGCCACCATCTTCGAACGCACCCCGTTAGAGAGGCTGGCAGCGGATGGCGAATTATTTACCTATCAACACCACGGCTTCTGGCATCCGATGGATACGCTACGAGATAAGATGAATCTCGACCGACTGTGGAACAGCGGCCAGGCTCCTTGGAAGAAATGGTAAAGCAATGGACAAAGCATCTAATGATGGTGTGGTGGCTCATAAATGAGTCGCAGAAAGGTACTTAAGCGCTCGTTTTGCCGGCTTACAGGTATACCTGTCACGATACCGATGAGCAAATTGTCGGCTATGCCCAGGCGCATTTGTGGCCGTAGAACCATGTGGAAATGCTGACTACTGATCTCTTTATTGATCTCGATACCGATAAAATTACGCGTGCCTGTAATCATGTAGTGAACGTTAGTGTTCCATTGGACTTCCGTTTCCCACTTTCGAGAATGAAAGTATTGATGAAAAAGCGGTCCTGCATAAATGAGTGTATGCCAATTGTTGCCCCAACGCTTGGCTCCCACGAAGAAGGGGTTGTACAAGTTGCCGGTAGGACGCAGTGAGCGCTCTCGAAAGGTGGGCATGCTCAGTTCGTTTAGGTAGCCGATCGCTAAGGAGGTCTTCCAGAGTTGAGATACAAAAAAGGTGTACTGAGCAGCAAACTTCAAACCGTTGAGCTGGCTGCTGGGGCGCTCGTTGCTGCTGTTTTGTCCGTTACTGTAGTAAAGTGTAAAAGGCAGCTCCACCTCTAAGCCCAACCGATGAATGGGCGCCCATTCGTATTCCACCAGCGCTAAATAGCGGTCATATAGATAATTATCGGTAATGCCCATGCCAACGTTCCACTCGCGCTCACCTTTGCGGGCACCTAAATCCCGAATGAGATCTACGAAAAGCGGTTCAGCATGGAGCACTTTGTCAGGCTCATGGAGGTCTTGTACCTCAGCAATGTACAAGCTGTCGGCTATCTCGTTAGGTGTTTGGCCAAAAAGCGGATTGGCTGTACACCAGAAGAGAACATAGCTGAGGATGCAGAGGAGGAAATATGTTCTGAAGAAAGCTAGGCATGTCATAGTGTTGTGCTGCTTGAGTAAAGGCTCAGGGAAAAAAGATGATGGCACCCTGCCGGCAAAAGGCGGGCATTAGTAACGAGGAAGCAAGTCCGTTCTCAGTAACGTTCAGGGGGAGGTGGTGTTACCTCTTCATGGAAAAGAGGTGGAAGAAGGAGAACATGGTAGAACCGTCTTTTGCCTGTGCGGGGTGGGATTTTACTGGCAATGAGCAATGCTTCTGCTGGTAAGAAAAGATCAGTCGCCTTGTTTAACA
>JBEQAD010000191.1:0-1660 GCA_041640515.1 Saprospiraceae bacterium | reverse complement strand
TGTTTAACACCCTGTTCTCTGGATGTTGGGCATCGGCATCTTCGTGTTCGGGTACGGCATTTTCTACCTGCAGCCCCTGTTCCAGCACGATCTCCAACACCGACTCCATATCGTTGTATGTTAGGTTCTCCGGGCTCCCTGGTGGTGTAAGGTCGGGAGCGTCAGCGCAGATGTTGAACAGGTATAGCGCCATGAGTACACACCATTTGCGCGTCCAGGTGTGCGCTCGAATGCAAGAGAGCATAGGCTTTAGAGGACTTTTCGCTTCTTCATTACCCAGTAAAGACCGGCGGTTATCACTCCTGAGGTGAGAATAGTGAGATAAAAAGCCCAGGGTTTGTCGGGTATACCGTTGTCAATGTTCATACCGAAAAACGAAGAAATCAGAGTAGGCACCATGAGGACCACTGTAATAACGGTTAAACGATGAATAACCAGGTTTAGGTTGTTGGAAATAATACTCGAGTAAGCATCCATCGTACCGCTCAAAATATTGGTATACACGTTAGCCATGGAGAGGGCTTGAGAATTGTCAATGATGATATCCTCGAATAAGTCGCTTAGATCTTCGTCGCCGTTGATATGAAGGAAATCGGTGCGTTTCATTTTCATTTTGAGGAGCTCGTTGGCATTTAAGGAGTTGACGAAATAGACTAAGCTTTTTTCGATAGCTAGCAGCTGCTTGATTTCTTCGTTACGGCTGGAGTGCATCAGCTCCTTTTCGATAATATTACGCCGTAAGTTGAGCTTTTTGAGATAGGACAGGAAATAGAAGACGTTCTGCTCCAGCACTTGCAATACAAAGCGCTTTTCATCGGCGGGGTCAAAGCGGCGCATCTTGCCCTGACGAAACACATCGAGCACTGGCGTTTCAAAGGCGGAAATCGTAATCACATGCTCTATGGTCAGAATGATGCCAATAGGAGCGGTGATGAATACGGCCTCGTTAGCGTGGTCGGCTGCTTCATTGACAACGGGCGTGTTAATGAGAATAAAACGCACGTCACCGTCGCGCTCATAGCGGGCGCGTTCTTCCAAGTCCAGTGAGTCCGTCAAAAAAGAAACGTCAAACTCGAGCAAACGGGCTACTTCCTCCAGCTCCTCTGGAGCAAACGGAGGAGTTAGGTCTACCCAGCAGCCAGGCTCCAGCTCGGGTAATTCCACGAGTCGTCGTTTTTCGCGTGCGTAATAGCGGATCACCGTCCATGGAGCATTATTCTAGTGAAAAAATACTTTTTAGGGCAGATGTAAGAAAAAGCCGAGAGATAAACCTCGCTACCCGAAGGCGGCGCAAACATAAGTCGACATTTTGGATTGAGCGCCCTGAGATTGCTTTTATACAGCGCTTGTGCGGTGGTTTTGCTTAGATTTCCTGCATTAACAGGGTCTATCGAGGTTTTTTGTTAAAATTAGCCTGCTATGAGGCAACGTTTTTTTAATATTGCCCGCGGTTTAGCGGCAAATCTTTCCCCCGTAATCTACTTAACAGCTGAAGCAATTGGAGCGCACTACTCTCATGAAGAGGTATACGCAGGCAATCAATATTTTATAGGAAAGAATGCTCGCTATAATATTTCCCTTCTTTGCAGCGATTTTTCTTTTTGTAGTGTCTGAATGCCGGCTATATGCAGGTTTTCATTTACTAATTTTTTAATAACAT
>JBEQAD010000190.1:0-6481 GCA_041640515.1 Saprospiraceae bacterium | reverse complement strand
GAGACCGCTCGCGGATTAAGCGCTGACTCCACAACAGCCAAATATTTTAAATCAGCAGGCAGCCCGTGTTCTTTGAGTTTTTCCTCAAACAAGGGGAAGTAGGTTAGGCGTCGGCCCAAAATATGGCGCGCCTTTTCTGGGCGCAAGTGCAAGTACGTGCGCACGTAAGCTTGAACAGCGGGAGTTGTTTTTAACTCCAAGCACCCGCGCAGTTTGCCTAATCGCTGGCGCAGTTCCGCTTCGGTAGGCAGCGGGTACGCGTAGAGGCCTTTAGACGTCCACGCCATGGTGGTGGAGTCTTCTACATCGGGAAGCTCAGCATCGTCCTGTTGTTGAGCGACAGCAGAAAACGTCAGGAGAACACCGATGAACAGCCATGGCAGCTGGGAACAAACAACCTGTTGGAGAATCATGCGGCTACAAAACTAAAATGAGGTTGGATGAAACGAGAACCTTGCGAGAGAGAGGATTAGGCAGGGTAGAACAGCAAAAAAACGAGTCTTGCGCAGCTCTACACATTCTCACTTAGGCTGGAAAGGTTGTAAATCGGCGGGAGATGAGGGCAAAAGTCGCCCATATGTTGCAGATAAGCGCCCTACCCAGTTAAATTTTAACATTTGACCGCAGCCTTATCAACGCACTGGTTGATTTTTTAGAGAAACAAAATTAGCCGACGCGGGCATTTTTTTATCGAAGATGTACCTTTGCGCGGCTTTTCAAATGAGCGGTTGATTTCCGGCGGTCTCCGTCTTCCTTTTTACACGCCGGGCACCAAACTTCATTTTGTTTTATGGCAAATATCGGTCGCATCAAGCAAATCATCGGCGCTGTCGTGGACGTAGAGTTTAGCGGTCCTGGCAGCAAACTGCCGGAAATTCTCAACGCATTGGAACTGAAACGCCCCGATGGCTCCACTCTGGTGCTAGAGGTGCAGCGTCACTTGGGAGAAGACAGCGCGCGCACTATTGCTATGGACTCCACCGACGGCTTAACCCGCGGTATGGAGTGCGTCGACACCGGCGCTCCTATCGCTATGCCCGTGGGTGAGGAGGTGCGCGGGCGCCTGTTCAATGTCGTCGGCGAACCTATCGACGGCATTGGCCCAGTGCCTAAGGGCAAGAACGCCTACGTTATTCACCGCCAACCGCCGGCGTATGAGGAGCTGTCCACAGAGCGGGAAATTCTGTATACGGGCATAAAAGTAATTGACCTCATCGAGCCTTATGCAAAAGGCGGTAAAATTGGCCTTTTCGGTGGCGCAGGTGTGGGCAAGACGGTGCTCATCATGGAGCTTATTAACAACATCGCCAAGGCCTATGAGGGCATGTCGGTGTTTGCTGGGGTAGGCGAGCGCACGCGCGAGGGCAACGACCTGCTGCGCGAGATGATTGAGTCCAACGTAATCAAGTATGGTGAAGCTTTTAAGCACTCGATGGAAGCAGGTGGCTGGGACCTAAGCAAAGTAGACCGCGACGAGCTGCGCAAGAGTCAGGCTACACTGGTCTTTGGCCAAATGAACGAACCGCCCGGAGCCCGTGCTCGCGTTGCTCTATCGGGTCTGACTATAGCTGAATACTTCCGCGACGGCGACTTGAGCGACCCTGCCGGCGGCCGCGATATTCTTTTTTTTATCGACAACATCTTCCGCTTCACTCAGGCGGGTTCGGAGGTGTCAGCCCTGTTGGGCCGTATGCCTTCGGCTGTGGGGTATCAGCCCACATTAGCCACGGAAATGGGTCTGATGCAGGAGCGAATTACTTCTACTAAACGCGGCTCTATTACCTCCGTACAAGCCGTATATGTGCCTGCAGACGACCTTACAGACCCGGCACCAGCCACGACCTTTGCCCACCTCGACGCCACTACGGTGTTGAGCCGGAAGATTGCTTCGCTGGGTATCTACCCCGCTGTGGATCCGCTCGACTCAACTTCGCGTATCCTTGACCCTCACGTCATTGGCGAAGAACACTACCGCTGTGCCCAGCGCGTGAAAGCCATCCTGCAGCGCTACAACGAACTGCAAGACATCATCGCTATTCTGGGCATGGAAGAGCTCTCTGACGAAGACAAACTTGTGGTCAGCCGTGCTCGCCGCGTGCAGCGCTTCCTATCGCAACCTTTCCACGTGGCCGAGCAATTCACTGGACTGCCCGGTGTGTTCGTGCCTATTGATGAGACCATCCGCGGCTTCAACATGATTCTCAACGGCGAAATGGACGAGTTCCCCGAGGCCGCCTTCAACCTGGTCGGCACGATTGATCAGGCTATCGAGAAAGGTAAGAAATTGCTTGCAGAAGCCAGCCGCTAACCTTTACCCTGCTCGAAAGGCGAGGCGGTCTGGTCCAGGCTATGCTGCCTCGCCTTTGAGTTTCTCTATTGAGGAATTATGAATATTGTTATCCTCTCTCCCGAACAAGAAATTTTCTCTGGCCCCGTCAAAGCGGTGCGCGTGCCTGGCAGCAACGGCTCCTTTGAGATGTTGGAAAACCACGCTCCCATAGTTTCCTCTCTCGCTGCCGGCGAAGTATACCTAACCCTGCCCGAGGGTGAGAAAAAAACCTTCCGCATCGAGGGCGGTTTTGTGGAAATGCTAAACAATGAGATTTCCCTTCTCGTCTCCGGAGTGCGGGAGGTGTAACTCTTCTGCTCTCTTCTGCGCTGCACCAATAGCAGGGCGCTACGGCAACGGGACTCGCCCGGGCGCCGTTTATATTTGCAGCCCAATCGTAACACATAATGCACCTACTTGTGTCATGACTCGAGTCCTCCTTGCCTTTCTCGCGACAGTTATTCTTTTCTCATCGTGCTCCAATGACTTTGAATTGACAGCACCCTGGAAGGAAATGCCCATTGTCTATGCCATCCTCTCACCGCAAGACACGGCTCATTATGTGCGGATAGAAAAGGCCTTTCTCGACCCTAAGACTAGTGCTTTGCAGATAGCCCAAATCCCAGACTCCATATACTATCCCGAAAACGCCATTCAAGTATTCATCGAAGAGGTAGCCACGGGCAAACGCTTCCCTTTGACCCGTGTGGATGGCCGCTTAGAAGGCTATCCGCGCAAGGAGGGCATCTTCGCCACATCGCCCAACTGGCTATATAAGACAAAAGAGAAATTGTCCGCCGGTCAGCGCTACCGCCTGCGCATTGTGCGCACCGATGGACGCCCCGATATCACTGCTGAGACGACTCTTCCAGCGGATTTTATCATTCAATCGCCCAATCCGAGCCTCTTGCCCGTACGCATTACCTTCTTGCGCGACAAATCTTCGAATGTTACTTGGCTTACTGATTCCAATGGCGTCTATTTTACAGTTCGCTTTCGCATTCGCATCCGCGAAAACGATTTCAATGGCGCGCTGGTAAGGCGAGATACCCTTTACTGGACGCCTGTGCCTAATACGCGGCGCTCGGAAATACTTACGGGCAACGGATACCTCACTACCGAACGCATTCTATCCGAGTCCTTCTATCGCGTATTGGTGGAAAACTTATCGCCAGCCAACAATACGTTTCGCCGCTTCGAAGGCATTGACATCACCGTGGAAGGCGGCGGACGCGAAATTGAGCGCTATCTGGAAACCGCCGCAGCCAACGCTGGCATTACCGGCGCCGAGCTCGTCTCGCTGTATACCAATCTCTCAGAGGGTTTTGGCATTTTTACTGGCAAAAATGCCGTTACCCTACCTAATGTGTCCGTAACACCAGAAACCATCAGTAGTATGAACGAGCGTTCGCCCGAGCGGGAGCTCAATTTCCAATAGCCTTTTCAAACCTTTTGTTAACACATTAGAGACAACAACAATTTAGGGTTCTTTGCCGTTTATATTGTGAATTTGCACGTTCAAGCGGCGAAAGTTGCCGCTAATTGGAGGTTCGAACAATGTTCATGGGATTATAATTTGTTGTTTTATGGCCACGCCACAAGAGGCGTGGCCTTTTGTTTTTTTTACCCCTTACTTTCGCCGCTTGAGCGAAGAAAGCTACACGTCATCCTGCCTATGTCTATCACTAGCGGCGACACTAAGCGCGTTACCACCCACAGCATCCAGGCCATGAAAGAGCGCGGCGAGAAAATCGCCATGCTCACAGCGTACGATTACTCCATGGCTTGCATCCTCGACGAGGCAGGCATTGATATCCTGCTGGTTGGCGATTCGGCTTCCAACGTAATGGCCGGCCACGAGACCACCTTGCCTATCACTCTCGACCAGATGATTTACCATGCCCAGTCTGTCGTACGCGCCGCGCATCGGGCGATGGTTGTGGTAGATATGCCCTTTGGCTCCTATCAGGCCAATTCGGAAATTGCCTTGAAAAGCGCTATTCGCATCATGAAGGAGTCTGGCGCTCACGCCGTCAAGGTGGAAGGTGGTGCAGAGGTCGAAGAATCTATCCGTCGCATCCTCATGGCCGGCATTCCCGTCATGGGGCATTTAGGGCTTACGCCGCAGAGCATCTACAAGTTTGGCACATACGCGGTGCGCGCGCGCGAGGAGGCAGAGGCTCAAAAGCTTCGCCAGGATGCCCTCTTGCTCGACTCCTTGGGTTGCTTTGCCATAGTATTAGAGAAAATTCCAGCCCAACTGGCCAAAGAGGTCTCTGAAAGTATTGATATTCCGACTATTGGCATTGGAGCTGGCCAGCATACCGATGGTCAGGTGCTGGTAACGCACGATATGCTGGGCATCACTAAGGGCTTTCGTCCGCGCTTTTTACGTCGGTATTTGGAACTTTTCGACCTCATTCAATCTGCCACGCGCCAGTACATCGAGGATGTAAAAGAGCGCCGTTTCCCTAATGAGTCAGAGCAATATTAAGGCTGCCGCCTAGGTGCACACACCTGCACTGGCTAGAATGTAGGAAGCGCTACGGAGGTGCTGACCCATTGGCGAGGTGTTGCTCGTAGAGGCAGGTCAGTCGCTCAAAGTCGCTCCAGGAGAGCGCTTCAGGGCGTAGCTCAAAGCAAGCATCACTCTGCAGGAGCACCGTGGGAAAGAAGGCCTTCATCGTGTTGCGGAGCATTTTCCGGCGCTGGTTGAAAGCCGTCTTCACCAACAAGCGAAAGTGCTCTTCGCGGCAGCGGAGCTGGAAGCCGTCTTTTCGGGTAAGGCGGATAACGGCGGAGCGCACCTTGGGCGGCGGCTGAAAGGCTCCCGGCTCCAACGTGAAGAGCGTCTCTATGTGGTAGAACGCCTGAAGGAGCACGCTGGTAATACCGTAGGTGCGGTTGCCCGGTGGAGCAGCCACGCGGTCAGCCACTTCTTTTTGAAACATGCCCACTACTTCAGGGATGAGGTGGCGTTCGTCCAGAACGCGAAAAAGGATTTGAGTGCTGATGTTGTAGGGGAAATTACCTATCAAGCAGAAGGAGCGTTCGCCCCAGATAGCGCACGGGTCGAAAGTGAGAAAGTCCGCCGCTATTAGCCGATCGCCCAGCTCAGGCAAGTGTTTGTGCAGATAGGCTACCATGTCTGGGTCGGCTTCCACGGCGTAGGTAGTGTACTGGTCGCCGTGGTGCAGCAGGTGCCGCGTCAGCATACCGGTGCCCGGGCCAACTTCGAGCACCAGGCCGGTCTCCTTGGCCCGTTGCAGGGCATGGGCGATACGCGCAGCGATGTAGTCACTTTTCAGGAAGTGCTGTCCGTACGATTTCTTTGGCTGCAAGAGCAGTGATTTTAAACCATTAGGGATGGAAAAAAGACCTGGGGCCACGAGGTTGTGCTCAGCAAGGTTTTTTCCGCAGCAAAAACCACCATCCGGCGACGGCCGAGGCGAGCAGAACAAGCGCAACGCTGAGGTAATACAGGAGCCATCGGTGCGGCAGGCGGACCGGCTCTGGGCTGCCTGTAAGGGCGAAACCTGCCCAAAAGTAAGGAAACGGATCGGGTGCTGTTTGGTAATAGTCGCGTTTGGCGCGAAAGAGCGCTTCGTCTTTTTCCAAGCCTTTAAGCAAATTGTCCAAAAAAAGCTGAGTCAGGGAGGCGGTGGCATCATCGCGTACTTCCCACAGGCTCATAAGTGTGGCTGGGCAGCCGGCCGCCTGAAAAGCGCGCGCTAAGCTAAGGGGGCCTTCACCCAAGGCCACCGTCCCTACGCCGGTGCGACAAGCGCTCAAAAGGGCCACGTCAGACTCTATCCAGGTATGGTAAACCTGATGGGCGAAGAGGAAGTTATCCACCGTCGAGAAATTCGGTAGTCGGCCAGGGCGGCCTAAAGGGTTGTTGGTTGTGCTCGTATCGGTATGATCTCGTTGAACAGGAGACGAGAACGCCATCCAGGAGTAATCGGGAAAGGAGTCGGACGCTTCAGCATGACCGTAAAAATGTAAAATGGCACAACGCGAAGCGTATCGCAAAAAGGTGTCCACTCTTGCTTGAGAGCCACAGAAAGCGCGTCCGTTCAAGCGCTGAGCCATAAGGTTCACCAAAACAGAACCTTTATACACAGGCGCTAAAGAACCATCGCTATATTCGGG
>JBEQAD010000189.1:0-6535 GCA_041640515.1 Saprospiraceae bacterium | reverse complement strand
GATTTGCTCAATTTTCGGGCCGATGCCTTCGATGATTTTCAGGTCATTGAGCTTCGGCTCTTTTTTACTCGCCTTTTTAGGCGTAGGCCCGCTGACGACTTCTGTCGGTGTCTCAATCGTTGCCACGGCTTCTTCCATTGCCAGAGGCTCTGAACTCGGAGCGGCTACCGCTTCTGCTACAGCCTCCGGAGCAAAGGTCGGCGACTCCGGTAGCAGCTCAGGTTGGCGCGGAGTGGATGCTATCTTTACTGCCAAAGGAGGAGCTACTGTTTCATCGACAGTCATCTGAGAAAAGGGAAGGACGCTGACGATGCGGCGGTCTTTATAGGTGCGCTTGAACTGCACTATACCGTCCACAGCAGCATGCAGCGTGTGGTCGCGGCCCATATATACGTTTTGGCCGGCGTGAAACTTAGTGCCGCGCTGACGAACGATGATGTTGCCTGCAATAGCTTTCTGACCGCCGAAGATTTTTACACCTAAGCGTTTGCTTTTACTGTCGCGGCCGTTATCGGTAGAACCTACGCCTTTCTTGTGTGCCATGACGAGGAGTCTTTTTTTGTTTAGAGTAAGATGCCATTAACCGGCAATGGCTTCAATTTTTAACTGGGTAAAGGACTGCCGGTGCCCTTTCTTCTTGCGGTAGCCTTTGCGGCGCTTCTTGTGAAAAACAATCACCTTGTCGCCCTTGAGGTGATTGAGTACAGTGGCGGTGATTTTAGCGCCCGATACATAGGGCGTGCCAATAGATACCTCTGTACCGCGATCAATGAGGTGCACGGTATCGAAGGAGACAGCATCTCCAACCTGAGCTGCCAGCCGGTGGACGAAGATGCGCTGACCTTCCTCAACTTTAAATTGTTGACCGGCGATGGAAACAATTGCAAACATGTGAAGCAATGTGGTTTAGTTGCCAAAAAGAAAGAACATCCCCAAAAAGGGGCGGCAAAGGTAAAAATAGGCGTGAAATAAAACCAAAGATTTTTAAAGACTAAAAATGCAGAACCCTTCGGACGTCCTCGTCGTCGCACAGATGAGGAGCCCATCGAAAGAGAAGATGGACCTGCTCGGGTGCGTACTCGTAGGCCTGTTGCAGAAAATGGAGCGCTTGAGGCCGTCGGTTGCCCAGAAAACAGCAGGCCGCGGCGTAGTAGAGAAACTCCATCGTTTCTATATGTAGTAGTGCGGTTTCTGTCATTTGAGCCGCCTCCTCTAAGTGCCCCTGTCGAAGCAGGCTTTCTAACAAGCAAACCCACGCATCAGCGACGTCAGGCGCTAGCTCGATGGCGCGCCAAGCGTGGCGGTGCGCTAAGGTGTATTGACCGAGTTGGTTGTACAGTACGGCCAGCAGTTGGTGGCTTGCGACGTGATTTTCGTCGTTTTGCACGGCTTCTCGTAGCCAGCGCAGGGCCTGGCTAAAAAGGTGTTCTTCGACAAAGCATGCTGCCAGTTGGTAACAAGCCTCAGCGTGGTAAGGGTCGAGCTTCAGCGCCTGCCGGCAGGTTTTTTTGGCGGCGTCTAGATCGCCTGCTAGGCGCTGACTCATAGAAAGGCGACAAAGATCTTGGCTATCCACTTCTATGTGGCGCATCATCTCGTCGTAGCACAGCCATGCGCGCCGAGGACGACCACACGACAGCGACCAGGTGGCACAGGCTTCATAAGCCTCTTTAAGCGTGGGCTGCGCCAGGTAGGCAAACTCAAAAGCATCCAGTGCTTCTTCTAGTTCGCTTAGTCTGGTTAGCACCCAACCCATATTGTACCAGGCGTGTCCACAATAAGGATGCCGATCCAGGAGCTTGTGGTAGAACTCGAGGCTTTCAGCATAGTTACCTAACCACTTCGTTTGTAGGAGAAGTGTGCTAAAAAGCTGAGCATTACCCGGCTCACGAAAGGCCCTTTGCGCCAGCTGCTTAAAGTCCCAGTTGTCAAACATTGCAAAAAGCGGAAGAAACGATGCAGCGACAAAGGTATGCCTTGCGACACGTGTATTTAAGCGATGGATAGCACGCGAGGCGAAAAGCCATCGCGGGATGCTTCCAAAAACTGCGCTGCCGTATCCTGAATAGTCTGTTGCACGGGCCGATAGGCAAAGCCACCGATGGACAACGACTTGTTGTTTCGATACGAATAGCACCCCATGGAAGCGCGCGCGCTATCGCGCGTTAGGAGCGGTTCGGTGCCCAACAATTGCGACTTAAGCCATTCTATCCGCCAGCCTACTTCCGCCAGCAGCGGTGTGACGCGAAAGGAAGGCCGCCTAACGCCCAGCGCGTCGGCAATCTGGGCAAACAAAATGCCGAAAGGAATATTCTCCGCATTTAAGATGTAACGCTCGCCCTGGATGCTGCGCTCCAAGAGTAAGACAATAAATTGGGCTACATCGCGTACGTCCACGAAGCCATTCTGTCCCATAGGGTAGAGCTGTAGTCCGTGATAGATCTGATAAAAGATGCGCCCCGTGCCTACATGCCAGAAGCCGCTGCCCAGCACCATCGATGGGTTTACTATGGCAACAGGTAACCCCTCCGCATGGGCGCGCCACACTTCCTGCTCCGCCAGGTATTTGCTCACGGCGTAGCGTGTATTGTGTGGCCCCTCTGCCCATGGGCACGATTCGTCTAGCTCAGGTCGGTCAGTAGCACGCCCCAAAGCAGCTACGCTGCTTACGTGTATAAAGTGCTGAACACCCGATTCTAAGGCAAAGTTAACCATGTTGGCTGTGCCTTCTACGTTGACGCGCATCATGCGGCGCTCGTCAGATGAGCGGAAAGAGACCAAGGCTGCAGCATGGCACACGTGCGTCACGCCTTGAAGGGCTTCCTCAACAGCAAAGGGGTCTGTCACGTCGCCTTCTACCCATTCGACGCGCTCAGCGACGTCGCGTACCAGATCGAATGGGCTGTTGCGGCGGCGAAGCGCGCGCACGGCGTAGCCTCGATACACCAACAGACGTAGTACGTAAGAGCCAACAAACCCCGTCGCTCCAGTAATAAGCACTTTTTGGTTTGCTGTCATTTTTGAAATGTTTCAATGTACTGAGCCAAAGCCAGAATTTCCTCTTCTTTTAATATAGCACCAAAGGAGGGCATAGTATTTTTACCTTTAGCAATTTGTTGAACCCGCTCTTCTAAAGATAGCTTAGACTTCGACAAGTCCGCAGCGCCATGGAGGGCTAAGGTACCATCGGTGCCATGACACACGACGCAGTGCTTTCGGTATAATAGTCTGGCATCGGAGCTATAGGCCTCGTGAGCAGGCGACTTGGGCCCGCAGGATACCAGAATGAGCGACAAAAATGCAACACTTCTTCCCAGAAATGTCTTTGCCACAGGTTGCAGGCAGTTGCTCGCAAAAAGCACAGGGAGAGAATCAAAATAGGTTGGCATATAACTACGTATTTAAACCATGAGGATAGGCCTTTTTTCGGCGCGCTCCTATGATCGCGAATATTTTGATCGGGCTAATGAGCATGCCCTGCACGATATCTGGTACACTGAGGTGCCTTTGGATGAACAGACCGTATCGCTTGCTCGCGGTTTTGAAGCGGTGTGCCTCTTTGTTAACGACCGCATAACAGAGCAGGTAGCCGAACAGTTGGCTGCGGCGGGCATTCGGCTGATTGCGCTGCGGTGCGCGGGCTACAATCAGGTAGATCTTGAGGCTACTGAGCGCCATGGCTTAACAGTAGTGCGTGTACCGGCTTACTCACCGCATGCGGTGGCTGAGCACACCGTTGCGCTCATCTTGACCTTAAACCGCAAGACGCATCGAGCCTATAATCGCGTGCGCGAAGGCAATTTTTCCCTGGAAAACCTCATGGGTTTCGACCTATACGGCAAGGTAGTGGGTGTAGTCGGCACAGGTAAAATAGGGAAAGTCTTTTGCCAAATCATGATAGGGTTTGGATGCCGTGTGCTGGGCTGCGACCCTTTCCCCGATGAGGAGCTCATGGCTGCTGGCGTTCAGTACGTGTCGCTTCGCGATCTGCTTGCACAGTCCGACATCGTGTCGCTGAATTGTCCGTTGACGGAAGCTACTTACCACCTCATTAATGCCGAAAGCCTTCAGTATATGCGCCGCGGCGCTATGCTCATCAATACTGGACGCGGTGCGCTGATTGACACCAAAGCTATCGTGGAAGCGCTCAAGAGCGGCCATTTAGGCCATCTGGGGTTGGATGTTTATGAGCAAGAAGAAGGACTGTTTTTTCACGACTGGTCTAATGAAATCATTCAGGACGACCTGATCGCCCGTCTGATGACTTTCCCCAATGTGCTCATTACATCGCATCAGGCTTTCTTCACTCACGAGGCCATGACGGAGATCGCTCGCGTTACCTTACAAAATGTTTCGGCCTTCGAACAAGGCTTGCCTTTAGAAAACGCTGTGCGCCGCGCTCCCTGAGGGTGATTATTCCTCAGGGACATCCACAACTTCTTCATCTTCGCCGGTTTCGCTGACTAAAGTTTTCCGCTTAGAGAGCTCTAGTGAGTTGGCTCGCATTTCGATATATTCATTGCGATTGTGCACAATGTCGGCAGCAAGAAAAAGCGCTCGGATGAAGGAGGTCTCGTCAGCCTCGCCTTTGCCGGCTAAGTCGTAAGCCGTGCCATGATCAGGGGACGTGCGCACAGCGGCCAGCCCGGCAGTGTAGTTTACTCCCTCGCCAAAGCTGAGGGTTTTGAAGGGCGTCAGTCCCTGGTCGTGATACATGGCCAGGGTGGCATCGAATTTTCGGAATTGTCCTGAGCCGAAGAAGCCGTCTGCCGGGAAGGGCCCATAAGCCAGTATTCCTTGCTCTTTTGCCTGTTCAATGGCTGGGCGTATGATAGTCTGTTCTTCGTTGCCAATGGCGCCCTCGTCGCCCGCGTGTGGATTGAGCCCCAGTACGGCGATGGTGGGTTTGTTGATGCCAAAGTCCACCTTCAGTGTTTCGGAAAGGAGGAGGATTTTATGAAGCACTTTTTGGTTAGTAATGGCTTGGGCTACTTCGCGCACGGGCAAATGGTTGGTGACCAGACCGACTCGAAGGTCATCGGAAACCAGCAACATGAGCGACTCTTTGCTTCCGAGCGCTTCTGTAATGTATTCTGTGTGACCTACAAAAGGGAAGCCGGCCATCTGCATGGCTTTCTTGTGAATAGGTGCGGTGACTAACGCATCTATGGAGCCTGCCTTCAAGTCGCTTACGGCGCGCTCCAAAGCTAGGTAGGCACATTTTCCGCTTACATCGGTAGGTTTGCCCAGTGTAATGTTGACGTTCTCTGACCAACAATTGATGATGTTGATACGCCCTGACTGAGCTTCCTGTGGGTTGTTGACAGCGTAGAACTGGACGTTTTCGGAAGTAATGATGTTTTTGTGATAGGCAATGACTTTGGTGCTGCCATAGATGACAAGGCGCAGCTGTTGTCCGACTTTTTTAATCAGTAGCGCTTTAAGGATGGTTTCTAAGCCGATACCGTTGATGTCGCCGCAAGTGATTCCGATGGTTATGCCGTTGTTCATTTTTGCGTAAAAAAGCGTTGAATAGGCTGCCGCTGCGGAGGGCGCGCAAGGGGGCAGGTGAAACTGAAGGGAGTTGTTTTAACGCCAGAGATTTTTTAAAAAATCAAACAATAAGCGCACTCCCACTCCCGTACCGTCTTTTGGACGATAGCCACTCGGAGCGCGAAGGTACGCTGGGCCGGCGATGTCTAAATGTAGCCAGGGGTAATCGGTGAAATGCTCCAGGAATTTACCCGCTGAGATCATGCCCGCGGGGCCATGTCCCATGTTTTTGAGGTCAGCCACACTGCTTTTGAGTTCTTCGGCGTACTCTTCCCACAACGGCAGCTCGACGAGGCGTTCGTAGGTGCGCATGCCGCTGGCCTCGATGGTGCGTTTGATGGTTGCCGCGGCCGTGCCCATGTAGCAAATGGCATGGCTGCCTAACGCGCGCACGGCCGCGCCTGTGAGAGTAGCCAAGTCGAGCACCAATTCGGGCTGGTAGCGTTTGGCGTAATGAAGCGCATCTGCCAGGATGAGGCGCCCTTCAGCGTCGGTGTTGGTAATTTCCACTGTGGTACCGGAGTACATGCGAATGACGTCGCCCGGTATTAGCGAACGGCAGCCCACTTTATTATCGGTTATGGGCAAAAGCCCAACGAGATGTACTGGCAGGTTCGTCTGAGCTGCCACGCAAAAGACGCCGATGACAGCAGCTGCACCAGCCATGTCGCATTTCATGCTTTCCATCGCCTCTGGGGTTTTTAGGCTGAGGCCACCCGTGTCGTACACTACGCCTTTGCCTACGAGCACCACCGGCCGCTCGTTTCGAGGAGCCACCTGGGGTTTCCATTCCAAAATACAGAACTGCGGCGGTGTATCGCTAGCCTGACTAACCGCCAGCAGGCCGCCCATGCCCAGTTCGCGAATAGCATCTACTCCCAAGACCTCTGCCGAGAAACCATATCGTGCTGCCGCCGCGCACGCAGCAGCAGCCAGCTGCAAAGTATCCAGATGCGAGTGTGGCTCGTTGACCAGGGTACGC
>JBEQAD010000188.1:0-6511 GCA_041640515.1 Saprospiraceae bacterium | reverse complement strand
CGCTGGGTCTGAAGCCAGGTGACCGCATCGGCGTGTTAGCACACGGCGGAAGCCCTCAATGGGCCATCGCCGACGCCGCTATGTTGCAACTAGGCCTAATACCCACGCCCGTACACAGCACTGCTCGAAGCGATGAAATCGCTTTCATCGCTCAAGATGCCGGTATACGTACTTTTTTTGTGAGTAATGCCGCCATGCTCAACCGATTGCAAAATAGCGGTGCTACTCTAAAGTACATAATCTCTTTTGGCAATGTGCCAGCCACTGTTGGATGGAACGCCCTGCGTCAGCCACCCGACTCCGCCGACCAAAAACGCCTGCAACAACTGCGTGCTAAGATTACCGAAAAAGACTTGGCTACCCTGCTCTACACCTCCGGCACGACTGGGCAGCCTAAGGGCGTCATGCTCTCTCATGCCAACTTGGTAAGCAACATCAAGTCGGTGCTCGCCATCTCGCCCATAGGACCCGGCATGACGGCGGTGAGCTTTTTGCCACTAAGTCATGTGTTCGAGCGCATGGTAACGTACATGTACCAGGCTGCCGGTATGTCCATTTGGTATGTGGACAACATAGAGCATTTGCCTCAGGCCCTTCGCGAGGCGCGTCCGCACTTTTTTACAGCAGTGCCTCGCGTGTTGGAGCGCAGCTACGAGCGCCTTTTGGAGCGCCGGCGCCACCTCAAGCTGTGGCAACGTAAAGCACTCGATTGGGCTATTGCCCTGGGCGAGCGCTACCCCTACGCAGGGCAATACGGCATGCCGCTGACTTACCGCCTACAACGGTGGGTGGCTGATTGGTTGGTTTTTCGCCACTGGCGCCGTGCCATGGGCGGCCGTTTGCGAGGCATAGCCGTAGGCGCTGCCGCCTTGCAACCTCGGTTGGGCCGCCTCTTCTCTGCGGCGGGAGTAGATGTGCGTGAAGGCTACGGCCTCACGGAAACAAGCCCTGTCGTGGCATTCAACCGCTTCGAACCCGGCGGCGTCCACTTTGGCACTGTCGGTATTCCCGTCCCTGGGGTGGAAGTACGCATCGCCAACCCCGACGCCGAAGGTATCGGCGAAATAGAAGTACGAGGCCCCAACGTGATGCTCGGCTACTGGAACCAACCTGAAGAAACAGCAGCCCGCTATACACCTGACGGCTGGCTGAAAACCGGTGACCTCGGTCGTTTTGAGCAAAAACGTTTCCTGCGCATCACCGGCCGTCTAGACGAACTCTTCAAAACCACTTCCGGGAAATTCATCGCTCCAGCCTTTGTTGAACAGCAGCTGCTGCACTCGCCGTTTATTGCGCAGTGTATGGTCGTAGGGCTAAATCAGCCTTACGTCGCCGCTTTATTAGTGCCTAATTTCAGCCAATTGGAAATCTGGTGCCAAGAGAACGATGTACATTGGACAGCTCCTCCTTATATGATTTTAAATCCTAAAGTACTTAAGCTGTTCAATCTGGAAATTCAACGCATCAACAAAGAGCTCTTGGGTGTCGCCGAACAGGTGCAGGCTATCCAATTATTGGCTGAACCTTGGACGGTGGAAAACGGCTTGCTTACACCGACACTTAAGCTGCGCCGGCACGAAATAAAAAGCCGGTTTGCTAAAGAAATAGAGCAACTCTTTGCACCAAAAAAACGCTGACGCACTGCTATGGCTTATCACATCGAACCAGACATTCGGCGAGCTGCCACCCTGCCAGCTGCCTTTTATCGTTCCTCGGAAGCCTTCGAGCAATGCCGAGAGCGCATTTTTGCCCGTTCGTGGCAAATGGTTATCGGCGCCGAAGAGCACGTCCGCCTCTCTGGCGATGCGCTGCCTTTTGTCTTTATGGAGCACTTCATGGAGGAACCTCTTTTGCTCCTACTTGATGAGTCCAATCGGCGACGTTGCCTGTCCAATGTGTGCACCCATCGAGGAAACCTCTTAGTGAAACACCCTCAGCGCTTATCGCATGGCATCGTGTGTGGCTATCATGGGAGACGCTTCCGCTTAGATGGGCGCTTTGTGGCTATGCCTGAAACCGAAGGCATGGAAAACTTCCCCTGCCCACAGGATGACCTAACGTCACTGCCCGTCCGCCAATGGCGGCAGTTTGTGTTTACCTCTCTGGCTCCAGTCATCCCTTTTGAAGAATGGACAGGCGCCATGGAACGCAAGATCGGTTTTCTGCCGGTAGAGCAATTTCGCTTCGAGCCAGCGCGCTCCCGCGACTACCTCATCCGAGCCAACTGGGCCTTGTACTGCGACAACTACCTGGAAGGTTTCCACATCCCTTTCGTTCATAAAGGCTTAGCCAGCAGCCTGGACTGGAGCGCCTACCGCACAGAGCTGATGCCTTGGGGCAGCTGCCAAGTCGGCATTGGGCGCGGAGGAGAAGAAGTATTTGAATTACCCTCCGATCACGAAGACGCTGGACAAGCCGTGGCGGCCTATTACTTTTGGCTCTTTCCCAATATCATGTTCAACTTCTACCCTTGGGGGCTATCGCTCAACATCGTGCGCCCTCAGCAGCCCGACCTCACCCGCGTCAGTTTTCGCACCTACGTGTGGAAGCCTGAAAAACTTGGCACGGGTGCCGGCGCCGATGTTGACCTCGTCGAACGGGAAGATGAAGCCATTGTTGAACAAGTGCAGCGAGGTATTCAGTCGCGCTTCTACAAAGCCGGGCGCTTTGCCCCTAAGCAAGAGCAGGGAGTTCACCAGTTTCATCGCTTATTGGCTCATTGGCTGACAGCATCGGCAGAATAAGGTCAATTTTTTTCAAGAAACCACTTCGTCTCACCGTGGCGAGATAAAGCTATCTCAGCGTTTTTGCTTTTCTTAAAAAATTTAAAATCAACGTTTTAAAAATTTAATGCCCGCTAAAAACAGCAATAATCGCTCATTTGAAAAATGCTCTACTGTCTTGAGGAGCGCCACTAGGTAGGCGCATCTTTGTACCATCAATGCCGCAGAAAGGATTTCAAAAGAGAAAGTCCGGACGGCAAAATGACACTTCTGAAACGAGAAGAAGACACTTTTCATGAGAGATGAAATAAGAGTCGGGCCCTAATGCAAAAGAGCACTGGGGCCCGATTTCGCTTTTGTGTAGCTTTTGCCTTAACCAACGTAGTAGAGCGCGACATATACAGAAGGCTTTTGACACCCTCTACTGCCCTCATCAGCAAGGAAACATTTAGAGCGACGTACCTTTGGTTTCTTTTCGTTGCCATTTCACCTATCTTTGCGTAAAATCCACACCATCATGGATAAAGAACATGCTAACGGTCAACCGCTACAGGAAGCCTTTAATGAAAAGGGCGAGCGCATCAGCCCTATCTTACCTGAAAATGTGCGCAACTTTTTGATTGATATTGATGGCACCATTTGCGATGATGTGCCCAACGAAGAGCCAGAGCGAATGAAAACCGTGCTGCCCTATCCGGATGCCCTGGCGATGATTAACAAGTGGTACGACGAGGGTCATATCATCTACTTTTTTACTAGTCGAACCGAAGCGCACCGGATCATTACCGAAGAGTGGTTGAATCGGCATGGGTTCCGTTATCACGGGATTATTTTTGGCAAACCGCGCGGTGGCAACTACCACTGGATTGATAACCACATTGTGCGTGCTACTCGCTTTAAAGGTAAGTTTACCGACTTGGTGGTTCGCGTACATCCCATAGAAGTATTCTCAGAGTAAGCCAGTGAAAAAAGTATCAGCGACACGATCCTCGGCAGCAGTAGTGCTTGGACGTAGTGCGCTAGAGCACGGGCTGTGGCTCGTGTTTGTGATACGCTATAGCTTGCTGTGCGGCCAAACCGTTACGGAACACCCAGACTACTTCTTCCCGTATTTGATCAATGCTCCTGACACTATTCTATCGCTGTCCTACGCCGAGCTCCGGGAAATCTCCGGTTTGAGTGCTACCTACGACAAAAAGGTACTTTGCGCTATAGCCGACGAACGCGGAGAGGTATTTTTTTTAAATGCTTATACAGGATCTATTATTCGGCGTATTTTTTTTCGAGAAAAAGGTGATTTTGAAGGACTCGAAATGGTCGACAACCGCCTATATGCGCTGCGCAGCAATGGGCAGATTTATGAAATTGAATATCGGAAGCGCCAAAAGCCACGCATCTCGTGTTACGAAACCTTCTTGACCAAAAACGACGATGTGGAAGGATTAGGCTACGACCGCCAGCGTCACGCGTTGCTGATGGCTTGTAAGGGCAACCCTGACAGTGCTTACGAGCGTAGAGTATATGCCTTTGATCTGAGCAGCAAGCACGTGTCCGATACGCCGGTGTATCGCATAAACCCGCACATAGTGAACGAGTGGGCTCCTTACGCCGACGACGAAAAGCGAAACTATTTCAGCCCTTCCGGCATCGCCATTCACCCAGATTCTGGCGATGTTTACATCATCTCCACGGCGCTTAAACGGCTAATTGTATTAGACTATGCCACAGGCCGCCTTCGCTATGTTACTCGTCTGGATCGCAAGATCATGCCTCAACCAGAGGGTATCGCTTTCGATAGCGAAGGCCGACTATTTATCGCCAGCGAAGGCAAAAAAGGCGATGGCCTGCTGTTGCGTTTCAGCCCTCATTCGCCACCGCACCAAAGGGAATAGGAATAGCCTGAACAATGCTCCCTTTTTCTTCTATGGGCGAACCAGCTTAAAGGTCTGCCAAATGCCCTGCCTTTCCCGTAATCGAAGTAAATAAAAACCCGCTGGCAAATCACCTACCCACAGCGCCTCACCAGCGCTTAGCACAATCTGGCGAATATTTTTGCCTGTAGTATTTGATATGCACACTTCTAAAGTAGTGTTTGACCTAAGCCCCGAAAAGCGCACCCACGTGCCCGCAGGGTTAGGATAGAGGAGGATAGACTCTTCTTCGTCCTGCTCTTTCTGAGAGGAGACGGCGCTAGCAAACAACCACAGATAGGCGCCTGGAAATTCCCGACGCCAAAACCACTCTTTGTGCTCTCCATCCGCAGGAACAGAGAAAAATTGTTCCTCTGGACCAAAGCCTGCTTTTTTTAGTGAGTCAGCCACAGCTTGCATGTTCTGGATCACAGATGCAGGCTCTTTTCCTCCCGCAAGAAAATACACGCGTCCCTCACCCTGACGTGGGCGTGCTGCTGCATGTTCGGCGGGTTTGTTCCCGGCAAACCAAAAAGCTGGAGAAAAAATGCCTGCCCGAGAGAACACGTCCTGTCGCTCCGAGAAAGCGTACATTGAGATGAGGCCTCCCATGCTGCTGCCCATAATACCGGTCGTCTTGCGTCCCGATAAAGTTCGAAAAGTAGTATCTACGTAAGGCTTCAGAGTGTTGACAATGAAATCCACGTATTCATCGCCCCAACCACCGGCGTTATACTGCAGGTTTACCCAAGGCGAATACTCATCGAGCCGAAATTGACCGCCATTATCTATACCAACCACGATACACCCATAATCGCCTTGCTGATGCAATGCATTGAGCGATTCATCCACTTCCCACTCTCCGGCAAAGCTAGTGGCCGTATCGAAGAGGTTTTGGCCATCGTGCATGTACAGGACAGGGTAACGCTTCGAGAAATTGAGCGGATAGTCAGGCGGCAGATATATCCAGATACGCCGGTTGCGGTTCAACTGGGGCATATAAAAGTTACTGGACAAGATGTTCACATTGGGCGCTGCGGTGGATTTCACCGCTCCGATGTCTTCCCATGAGAGAATGGTGAGTTCCAGTGTAGTGGGTTGCCCACTGTAGTTCCAGACACGATCGGGTAGATAGCCTCCGTTAGCATTTCCCTCAACGGTGGCCCAATTTCCCCGGGTAAATTTAAATTTTACCTGACCGGCCGGCATTGTTAGCGCAATAGTATACTGTCCGTTGCCCAGTGGGGTCAATATTTTGGTGCTATCGCCCGGATTCCAATTATTAAAAGTACCAGCGACATGAATGGTGGCGTTGGGCGGTGTGTTGGCTGGAATGGATTTCACCAAAAGGGTTAATTGCGCTAAAAGGCTGCCCTTACCCAGCAGCAATAGGAGAAGAGTCAAAATACGTAGATGGGTATTCATTTTTCTGCGACGATGAATTGTCAGAATGTAATTCATACAAAGTTACTGCCTGACCATCTTACACGCTAATAGCGATGCTTCACATGGCAACTTGTAACCAGCTTTTTGAGAGCAACCGCAAAAGGTCAGTGTTGTCTAAGTTTGCTCCATTTGCCTGAAGAAGCTCATAACTTAGATAAACACAAGGAAACGAGACTTTTCCAGATATTTTCGCGAACTTCGCCACATGCTTGTCAAAACCTTTGCGGCAGCTGTTCGCGGTGTAGATGCCTTAACTATCACAATTGAGGTCAATACGGGCGGAGCCTTGGGTACTACAGCCGACAAGCCTGGCTACTTTATAGTGGGCTTGCCCGACAATGCTGTGCGCGAAGGCCAGCAGCGTATGGAAGCCGCCTTAAAAAATTCCGGTCTACGATTACCACGCTACAAGACCATTATTAACCTGGCCCC
>JBEQAD010000187.1:0-6610 GCA_041640515.1 Saprospiraceae bacterium | reverse complement strand
AGAACAAGAAACTTGCTGCTGTTAAGCGAGAGAGGAAGACAAATGCGGACATGTGAAGGGCTTTTATTGTTCGATAATACGGTAGAGACTTTCCATAAGTTTTTGTGTAGAAATTTTTTTTCGCAGAAAACCTCATAATCGCAGCCATGTTGAGGTGGTAGAGGCTTATTCACTACCTTGCTGACCTAAAACGACGTATAGTATGGCACAACCTTCCGGCTCAGGTGTTATCGTCGGGCGTTTTCAAGTGCATGCCCTTAATGCTGCACATGACAGGCTCTTCAAAGAGGTCTGGCTCAAACACAAACACCTTTATGTAGTGCTATGTTCCAATCCAGCGCCGGGCATGCATAATCCCTTGCCGTGGGAATTGCGTCGGCTGCAGTTTCTGGAGAAATATAACGATCGCATCACGGTCTTGGAAATGCCTGATCTTCCCGATGACCGCATCTGGAGTCAAGAACTCGACCGGCGCATTTTGGAGTTGCGCCCTCCTCGCCCCATCGTTTTGTACGGCACTCCCGACCGTTTTGTAGCCTTGTATTCGGGGCAGTTTCCTGCCAAACCCTTAGAGGTGCCTTGGGCAGAAGCCCAAGAGGCCACAGAAAAACTGAGGAACATCCTTTCGCTCGAAGACTTTTGTGCAGGGATGGTGTATGCCACGGCGCGCCGGTATCCGACCGTTTACCCAACAGTGGACGTTGCCCTTTTTTCCAGTGATTTCCGCTATGTGCTGCTGGCGCGCAAGCCCAATGAGACGGGGCTTCGCTTTCCGGGTGGCTTTGCCGATCCTCAGCAGGACGAGAGTTTCGAAGAGGCTGCCCTGCGCGAATTGGTAGAAGAATGCGGCGACATAGAGGTGGATGAATTGGTATATATAGGCTCCTGCCAAATAGACGATTGGCGTTATCGGTATTCTCCAGATGCTATAATGAGCCATCTGTACGCAGCCACTATGCTAAGCGGTGATATCCGCCCAGGTGACGACATTGTCGAGGCATTGTGGTATGAAATGAGGCAGCTGAAGGAGGCCGATTTCACTTACGAACACCGGCCGCTCTTCGAGATGATTAAGCCCTATTGGGAGGAGCAAATAGAAACGCTTCAACAAGGTGACTCAACGCAGCAATAGCTGCTCGCGCGCTGGGCCAACAGAAACCATCCGAATGGGCACGCCGAGAAGGGCCTCTATAGACTCAACATAGGTCCGAGCGCTGGCGGGTAATTGTTCCCACTGATGCACCCCTTGCAAGCCACTCTCCCAGGGAGTAAAGTCCTGGAGTATAGGCTCCACGGGGGTTTGACATAAATCGTAAGGCAGGCGAGTGGTTTGTTGCCCACCGTAGCGATAGTGGGTAGCAGCAGCAATGCGCGGCAACAAGCCCAGCACATCCAGCTTGGTCATACACAGCTCAGTGGTGCCCGTTAGCTGGATAGTGTACAGGAGTTGAGGCAGGTCGAGCCAGCCGCAGCGGCGCGGGCGGCCTGTGGTGGCGCCAAATTCACCGCCTACTTGGCGCAGTTGCTCGCCCAGTTCGTTGTCAAGTTCGGTAGGAAATGGCCCACTGCCCACGCGCGTGCAGTAAGCCTTAGTAATGCCGATAACGCGCCCAATGCGCGAGGGCGCCACCCCCAACCCCGTGCAGACGCCCGCTGTTACGGTGTTGGACGAGGTGACAAAGGGATAAGTACCAAAATCAATATCGAGCATAGCGCCCTGGGCGCCTTCGGCCAGCACGCGTTTGCCGTCGTCAAGAGCATCATTGAGGTAATACTCACCATCTATCAAAGGCAAGGAGCGCAGCAGATTCACACTGTCGAACCATTCTGCTTCTGCAGCGGCGAGGTCGAAGGGTGTGGCCGGGTACAGGCGCAGTAGCTCCAAGTGCTTTTGCTTGAGTGTTTCGTAGCGTTCGCGAAAGCCGGGCTGCTCAATGTCGCCTATGCGCAGGCCATTTCTTCCGGTTTTATCCATGTAGGTAGGGCCGATGCCTTTGAGGGTAGAGCCGATTTTCTCTTTGCCTTTGTGCGCTTCGCTGGCCACGTCTAGCCAGCGGTGGGTGGGCAAGATGAGGTGCGCCTTTCGGGCCAGCAGGAGGCGCTGGCGGAAGTGAACGCCGCTCTTTTCCAGTTGGTCCAGTTCGCGGCGGAAAATGACAGGATCGAGCACTACGCCATTACCGATCAGATTGATGATGTGCGGGCGAAAAATGCCCGAGGGAATGGTATGCAGTACGTATTTGTGACCGCCCAAGTGCAAAGTATGGCCAGCATTCGGGCCGCCCTGGAAGCGCGCGACCACGTCGTAGCGTTCGGCTAAGTAATCTACAATTTTGCCTTTGCCCTCGTCGCCCCATTGAAGGCCGAGGATGACGTCTATCTTCATGAAAGAGCATTGAAAAAGTGAGCAAAACTGCTCGAAAAAGGAAAGGTAAGCGACATAGGAGCCTTGAGTGGCTCAAAGGTAGGCAAAGAAGTTGGGGCGGTATACTACCTTTGCTGCATGCGATGCCGGAGCCTGCTCGTGCTACTGTTTGCTCATTTGCTCGTTGTGTTACATGCTCAGCGCGCCTCGCTCAATCCCTTCGATATTGAAGCGCGTCTGCCTCAGCGCGGTGAGGGCAAAGGGGTAGCTTCGGCACTGTTTGGGGGTAGCGTTAATCCGTTCAACGTGGTGCCTCACCAGCGACCTAACCTTGCCAATCGTCCAGCGCCTTCGCTTGCTGTGGAGCCGGTGCAGGCCATTACTTCGCAGAGCGCACTGGGGCCTCCTCTCACAGAGAAGCAGATTTTCTGGCTGCTAATAGTCCTGTTAGCCTTTCTAGCCTTTTCTGTAGCGTCTAAACGCGACATGGTCGTCAAGGTGTGGCGGGCTTTTCTCAACGACAGTGCATTCAACGCGGCTCTGCGCGAAGCTAGTGGGCTTATCGGCAGTACGCCCTACTATCTGTTGTATGCCAGTTTTTTTCTCAATGTCGGAGTATTCGTCTTCTTGATTGCGCGGCATTTCTCTCCCCATGTGTTTAACCACGTGGGCTTTTTAGTGCTTTGCTTGCTGGTCGCCCCGCTGCTTTTTGCGGGTAAGCATGCGTTGATCTACCTCATTGGCAGCATTTTCCCACTCAAGGCAGAAATGCGCCGTTACAATTTTCTGATTATGCTGTTCAACTGCGTGCTTGGTCTTTTTTTGCTGCCTTTCAACTTTTTGTTGGCTAAGCAGCAACCATACAGTGGCTTTTTGGTCTTTTGGCTGCTGGCGCTGGCGGTCATTTTCTATCTCTATCGCTACGTGCGTGCCAGCGCCATTGCGGCCAAATTTTTGCCTCGGCATCTGTTCCACTTTTTGGTGTACCTTTGCAGCGTAGAAATTGCTCCGGTAGCAATGCTTGTAAAACTGGTCTTCGGCTCTTTCTAATTATGTCCAGAAAATGGAGTTTTTGAAGCACATGTTCAACCCTAAATTATCAGCAAAAGAAAAAACTACGTCTTCTCAGCCAACGGCTAATCCAAATACTACTGAACCGGCTTCTAAACACGATAACACCCAAATGTCTGCTCCTTTTACTCCTGCTTTAGAAGAAACCTACAAGCGCGTACATAATATCCTCATTTCACAGGCCACACCACCACCTATTCAGCGTCAACCCTACGAGGAATTGGAGAAGCGCTATGGAGTGCGTATTGATTTTGTGCCGTTTGTGCAAATAGAGGGACTGACGGAAAAAGAGTACCGCAAAAACCGCATCTATCCCAATCAGTATACGGCTATTGTTTTTACTAGCCGTACGGCTGTAGACCATTTCTTCCGGCTGTGCAACGAGTTGCGCATCAAAATGTCGGACGAAACGCGCTATTTCTGCGCTTCGGAAGCCATTGCTAATTACCTTCAGAAATTCATCAACTTCCGCAAGCGCCGCGTCTTTAATGGCGAGCGCTCCATCGTGGAGCTGCGCTCTTACCTCTTGCGTCACAAAAATGAGCGCTTCTTCCTGCCCTGTAGCGACCAGGGTAATCCGGAGGTTATGCAGCTGTTTGCTGAGCTAAAAATTCCCATTCAGGAAGCGGTAATGTACCGCACGGTCAACGCCGATTTGTCGGGCTTGAAAGACATCAAGTACGACATCATAGCTTTTTTCTCTGCCCTCGAGATCAAATCCATGTTTGATCAGTTCCCCGACTTCAAGCAGGAGGATCGCCGTATTTGCGTCTTTGGCAAGGCGGCACAAAAAGCAGTGGAGGAAAGCGGCCTCACAGTCAATATTTTGGCCGGCACGCCAGAAGCGCCCTCTATTGCTGTAGCTTTAGAAAGCTACCTAAAAATTTCTAACAAAGATACTGCCAACGGATTGCGATAGGCGAGCTTGTGCATGCAAATGCAATTCGAGTGCGGAGGCTTGTAGTTATTGAGCACCTCCGCGGGAAGATACTTTGCGCTTTCACCCGGCTTAGCTTGGCTATGCAGGGATTTGTTTATCTCCACTGACTCCACAGACGGATTACTGTGTCCAGAGAGTCGGTAGCCAACCCTCTTTAGACTTTCGCGAAAAAGGGAGCTGTAGCGGTAGTGAACGGCATAAACACTACGCCAAGCTGTATGCTCATGCTCTGCACTCGACGCGTGCCTATCTACTCGCGCCGCCCGCAGAAGGCAACTCCATTGCAGAGGGCTAACGCCGGGAGATAAGTGATGTGCGTGAAAATATAACCCCGGTAGACAAAACAACGACAACCCGGCAACTCGGCAACCCGGCAGCACAGGCACCCCCCGCCGACGCAGGTATGCCGCAGTACTGCCGCCACCAGCGCTACGTAGACCTGTATGTCCGGACAGAACGCCCGCTTGGAAGAAGGGGTAAAAGTCAGCTAAGGGTGTTTTTGAGAAGAGACAGGGCGTTTTCGAGCGGGCTTCATATGCAGGAGGAAGGTGTTGTTAGGTGCGTGCGGGTTTCAACGAGCGCGAAAATGCAGACTTTTTCCGACAAATACATGCTTGCCTCCTTTTGTCCAGGAGCATCTGCTATTGGCTTTCCAGTCAGCTGATCCCGCAGACAAAGAGCCGATGGTTAGAGCGTTTGCCTACTCGTTCAGACAGCTCTAATAAGCTCTTGGGCCGTGGCGAGAGCGGCCTCGCTGGGCGGATCGCCGCTGAGCATGATGCCAATGGCGCGCACACGCTCAGGGAGCGTCAGGTCGCGCAGACGGGTGACGGTGCGCCCATTTTCTACCTCTTTATAGACGAAGTAATGGCGGTCGGCGCAGGCTGCTATTTGAGGGGTGTGGGTAATGCTGACTACCTGATGTCGGCTGCTCAGTTCGCGCAGGATGGCTCCCATGCGGCGAGAGACTTCACCACTGAGACCGGTGTCAATCTCGTCAAAGATCAGGGTGGGCAGCGGTATAGCGTCGGCCACGAGGCTCTTAGTGCACAGCGTCAGGCGTGCTAACTCGCCCCCAGAGGCGACGTCCTTGATGGGCAAGAAGCGGCTGCCGGTGTTGGAGGCAAACAGAAACTGAACGTGGTCGGCACCTGTGGGCGTGAGGGTTTGGGCGGGTTGGATGTCTGCCTTTAGGCGCGCATGGGGCATAGCCAGCTGAGCCAACAGGGCGTGCACTTTTTCCTCGAAAGGGCGGGCCACGCTACGGCGGCGCTCGCTCAGTTGAGCAGCTAATTGCCACAGGTGTTGTTCCTGCTCGGCTATACTGCGTTCCAGCTCGGCTATTTTATCGCCCAGATCGGTGAACTCGCTCAAGCGCTGTTGGAGTGTCTCTTGCAAGCGAAGTAGTTCGCCGACGTGTTGCACACCGTGCTTTTTTTGCAAGCGATAGAGCGTGCTGAGTCGCTCTTGCACTTCAGCCATACGCGCGGGATCGTGCTCGGCGTCCTCGCCGATGCGCAGGCAATCGCGAGCGACTTCTTGCAGTTCAGTTACAGCAGCCTCTAAGCGTTCGCTGAGGTCGTTGAGCGTTGCGCTCACCCGCCGCATCGGGCTCAGCGAGCGCGCAATGGCTTGCAGTTGGCTGATGATGCTGTTCTCGGCCTCGGCCAGGTAATGGCCAGCCGCGCCGTAGAGGCGTTTAATGTCTTCAGCACTCGATAGGCGGGTTAACTCGTCTTCCAGCGCCTCTTGCTCGCCTTCTTGTAGGTTGGCCTGCTGCAGTTCTTCCCACTGAAACCGGAGAAAGTCCATCTCTTGAGCCGCGCGTTGGTTGCGCTCGGTCAGCTCGGCAAGCAGGCGCCGATCTGCTTGATATTGTCGAAAGCCCTTTTGGTATTCAGCCAGCAGGGGGCCGTTGTTGGCTAATGCATCCAGCATGCGCAGCTGGAAGTTGACCTCGTGAATATCGAGGACGTCGAACTGCTGATGCAGATCTACCAGCGCCTCGGTCAGGCGGCGAAGGATAGCATTGTTAACGGGAGAGTCGTTGACAAAGGCGCGGCTTTTCCCTGCCGGCGATAGCTCGCGGCGGATGGTCACCTCGTCGTCGTAGTCGAGTTCGTTTTCTTCAAAAAAGGGCTTCAAATCGTACCGCGCTACGTCGAACCAGGCTTCGACCACACATTTTTCGGCGTCGTTGTAAAAGATCTTGGTATCGGCGCGCTCGCCCATGA
>JBEQAD010000186.1:0-6630 GCA_041640515.1 Saprospiraceae bacterium | reverse complement strand
TTGGCAGTCATGCTAAAAGACAGTAGAGTCCAGAAACTACTTAAAAAAACGGGGCGAACCAGAAAAGCCATACGAGTATGATTTTAAATTAAAGAATATGAATACAAGAAACAAAATTGCAAGTGTCTTTATGGTATTGTGCTTAGTGCTAGGTTACAGTATAGAATCAAAAGCATGCACAAGGGTGGTCTATAAGGGACCAAATAACACGATTTTAACTGGAAGGACTATGGATTTTTCCATAGAAATACCTGCCAATCAATGGATTTTTCCCCGTGGAATGAAACGCAATGGTGAAGTTGGTAAAAACTCCATTGAATGGGTATCCAAGTATGGTAGTTTAGGTGTCAGTACATGGGATATCGCCATAGCCGATGGCATGAACGAAAAAGGCTTGGTAGCCAACTTGCTTTGGTTGGTTGAATCAAACTACCCTGCCTTCAATAAGGAAGGTGACAGAAAAGGAATGGCTATTTCTCTTTGGGCACAATACGTTTTGGACAATTTCGCAACTGTTGCTGAAGCCGTTGACGAATTAAGTAAAGAATCATTCGCAATAGTTTCTGATTTTATTCCTGGCACTGACAAATTTACCACAGTGCATTTATCCATTTCAGATGCTACTGGTGACAATGCCATTCTAGAATACATCAATGGTAAATTAGTGATACACCACGACCCATCTTACACAGTGATGACCAATGACCCTCCATATGAGCAACAGTTGGCAATAGCTAAATATTGGAAAAATATTCCGGGTAAAACTTTTCTTCCGGGTTCAGTAACATCGGCAGACCGTTTTGTAAGAGCTTCTTTTTTTATTAATTCCATACCACAAACGGACAATACAAGAGTAGCAGTAGCAGGTGTTTTTAGTGTGATTAGAAATGTATCTGTACCATACGGGTTCGAAATTGAAGGATACCCAAATTTGTCCACAACACGTTGGCGCTGTGTTGCAGACCAAAAAGAATTGGTGTATTACTTTGAAACAGCACTCACGCCAAATATATTTTGGGTTGATCTTAAAAAAATAGATTTCAGTGAAAAAGCAGGTGTGCGAAAATTGGATTTGTCAGACAATAAAACCTATGCAGGTGAAGTTTCAGCAGAATTTAAAAAGTCTAAACCACTTCAATTTTTAGGATTATGAGCCAAAGCTTGATTAAAAAATTTGAAGTAGGTGTATTCTATATTCTTTCAGCAATAATTGTGTTGTACATTACAGTAGAAATTATAGAACTAATCTATCAATTTGGCAAAGCACTGCTAACAAGAGGCGATATGACCACAAGGCTTTTAATTACAAAGGAACAGACTGCTCTGGTTTTACCCGTTTTCTTCAATATTCTCATTGCAATTGAGTTAATTGACACTTTCAATATTTACGTTAAAGAACATATTATCAAGGTACAAAATATATTGCTAATTGGGTTAATAGCTATTGGACGAAAACTACTTGTGCTTGATTTAGGACATGCTGATGGACTGAGTAATATTGGGTTAGCTTCAATAATTATAGCTTTATTATTGGGTTATTATTTGGTGAAAAGAACTAGGTATAACAAAATAACAGAAGCACGAACTGCCAACAGCGTGTATGTGTCAATAGCGGGTGAAGTGGTAAATCAATGGTCTGTGCATTTTTAAAAATATTGTGCTAAACGGAAAGGAAAGCGCTTCTAATCCGCTACTGCACATACACGCAAAACGTTATAGGGCATTTTAAAGACGACACCAACGAATGGACTTACAGAACAAGAAAATATGGCAACAAGCGTGTGGCGACACTGACAGAAACTATTCAGATGTTTGCCTTGAATGGGACGTAATTCTAAACGGACCAGGTTACGCAGGTGAATATCCTTAGAATTGAAAAACAAAATGACAAAATAAAATTACAGCTAACAGGCGTTTGGCTCAATGGCGGGTGACGTGGTTAATTGAACATTCTACCTCGCATCAACTTTTGTGGTGTATTGACAGTTTTGTACTCCGAAATCCGCCACTGCGCCAAGCACCAAAACGTTAGCGGTCAGTGTAAAAAGACAGAAACAGACAATGAAACCAACGATAAACTACGATGGAAAAATTTTTAGACCGTCAATGAATTCTGAAAATGGAGAAACTTCAGATGAGACAACTTTCCATTACAGGCAAGACGGGAAAATATTAACAGCGACCTATTCAGGTGGAAAAATTAAATTTGGACATCTAATAGGTTTAGTAGATGAGTTTGGAAATATTGATATGCGTTATCATCAAATAAACATCAATAACGAACTAATGACAGGTATTTGTAAATCAAGACCAGAAGTGTTGTCAAATGGTAAGTTAAGATTACACGAGACTTGGCAATGGACAAGTGGAGACAATTCAAAAGGCACATCAATCATTGAAGAAATTTAACCTTATATGTATGGAATCAAGAGAAGAAGTAATTAAACAATATGTTGAAGGCTACAATAACTTTGACACTCAGAAAATGACAGAATATTTTTCTGATGACATAGTTTTTGTGAATATTCAAAATGGAAAAACAAATATGACTTTGAACGGCATAAATGAGTTCAAGAACCAAGCTGAAACAGCGAAACAGTTTTTTTCACAGAGAAATCAAAAAATATTATCGTTTAAACACGAAGGACATATCACTCAAATTGAAATTGACTATCACGGAATTTTAGCACAGGATTTTCCAAACGGACTTAAAAAGGGGCAAGAAATAAGTCTGAAAGGTAAATCAACTTTTGAATTTAGAGACGGAAAAATAATAAAGTTGACAGATGAGAGCTAAAAAAGAACACCGAACCGCTAACAGGCGTTTGGCTCAATGGCGGGTGACGTGGTTAATTGAACATTCTACCTCGCATCAACTTTTGTGGTGTATTGACAGTTTAGTGCTTCGAAATCCGCCACTGCGCCAAGCGGCAAAACGACGACCGCTATGCACACCGAACCACAGCCCTGGCAGGTCGAGCACAGCCGTTATGTGTACGAGTGTCGCCCATACCTGCGCCTGCGCGAGGACAGCGTGCGGCTGCCCAATGGCGCGCGTATTCCCAATTACTTTGTCTTCGAGTACCCGGACTGGGTATCGGTATTGGCCCTGACGACTGACGAACGTTTCGTTCTCATTCGCCAGTATCGCCACGGCTTGCAGCAGGTGCACTACGAGCTGCCCGCCGGCGTGGCTGACAAAGGAGTGCCGCTGCTGGAGAATGCCCAGCGCGAGCTGTTGGAAGAGACCGGCTTTGGCCGTGGCCAGTGGTCACTGTGGTGCCGCCTATGCGCCAACCCGGGCACGCACACCAACTGGTGCTACATCTTTTTGGCGACGGACGTGGAACGCCTGCAGCTACCCGACCTCGAACACACGGAGGACATCCGCGTCTGCCTGCTCACGCGCAGCGAGCTGGAGCAAACCCTGCTGGAAGAGGGCTTTGCGCAAGCTATACACTCGGCCGCCTTATGGCGCTACCTGGCGCTCAAGCCTTAAATTTGGGCCATGAAGAAAGTGCTACTCCTGCTCTGGCTACTGTGGACATCCCAAAACCTCATCTGGGCCACGCACATTGTCGGCGGCGAAATCACCTACCGCTGCTTGGGCAACGATCAGTACGAAATCAACCTGACCGTCTATCGCGATTGCTTCAATGGCGTGCCTTGGTTCGACAACCCGGCGTCTATCGGCGTATACGATGCGCAATGGAACTTGCTCAATCACCTGTTTGTGTCTTGGAACCCCGTGGCGCACGACACGCTCCCTGTGACGCTGGACAACCCATGCCTAATAGTGCCGCCCAACGTCTGCGTGCACCGCAGCACCTACCGCACCATCGCCACCCTGCCCTTCCGGCCAGGCGGCTATACCTTGGTGTATCAGCGCTGCTGCCGCAACCAGCTGATACGCAACCTACCCAGCCCTCTCAACACGGGCATATCCATTGTGGCTACTCTCTCGGAAGCCTCTCTGTTAGCATGTAACAACAGTGCAGTATTCAAGAAATGGCCACCGGTGGCCATCTGCGTCAATGAACCTATTGACTTTGACCACGGCGCTACGGATGCGGATGGCGACTCGCTGGTGTTTCGCCTGTGCACGCCGCTCAATGGCCCGGACTCGCTCAATCCTCTACCTCGACCGCCACTCCCGGGACCATATCCAGAAGTCATCTGGAAGCCTCCTTACAGCTTAGCAAACGTTCTGGGCGGCGACCCGCTGGCTATTCACCCTGCCACAGGTTTCATGACGGGCATACCCAACACCATTGGCAACTTTGTTGTAGGCGTTTGTGTGGACGAGTACCGAAACGGCAAGCTTACTTCTACCACGCGGCGCGATTTTCAATACAATGTGGCCGAGTGCGGCTACCCGACGGCAGCCTTTGCCGAGGTGGGCGGTGCTTGCCAGAACGAGGTGGTGCAATTCGTCAACCAGAGCAATTTCCCCAGCGTGCGCTGGTATTTCAATTGGCCCAACGACCTGAGTCAAACGACTACTGTGCTATCGCCCTCCTACAGGTTTCCCGACACAGGTACGTACACGGTAGCGCTCATTGTAGCGCCCGGCCTGCCTTGTGCCGACACGGCTTTTCAAACGGTGCGCGTAGGGGCTTTTCACATAAATGCCGATTTCAAAGTCGAATTCCCTACATGCGACAACAATGGTTTAGTCATTCAAGCCTTCGACCAGAGCACCGACACCGTTTACGGAGTGAGGGCATGGGCGTGGCACTTGACGGGAGCCGGCGGCTTCTCGCTTCAGTCATCGCTACAAAATCCCACTTTTGTCGTCCGGCGCCCGGGCAACTATCAGCTCCGCCTTATAGCCTTGTCGGAGGGCGGCTGCCGCGACACGGCGTTTTTTCAATTCACGGCGCCCATACCTATAGTGGACAGCCTGAAGAGAGAATATACCATTTGCCCTGGCGATACGGTGCAGCTCAATGCGGGCAGCATTTCCACTTACACCTATCAATGGGCGCCGGGCAGTTCGCTGTCTAACCCCAACGCGGCCTCTCCGTTGGCTTTTCCACCCACTACGACGGACTATCTGGTTACCATCACCAACGGCATCTGCAAGTACGAAGGCATGACCACTGTTTATGTCTTCGACGTACAAGATTTTACTGTAAGCGCTGACCCGGAGGTCATTTACCTGGGCGGCAAATCGCAGCTGTCTGCCAGCTACGGCGGGGTGGGTACCATCAGCTGGACGCCGACTGCGGGTTTGAACAATCCGAATATTGCCAACCCTACGGCACAGCCTAACACCACGACTACCTACACCGCACGGCTCAACTTAGACGGCGGCTGTGTGCTGGAACGAAAAATCACCATCACCGTCCTATTTCCGCGCTGTGAGGAGCCCTTTATCTTCTTCCCCACGGGCTTTTCGCCTAATGGCGATGGCGAAAACGACGTATTGCGCCTGGAAAGCCGCTTTGTGGAGGAGGTCTATTGGGCTATCTACAACCGATGGGGGCAGAAAGTCTTTGAAACCACCGACCTGAATGGCTTTTGGGACGGCACTTTCCAGGGTAAACCGCAACCTGTGGAGACATACGGGTATTTCCTGCGCGTTCGCTGCCCAGGTGGCACCCTGCTGGAGAAAAAGGGCAATGTTACCTTGCTGCGCTAACGCAGCAAGGTAGCAAATCCTTTGAACTCGCGCCGCTGACCGCGTGGCTCCGTGAAAGTAACCACGTAGACGTACACACCTTCAGGCGACATGCTGCCCACGTTCATCTTTCGACCATTCCAGGCTTCGTTAGGGTCGTTGGTTTGGAAGACCATTTCACCCCAGCGATTCCATACAGTGAGATTAAAGTCAGTAACTCCCTCTAAATATCCCTTTCCTAAGAATCCGTCGTTTTGACCATCGTTGTTGGGAGTAAAAGCATTGGGCATATACCAGTACACCTCGGGGCGCACATCTATGTACTTTGTTAGCGAGTCCTTGCAACCACGCGGATGCGTGACGATGAGCCGTATGGCCATCCGACCCGTATCGGGAAAAGTAAAGGTAGGGTTCTGCTGGATGCTGGTGCCGAAGCGGTCGAACTGCCAGTTCCAGCGGTTAGCTCCTATAGACAAGTCCGTAAATTGTACGACGTTGTTAAAGGTGCTCAGTTCTTCGGGGCTAAAAGTAAAATCGGCTTTGGGCGAGGGTTCTGTGCGAATGAAATTGACAAACGTATCTGCAGTATAGCAGCCGATGGGCGAGGTAATGGCTATGCTGACGGTATAAAGACCCGGCTCTTCGTAGCGGTGTGTAGGGCTAATCACGTTGCGCTGTGTTTTGCCGTCGCCAAAGTCCCAGACGATTTTGTACGTTGTGTCTATCGGAGAGGATAGGTTGTTGAAGAAAATTTCCGCTGGAGCACAGCCAATAAATCGGTCGGGAGCAATAATGATAAGCGGCGGTACAGGAAACCAGTTGACGTTCTTGGTGATGTTGTCGGAGCAGTTGTTCCGGTCTGTCACGCGCAGCGTTACCGGATGATTGCCTGGGATAGGATAAAGAAAGCTGGGGTCGCGCTGGGTAGAAGAACCATTAGGGACGCCAAAGTTCCAGCTCCATTGGTTAATGCCTCCTTCACCGTAGGATAAGTCTTTAAAGCTCAC
>JBEQAD010000185.1:0-6641 GCA_041640515.1 Saprospiraceae bacterium | reverse complement strand
TGGTAGCGCTCCACGATTCGCTTCGACAGCGAAAGGCCCAAGCCCCAGCCGCGGGTTTTGGTAGAATAGCCAGGCTTGAAAATGGTCTGGAACTTGTTGGATGGAATGCCTTTACCTGTATCCGATTCATCAATATATACTCCATCCTGTTCTGGGCGCACAGTGACTTTGATGACACCAGCGCCTCCCTCCATGGCATCAATAGAATTGCGCAGCAGGTTTTCTACGACCCAATCGAACAGTGGTGGATTGATGCTCACTATCAGCGACTCATGCGTCGCAGGGTCAGGAAAGTCAAAGGTTACGCGACGCGGGGCGCGACGCTGCATATAGTCGCGACAGGCAGCCAACTGTTCGTACACGTTGACGGGATAAAGCTCTGGCTTCGAGCCAATCTTTGAAAAGCGATCAGCAATGAGTTCTAGTCGGTTAATGTCGTTTTCCAGTTCACTGATCATCTCCAAGTTGACAGGGTTATCTTCGTTAGCGGCTTTGAGCGCCTCTATCCAGCCGATGATAGCCGTAATAGGGGTGCCTAATTGATGGGCGGTTTCTTTGGCCATGCCCAACCAAACCAGATTCTCCTCTGCCCGACGGGCAGCGCTAAAGCCCATATACCCAAAGGCAATGAAGGCCGCAATTAAAAGCAGTTGGATGAACGGATAATACTGAAGCAAGGTTAGCAGCTTAGAATGGCTGTAAATGACCAATTTATCCACCTCAGGCGGTATGCGTACCCGGATGGTATCTGCTCCCTGTTCCCTCATACGAACAAGCGCTTTTTGGAGTTCCTCTGGAGTAAGCGAGTCGGAGGAACTGAGGTTTCGATAGAGCTCAATACGCCGCAATTCATCCAGGACAATGACTGGGATAGTGTTATTGTCGGTAATGATGCGCGCGGGCAGAGTGAGGTCACAGTTCAAATCCTGATCCAACCGGTTAATGACGCGCATAGCTTCAGCAAACTGAGCGGCCTGTTGCTTTTCGCGTTCCACCAATTGGTCCGCTAAGTATTTGGTGTATAGCAGCGATATGATGACGATGAGTGCCCCAGCGGCAGCTAAATACCACTTCCACCTTGATTTGCGCGAGTAGATGTCCATTTTTTCAAGTTGAGCAGCAAAAATGGAGAGTTTTGTTGGTAGCAAAACGAATAACCAAAGACGGCAAGTGCCTGCAATTGTTTCTTGGATTTTTGTTTGTTCGCGTTGATAAGCAACACACTGCGGCGGGTAATGTTAAAATTATATCAAAGGCTAATAACCCTTTAGAGCATGCTGCTCTGACCATCTATCTTCGCCACTACATGTTTTCAAGAGCCCATCCAATGATACCTGTCCCGTACTCCCAAAAAATATCAATATCTACAAGCATACGCCGCTGGGGCCTGGTTTATGCGCTTGCCTGTTGTCTTTCAACTGCCTGGGCACAGCTTTCAGGCGTAGTGCGCAGTGAGCATGGAGAGCCACTCCCCTACGTTACCGTGTATGCGCGTAACACGACCAAGGGCACCGTAACTAATGCCGAAGGCGAATACAGGTTGGCGCTGGAGCCTGGCGAATATTACATTGTTTTCCAGTATATCGGGTATCAGCAACAGGTAGAAAAAGTCGTAGTGGGAAGTCGCCCTGTTGTGCTAAACGTCCAGTTAGAACCGGCTAATTTGGAAATTGCCGAGGTAGTCATTTCAAGTGAAGACCCGGCCTACGGCATTATGCGCAAAGCCATTGCCAAGCGCGAATATTACAAAAATCGCACGCCCGACTACAGCTGCGACGTGTATATCAAAGGTTTTTACAAACTCTTGGGAGCGCCCCAAAAACTTTTTGGCCAAGAGATAGGTGATATGAACGGCATTTTGGACTCCAACCGCACTGGCGTGATTTATCTATCGGAGTCCGTGTCTAAGCTGTACGTGCAAGGTAGCCCTTTGCGTAAAAAGGAGGTTATGGTATCCAGCAAAGTTAGCGGCAACACGAGGGGGTATAGCATCAACCGGGCCACCTTGACGGAATTTAACCTATATGAGGAGCACTTATCGCTCGATCGGGATGTGCTGTCGCCGCTGGCCGACAATGCCTTCGCCTACTACTCCTTTCGCTTGCTCGGCCGCCTACAAGACGACAACGGCTATACTATCTACAAGATAGAGGTGATGCCCAAACGCCCGGAATCACCGACCTTTTTTGGCCATTTGTACATCGCTGATGAATGGTGGAATCTTACAGGCGTTGACCTTCACCTCACCGGCAAGGCGATCCAACAGCCAATTTTAGACACCTTATCGGTGCGCCAGGAGTTTGCGCTGGTGAATAAGCCTGACCAGTGGTGTCTGTTGAGTCAACACACCGGACTAACATTCCACTTTTTAGGATTTCGCATTAGTGGGTTCTTTTTTAGTGTCTTTTCCGATTATAACCTACGCCCGCGCTTCGAGGGAGATTTTTTCGGGCGTGAGCAGTTCCGCATGGAAGAGTCGGCTTATCAACGCGACAGTGCCTATTGGAACCAAGTGCGCCCCATACCGCTGACAGAAGAAGAAGAGCGGGATTATGCGCGCAAGGACAGCTTGGAGCAAATCTGGGAGAGCAAAGCATTCATGGACAGCCTCGACGGCGTGCGCAATAAGTTTAAAGTAATCCACTTATTCACCGGCTACACGTGGCGAAACTCGTATCGCAAGCAAGCATTTTCATGGCCTTCGCCTATAGAGGGCTTGCAGTTTAATACCGTACAAGGCTGGGCATTGGACATACGCCCATCCTTCCGCCAGAGCGAAAGCCGCCGTCGACGCTCGCGTTTTTGGGAGATAGGAGGCTCACTCAACTACGGCTTTTCGGAAAGACGGCTGCGCAGTAGTGCGCGCATTACTCGGCGTTTTGAAAGTTTCTTCTACACACAGGCCGAAGTAAGCGGCGGCGTGGTCGTTGAGCAATTTGACCGCAGCCAGCCCATTAGCCCCTGGACGAACCAATTGTACTCTCTCTTGGCAGCACGAAATTATATGAAGTTGTACGAAAAAGCCTACCTCAGTGCGCAGTTTAGCCGCTACATCGTCCCCGGCTTGCGGGTGCGAGCCAGTGCTGAGTGGGCCGAACGGCGAGCACTGGTCAATCGCTCCAATTTCACTTGGTACAAAGGTGAGCGTGAATATACACCCAACAGCCCGCTGCCTTTACCTCTTACCGAGCCGGAAGTACCCTTCTTCGACCCTCACCGCGTGTTTCGCATAGACCTGCAGGCACGCCTTCGGTTTGGTCAAAAATACAGCACCTATCCGGACTATCGCACCTATTCCGGCTCCAAATGGCCTGATTTGATGCTCTACTACACCCAAGCCATTCCGGGTATTGCCGGAAGTACCCTCCACTATCAACGCCTGCAAGCCGAGCTGACTCACACCGAATGGCGCTGGGGGCTACTGGGTTATTTGGATGCTAAAATGGGCGCAGGCACTTTTCTGGGCCGGCAGCGCATCGAACTGGTGGACTACTTTCACCCACGCGGCAACCAGACCATCTTGGGCAAGCGCTCTGAATACCTGAACAGTTTCTTCTTACTGCCTTATTACGAGTTTAGCACAGACGGCACTTATGCTTACGCGCACCTACGTCACCACTTCAACGGGTGGGTATTGGAAAAAATACCGCTTCTACGAAAATTAGGATGGCGCGAGGCGCTGACTTTCAATGTGTACTATGCTGACCGCTTCGCCAATCAGAGTGTATCTCTTAATACCCAACTACCCTACTGGGAAGTTGGTTGGGGCTTCTATAACATCGGTATCGGTGCGTTCCGAGCATTCCATATAGACGTAGCCACAGGGTTCTTCGGAAACGCATATTATCGCACCGGAGTGGTATTAGGAGTAGACCTACAGTAGAGCTTCCAAACAAAGAAAACGAAAAAATACGCAGAGGCGTTGCTTGTATTCGACAAGCGGCTTATCTTTGCCATGAGTTAAGCTATTTTTTTTAATCCAAATTTGTTCAGGCACCTGTAGTAATCTCATGAAGATTTCTTCATTCGAGGGAATTGCTTTTCTTAATATTCAGACACGGAATGCACCAAGAAGGTATTCGGTGTCTGAATGTCTATTTCATATTGTCTCACTCAAATCCATCGTACTCATGAAAAGTTTTTTGCAAAAGAAGTCAGTCCAGCTCTTGAGCCTGACGATGCTCTTCTCATTGTTGGTGGGCGTAAACGCTTTGCACGCCCAAAATGTGGGGCCGGCGTTGCCAGACGGACAAATCAACTGGGTATCGCCCTCAATGGCGATGGATCGCCTTACCCAATCTATGGCAGACCTAGAGCAGCAAGTCCAAATGGCAGGTCAATCTAGCCCGCTGGTGTACAAGTTAAAGTATTACACAGCGGTTTTTTACTCTATCGAAGAGGGAGTACCCGTGCCTACTGCTGTAGATGCCAACTACGGCCGCTTTGTGCCGGGTGTCGTGGATATTCCAGTAGAATATCCAAACTCCATACCGGTGAGCACATGGGCTGCCTACCGGCAAGAATTAACGGAACTGCTCCAAAATTAGGCCCCATTATTTTTTTTATCTAATTACATGGCTCATTCTAAATCAGTAAATCTCATGAAAAAGTTTTCTACACTGAGCGAATGCTTTTCGAAAGCAAAGCGACAGGCCATCAGCCTGTTTGCCCTGCTTTCTACAGTGTTGGGTAGCCAAGTGGCTCAAGCCCAGTTGAACTATGTAGCTGTAGCCTGTGCTGACCCATACGTGGTGATTGCTAACCAACCGGGCAGTACCTACCTGGGCAGTGGTGACGATGTTGTGTTTACCAACATTGCCTTGCCCTTCAACTTCACTTTATACACGACTACCTATACCACTGTCAATATTGGTACTAATGGCTTTATCGTGCTTAATCCAGGAACCAACCGCGGATTCACCAATGCCAACCTGCCCACAGCTATAGCGGGTGCGGCCCTTTATCCTTTTTGGGATGACTTGGACGCTGACCCGCTTGTAGTGGCTGGCTCTGGTGTTTATACGCGCGTGGATGGCACTGCTCCAAACCGTATTTTCACTATTGAATGGTGGCGTATCGGGCATTTCAATATGGCTGCTGGTACGGGTGACATTACCTTTCAGGTGCGCTTGTTTGAGAATGGCAACCGCGTGCAGTTCAAGTACCAAGATGTGGAATTTGATGGCCCGCACGTCGGCTTTAACAACGGCTTGAGCGCTACTATTGGCCTGGAAGACGTGGTGGCGACGCCACGGCCCTTTACCTTAGTCGGCTTTAACACGGCCAGCGTGAGCAATGGCCAGTGCATCGAATTTGTATTGCCCCAAGCGTGCACGCCTATTGCTGGCCCAACTCTGAATTTTAATACCTCTCCCGGACTATGCGCTGCCACGGCTACTATTGCTCTGCCCTCCTTTAATCCTACAGGTTGTGCAAATGGGGTCACGGTGGGCCTGCGCTATAGCCTCAATGGAGGCCCCTTCGTCAATGTGACGCTGCCTGCTACCAACATTACCATTACTGTGCCTAAGGGCTCCAATGTGATTACGTGGCAGACCTTTGTTATTGCTAATGGCGCTACCGCTGGGGTAGCTACCCAAATCGTCAACGTCAATGATAACGAGCCGCCGAAACTCAACTGTCCGCAGAACATCATTGTTAACCTCGGCCCAGGGGAGTGCTGTCGCAACATCACTTGGCCCGAGCCCACGGCTACAGATAACTGCCCCTTCTTGCAAGGGCCGTTCCAGTTGAACACCATCAACCTCGGTGGCAACGCCGGATCGGTCGGTGGTATGGTGTTCTTCAATATCAACAACACCTCGGGGCAGCCCATTGTGATTACGGCTCTGGGGATGAATATCTCGGCAGCCACGCTGGTGAATATCTACACAAAGGCCGGCACACACGTGGGCTTTGAGACCAACCCGGCTGCTTGGACGCTGGCAGGTACGGCCAATGCTACCACAGGGCCCTTCTCAGGACCATTTCCAGGCAATGGCACCATCACTCCTGCTGTAGTAACAACACCTTCCGGAGGCCTTACTTTAGGCCCAGGGCTCTGGGGTATTGCTCTGCATACGCCTACGGCTCAGAACAACTATACTAACGGTAATGGTGCAAACCAGACATATAGTGACGCTAACATCACTATCAACCTGGGTTCTGCGGCTAATACGTTATGGGGATTCCCATTCACACCACGCGTATGGAATGGCTTTGTGCGCTATCAAATAGGGGGTAACCCACAGATTATTCAAACTGCCGGCCCAGCCAATGGCAGCTCTTTCTGCAAAGAAGACAGCCCATTTACCATCCGCTATCAGGTAGCCGACGCCGCAGGTAACACGGCCACTTGCTCATTTACGATAACGGTAAACCCCTTCCCCAACCCGACGCAAGTGCTAACGTGCAACAATAATGTGCAGGTGTCGCTCGATCAGAATTGTTCGGCGTTTGTGAATGCCGACCAAGTACTTGAAGGGGGGCCGTACAAATGCTACAACGACTATGTGGTGGAGGTGGACAAGACGCTGCCCTTCGGCAACGGACCGTGGATTCGCATTAGCCAGGGGCCGAACTTTCCGGGCTTTGGCGCTCCTACACCATTGGGACCAGATGACGTAGGCAAAACCTATCAG
>JBEQAD010000184.1:0-6642 GCA_041640515.1 Saprospiraceae bacterium | reverse complement strand
AGCAAAGAGGCTGCCAGCGCGCAGGCGCAGCAAGGTCGTCGTACGCAAGGCCAGGGGGACGAATACCTCAGCACGGACATCGGCCTGGTAGCGGGCGGTGCGTTCCGTCAGGCCCTGATATAGAGTGGCAAAGCGAAAAGCCGTGTCAGCAGGGTCTTGCAGCGCTTCTATTTGTGCGTTGGGCAAGACACGTCGGAAGCCCGCCGAAGCGCGCAGCCACAGCGCCCAACCTTGGCGCGGGTTGAAGCGGTAATCCAGGCGGTTGAGGGCGACTTCTAAGCCCAGCCCTTGCTGGCGCGTGTCCAAAGCTGGTGGCAGCTGGCGGGTTTGCCGCACCCGCGCGGTGTCTATGCGCTGGAGCGCAAGTGCACGGCTTTCGCCAAAGAACTTGATAAAGTCGGCTCCTTCAAAGAGGTATTGCACGCCGGCATCGCCTTGGGCATCCGTCCAAGTGCTGTCGCGACGAAAGAGGAGAAAACGCCCCTCAGCGCCCAACGAGGTGCCCATGAGATAGGGGAACGCAGCCTGGACATCCAGCTTTTGGGTTTCCGGGCGCAGGCGCTCCAGTTCGAGGCTGATGCGCTCGCCGATATTGAGTGCATCTAGCAACGCCATTTGGAGAGCGCCAGTGAGTAACAGGCGTCCTGCCGGGTCGTCAGGCTGCGGCAACAAACCGATAATGAGGTCAAAGCGGCTGGCGCGCCGTTTTTCTAAAAACAAATTCACCCGCGCTTGGTCGCCGATGAACGTTACCGTAGGCTCGGCCGTCTGTTGCACGAATGGCAAAGCGCGCAACCGCTGCGGCACGCGCAAGATGCGCTCATGGCTGTACGGTGAGCCAGGCCGAAGACCCAAATACTGCGCCAAGTAACGCGGCGAAACACGCACACTGCCGTTTACTTTGGGCTCGGCAAGCGTAACGAATGGTCCGCGCATCAGCTTCAGCGCTGCTGACACCCCCCCTCCTGGTTCTAACAATAAGCTATCTAATCGGACCGCAGCAAACGGATAGCCGCGGTTTTCGGCGCGTTCGAGCAGCTGACGCTGCCAGTGCAGCAGCTGGTCGTGGTGCAGCGATGCCCCAGCGAGAGGCTGCTCGCGCAGGTCGAGTGCATCTAGCCAACGCATCTCGGCTTCAGGCAGGCGTACACGGACCCAGTACAGGCGCGGCCCTAAGTGCAAGCGTGCCGCCGCTGTGCTGTCCGAGAGCACCACCCAGTCGTCTATGGAAGCCAGCCAATAGGCCCGCTGATGCCACTCGTCAAGGGCGCCGCGCAACTCTTGGCGAAGGGTCTGGGTATCCGAGGCGGCCAACAGGAGCGTATCAGGTGCCCGTCGCACCAGAGTTAACAAACTGCGACCCCACAGGGCGGCAGCTGAGTCCAGTGCTGGAGGCTCGCCGTGCAAAAACAGCTGTGCGCATTGGCCCGCAACAGGACAGCCTCTCATCAAAGCCCACAGGCCAGAGACCAAAACCAACAGATGCCACCGGCGCATAGCCAGTCCAGGACGCCACCCGTGCCCAGTAGGTTGCCAGCGCTTCAGTGATGCCCGCCGGCGATAGGAATATTCGGCACAATCCAGCTGGTAATCTTTTCGGCCAACCACAGCGCCGGGAACCAGATGATGAGCAGCGTCCAAATGGGCAAGTTGAGATAAACCAGCCACATGAACACATCCAGCAGCAGCACGATGGCAATAATCCAAGTGATGACCAGCAACATAGCCGCTGCGTTTTGGTGAGCCGATACAATCCAACGGCCAACAATGATGCGGCCATAGGCGCTAATTAGGCTCTCCGAAGCTGCCGTCTTAGCTACGTAGCGACAAATGCCAGCAAAGCAAATCAGTATCACGATAAGACTGCTAAAAATCCACATCACAAATTCCCACGCTGGCTTGATGGTCTGCCACAGACGGCCCTTCCAAGTAGTAATCTGCTCCTTAGCTTCCTCGATATTGCGCACTACGGTCACAGAATCAGGTAGGCTGAGGCCCTTGTCTTCCGCTCCAGGGCGAGGCGGAATGTTTTGCCGCGGCCGCACTGGGTCGCTGGCCAGCATGTTCGCTGCTGATGCCGCCGAGGGCGCCGTGTAGATTACCGGTGTCAGCTCGGCACTCGCAGCCCTTTGAGGCTCAACCGATGCTGCCGATGCAGGGGCGCTCCTGGATACCGCCCCTGCGCGATCGGGCTTGATGCGCGTGGCTGCCTTAGGCTCGGAAGCGCGTTTCTCTACGGTGGCAGCGCTAGGCGGCGCAGCATTGATACGCCTGGAGCGAGCCTCCTCTTCTTTTACATGCGAAGCACCAATGGGTTTTCGCTCGGTTTTCGCGCGAGTACCGGCAGTCTCTTCTTTCTCTTTCGCGCGCCCGACGGTCTCTTTGTCCCTTTTATGCGCTATGCGCACCGACTCGGGCTCCACCACAATGGTTTCGCCGTTGCGGATAATTTGGATAGAGACTAAGCGACCCGCGTTGTTGCGGTTAGAAAAACCCGGCTCACTGACGAGCAGTTGCTCGTACGTCTTTTTGCCGTCGCCTTGCCGCTTGAGTACCGCATGTTGAAAGACAAATTTCACCGTGCCTACGGGACGTTCTCGCTTGTAGCGTTGTGTACCTAAGTACTGTTCCACTTGTTCAGTCTTGGTGGTTGCCAACGCCACTGAAGGCACTAATCCTAAGGCCAATAGGAGCAAAAAAAATGAGCGGAGTAATAAGCTATTCATGGAGGGAGGAGATTGGTGAACAGTAGACCGCTTCAAAAAGCTGCCGAAGGGCAGCAATAATCGGCCCAAAAATACGACACTAAGACGGGGGAGAAGAGGTTAGTTGGAAGCAAAGACTGCTGAAGGCCGCTCTGGCAGATAATTTTTAGGGATAAGAAACATCGTTTTGCTGGGTGCCGGGCAGCTAGGATGGCCCGCGCCTCAATAGCAGAGCTTCCCAATGGTCAACCCTTCGTCGCCGCAGCCGGCTTCCTGACAAGTCCTGCTCCGTTGCGCCCTTCTCGTTAGCTTCTAATCCTTCGACAGCCGCCCCTCAACACACCACAGCGCCTTCCGGGTTTACCTTGGAAAGAAACAAATCACTGGCGATGCCCTGTCGGCGAAAAACTTCCTGCATCGCTAGGCCGGCATTTTCGGCAATGAGGGTATTGGAACAAAGGGCAAACACCGACGGTCCAGCCCCAGAAATGCTGCAACCCAAGGCGCCAGCGTTCATGGCCGCTGCCTGCGCCTCGTAGAAGCCTGGGATAAGGTGCGCGCGCTGCGGCTCCACGACAACGTCGCGCAGGCAGCGGCCAATGAGGTCGAGATCCGCCGTGAAACAGCCCAGCACAAAGCCCGCCAGGTAGGCACTTTGGCGCACGTGATCGTGCAGCGACACTTCGCGTTTCAGCACCGCGCGCGCCTCCCGCGTCAGCACCTGCAGATGCGGATACACCACCGCCACATACAGCCCCGGCGGCGTGTGCAAGCGATGCACATCGAGCGGCTCCTCGCCGCAGATGAGCACAATGCCCCCTAGCAACGAAGGCGCCACATTGTCGGCGTGGAAACCGCCCGACGCCACTTGTTCACCTTGGCAAGCAAACGGCAGCAAATCGCGCTTGCTCATGCCCGTGCGCAACAGCTCGCTCACGGCCAGCACCGCCGCCACGGCGCTGGCAGCACTACTGCCCAGACCACTGCCCAGCGGCATCTTTTTGTGAATTTCCAACTCAATGCCCGCAGAGGTGGCTCCCAGGTGCTCCAACAGACGCAGCGCTGCCATGCCCGCTGTGTTTGCCTCTACAGCGTAAGGCAGCTGACCGCCCGCACCCGTGATTTTGACAATGCGCAAACCAGGCGTGGGGCTCTTGCGCGCAATGACCTCATCGCCCGGACGCTCAAGTGCCAACCCCAACACGTCGAAGCCAACGCCCACGTTGCCCACAGAAGCCGGTGCAAATACTTTGATACCCACAGATTGCCAGGATGCTTTTTTGGAAGAAAAGACCAAACATTTCGCCGCGCAAAGAACGCAAACCGCCAACGGTTTTGGCAGCAGCAAGGAAACGACCTCTCGGCCATTTTCACTTACCTCCAACTGCGGCACTCAAGAGCGGCGTACCTTTATGGCTCGCCTTTCCTACGCGCCACTCCATGCGTTTGCCCATGAACAACATCCTGCAGAAATACGCCGCTCTCTTGGTCCATTATTGCCTACGCGTACAGCCAGGCGACCGGGTTTTCATCAGCACGACCACCCTGGCCGAGCCGCTGGTGCGCGAAGTCTATCGCGAAGCGCTGGAAGCCGGCGCCGCCCTGGTCGAGTGTGACTTGGCCTTCCGCGAGCGCGAGCGTTTACTGCTCCACTACGGCAGTGCCGACGCCCTGAAGACGCCCCCAGCCTTGACGAAGCTCGCTATGGAGACCTTCGAGTGCTACCTCAACATCCGGGCGCCGTACAACCTGCGCGAGCTGCAAAACGCCCCTTCCGACCGTCAAAACCTCCGCCAGGAAGGGCTGCGACCCATCAACAAGACCTATTTCGAGCGCATCGCCGACCGCCGGCTGCGCCGCAACCTCTGCCAATACCCAACCGACGCCGCCGCTCAGGAAGCAGGCATGAGCCTTAGCGAATACGAACACTTCGTTTTCAACGCCTGCAAACTCTTCGAGGAGAACCCCATAGAGGCATGGCTACAGGTGCGCGCCGAACAGCAGCGCATCGTAGATCGTCTCAATGCCTGCTCCACCGTGCGCTACATCGGCCCTAATACCGACATTGCCTTCTCGACGGCTGGGCGAACATGGATCAACTCCGACGGCCAAAACAACATGCCCTCGGGCGAAGTCTTCACCAGCCCGGTGGAAGACAGCGCGCAAGGTGTGGTGCACTTCTCCTTCCCTGCTCTCTACCAGGGGCGCGAAGTGGAAGGTATCACCCTGTGGGTCAAGGATGGATACATCGAAAAATGGGAAGCCCGCCGCGGTCAGGACTTTCTGGACTACATCTTCACCCTACCCGGAACGCGCCGCTTTGGCGAAGCCGCTATCGGCACCAACTACGCTATCCGCCAGATGACTAAAAACATCCTCTTCGACGAAAAAATCGGCGGCACCATTCACATGGCCATTGGCCAGAGTTACCTGCAGTGCGGCGGCAAAAATGAGTCGTCCGTCCACTGGGACCTCATCACCGACATGACACAAGGCGGCGAAATTTGGGCTGATGGAACGTGCATTTACCGCAACGGGCAATTTTTGCAGTGAGCGCACCGGGCTCAGACGCGCTCTAACATCCGCACCGTGTACTCTTCGCCCTCGACCGCAGCCAGCGTATTGGGAAAAATCGCTCTGGCTTCGCGCAGGTGTTGGTCGGTGTCGGCGTAGCGGCCCGAAAAATGACCGAGCAGCAAGCTGCCCACTTGGGCGGCTCGGGCCACTTCTGCGGCCTGGCGGGCGGTGGAATGATGCGCGATAGCCGCCTCCTCGGCATGCTCATCGGTGAAGGTAGCCTCGTGGTACAGCAAATCCACGCCCTGCACGGCCTCGATGACGGCTTCCGAAGGCATAGTATCGCTGCAGTACGCATAGGCGCGCGGCGGCACGGGCGGCAGCGTCAGCGCATCATTAGACACCACCCGCCCGTCGGGCAAGTGCAAATCAGCACCCGCCTTGATGGCGCGTATTTGCTCGAACTGAAGGCCATACTCGGCAATACTCTCTGGCCGGATGTTGAGCAGGCGCGGCTTTTCTCGAAAGAGCCAACCGGTGCAAGGGGTACGGTGACACAAGGGAACCGTCCAGACCTCCAGCTCCGCCGTCTCGAATACTTTGGCCGAACGCTCCGCATCCACTTCGATGAAGTCGAGAGCAAACGAAAAACGCACCCCGCAGCCGCGCACCACGTCCATCACCAATTCCTGTAGCCCGGGCGGCGAGAACAACTGCATAGGCCGCTCGCGGTTTTTCAGGCTGTACGACGTGAGTAGGCCAAACAGCCCGAACACGTGGTCGCCGTGCAGGTGCGTGATGAAAATCTGGTTAATTCTGTCCACGGGCACGTGGTAGCGGTACAGCTGCGCCTGCGTGCCCTCGCCGCAGTCCACCAGGAAGTAATGCCGCTGGTTATGCACCAAGTGCGCGCTGTAGTTCCGCCCCTGAAAAGGACCGCCGGAGCCATTACCTAAGACTTTTACCCACATAGCGTGGCGGCAAAGATAGGACAGAGGCAAAGCGCGCCGCCGGGCTATTTGCGCGGGAAAAGGACAATGCCAAAGCGCCGGGCCAGTCGGTTGCGCGTATCTTCTATCTTGCGGTGTATCTGCAAATACTTCAACTCCTCTTGCGGGTCGCCGCTGGCGGAGGCTGCTTTAATGCGCTCCTTGTTCCGCTCTAGCAGGCGACTGAGTTTTCGAATTTTAAAAATAGCCAGAGCATGCTGGATGTCGGCCTCGGCATTTTCTTCCGGCATGGGCTGGTTTTGCAGCGGCAGGTGCCATCGGTGCTCCCAATTGGGGGAGTATTCCCAGGGTTGGTGGAGTATTTCCAATGCCAACTGGACTACCTCCGGTGAGGAATGGTTGAGAAAAAAGCCCTGCTCTATGCTTTGTCCCTGCAGTAGTCTCGTATAGCAATCGCGCACAATGCGTCC
>JBEQAD010000183.1:0-4234 GCA_041640515.1 Saprospiraceae bacterium | reverse complement strand
ATCCCTCTTCTCTTATGCCGCTTTGGCCCAGAGCACTTTTAGCGTCAGCGCCACGGAAGTATGGACGATTGCTCCGCACCACGAGCAAGACGTGGAAGGCCATATTACCATAACTAACTTAACTAACCAGACGCAAACCATCCGCTGGACGCGCACCGTAGTCCGTATCACGGCAGGCTGTGAGTCACAAGTGTGCGACCTCAATCTGTGCTATACACCGCCCGTCAGTACTCGCACGTTCGACATGCAGCCTAACCAGTCGGGCCCCATCATTATGCACTTCTTAAACTACGATACTATCTTAGGAGCGGAAGCTGTTATTAGGCTAAAATTTAACAATGAAAATCAGCCTGCTGACAGCGTAGTGGTTACTTTCCTATTCACCTCGCCGCTGTCGAACACGAGTCAGCCGTTGCCGGCTGCCACGGCGAGGGCTTTTCCGAACCCGACTACCGACGGCTTCTGGCTGGCCGATGCTGAGGCGGCGCGCACTGTGCGTGTGTTGACGCTCGACGGCCGTCAGGTGGCTCGTTTCGTCGCCATGCCGGGCGAATATTACTCCTTAGCGGGTCAAGCGGCGGGCACTTATTTGGCTGTGTTAGAGGATGCCCAGGGACGGCCTTTCCAAGCCATAGAACTGGTACGGCGCTAGGCGGAGCGCTATCCGTAGAGTTCGTATAGGATTTGCTTGCGGTCGTAGCCCAGTTCGACGAGGAGGTGGGCGACAGCCTCGTCAATCATGTTGCTCCAGCCGCAGAGGTAGAAGAGGACGTCAGGGCGTTTTTGAGCGTAATGCTCTAAGTACACCTGATGCACATAGCCGCGATAGCCGAGCCAATCGGGTTGGCGCGAAAGTGCAATGTCGTAACGAAAACCGGACATAGTGCGGGCTAACTCCTCGAATTCGTCGCGGTAGAGAATGTCGGCCTCTGTGCGCGCGCCAAAGATGAGATGGAGGTTGCGGTGCGGCTTTTTGGTGTGCTGCAGGTCGCGCAGCATGCTGCGAAAGGGCGCTACCCCCGTGCCTGTGCAGACAAGGACGAGGTCTTTGTCGTCGAGCCGTTCAGGGAGGCAAAAAGTACCTTCTGGTCCCTTCCACCGCAGTACAGTGCCCACCCGCACTTCTTCGAAGAAGTAACGCGTGGCTAAGCCGTTGGGCGCGCGTACAATGCAAAGTTCCAGCATCTCTGGGTGATCGGCAGGGGCATTGGCTAAGGAGTAGCTGCGCCAACGTTGCAGGCGTTTTTCGCCAATAGGCAGGTCAAAAGTGATGAATTGCCCAGCTTTGAAAGTCGGCTGTTCAGGGGTGCTCAACCAGAAGCGGCGGACAGTGGGCGTGGCTTGCTCTATACGAACCACGGGGCTATTGTACCAAACAGTAGGCATAGGTGATGAAGTGCAGCCGACAAGAGAGCCCACCTACTGAAGTGGGCTGAGTAGGATGCTCCGACGGCGTTTCAGTATTTAAAAAAACCGACAGGGAACGACTATAAAACAAAGCCATCCCCCGCCGGTTTATTTCATCCATTTAAACGGCTACTGGAACAATCCTTTAGAACCTCCGGATGGCTCCTTGACCGGTTGTCTCTACGGTGCTGGAGGCATCGGAGCGCACGGTGGCACTTTCTTCTGCATGGACGCTGGCTCGGCTGCCGTTAGCTGCTGTAACGGTAGCCGACTCTACGCGCCAGGTGCTCGCCTCTAAGCGGGCCTCATCCGAGAGGACAGCCTCTAATTGGTTGCCTTCGCCGATGAGTTCTAAGGTGGCCTTGTTGTCGAGTACGGCTTTTAGGTCGTTGCTTTTGTACAGCCTCCGCACACGCACGGGACCTTTGGCGGTGATAGAGGAACGCCCTTCTTCGAATCCTCGGATAGATACCTGCCCTTGGCCGCTGGCTACCAGGCTAGTAAATACGGGCGTGTGTATAGAGCAGCGAATAGGGCTGTCGCCTTTAGCTGCGGAGAGCACCAGGGTCCGACCTCGGCGCACTACGGATATTTTCTCCGCCCCTGGTGTGTTATCGGGGCAATAAAGACCGAAATTGTCGTCGTGCGTAATGTCTACGTCTAAAGTGCCCTTCAAAATAAAGTAATCAACCGGCCCGTTGGGCTCTGTGTCGATGTTCGAAGTCGAGCAATAGGTGCATACCAACCCGTTGATGGTCATTTGAAAGACACCGCCGGGATTATCTCTCACAGAGTGAATAGCGTCAGCGTAGTTGGCTTTGACGCGGCGGTGAAGGCCTTTTTCAAACACAACGTATTTGCCCACAGGCACACGCAGTTGCACTTCGGCGCGCTGTGCTCGCCAGCCGCCCTTCGTCAACGGCAGGCTACCAGGCAAGGTCAGAGTGTTGCCCGAGAGTGTAGCGTCCAAAGTGAAGCCGGCAGCGTGCTCGCGTGCGGCTGCTTCTGAGTGTCCGCGCGCGTACAGGGTGTAGGCGCCCTCAAAGCGCCCCGAAAGACTCTGCTCTACCTCAACTCGAGGGACGCTGATGCGCCACTGGCGAGGGTAGGGATAAATATTCAAATCGCCATCTTCGTAGAAGGAGGAGGGCGCCGTCTTTGGGTCAAAGCGCACGTAAAGCGTATCGGAAGTCACTTGGCCCAAATCCAACGTTCGCGTTACTGACCCTTCCTCTTGATATTGCGCTGCAGCCCAGCTAGCCAATCCGCTGAGGGAGATTAGATTGAGCACCCACAGGACCGTCATACCCATGCCCAGCCATGCCGGTGCCTGAAAGCGAAAAATGAGGCGCATCAGCCAGATAACCAGGCTTACGACTGGGATGCCCACCAAGAAAAACAGATTGACAAAGCCCAGATACGCTGCCTCCGTCGGCAACGGGTTGAGGAAGGAGATGCTAGGGCGTGCGGTGAAGAAAGCGATAGTACCCGCTACCCATACCGTACCCAGTACAGTAACTAACATAATGGCGAGGAAAATAGCAGCGCCTTTAAAAAAGCGGGCAACGAAGGCAAGGCAGCCGGAAGCTAGGTTGCCCGAAGAGGCACCCAATTGCACGCCGGCTTGTCTGCCGAAGGCTTCCGCGCGGCGCGCAAAGCGTTCGGCGCCTTGTTCTACTTCGCGCACGATGTTCTCTACATTAGGCATTTCCCCCCGCATAGCCAAACGCTCAGCGGCTGTGCGCGCCGGCGGCACCAGTATCCACAATAACAGGTAAGCAGGCACCCAGAAGCCAAAGGAAATGAGCGCTAATAAGATAAAAATCAGACGAATCCACACCGGGTCGCTCAACCCAAAGTAGGCAGAGAGGCCAGAGCAAACACCTCCAATAACAGCGTCACTCTCGTCGCGGTAGAGCCGACGCCCATGATGGCGAGGCGTCTTTTCGCTGCTTTTACTGGTGCTGGCGCTGCTCTCCTCACCTCCAAAATCTTCGGGCTTACCCATGACCTCTATTGCGGCCTCTACGTCGGACAGCGATACGATGGCTCGCGCACCTAAGCGGCTGCTGATGATTTCGCCCAAGCGCGTTTCTATGTCGCGCATGATCTCGTCGCGCTCTTCGCGCCCACTGAGGCGCTGGCGAATATTGTCCAAGTAGGTTGCCAGATGTTGGTAGGCGTCTTCGTCTATAGTCAAGGCATAGCCGCCCAGATTGATTTGCAGTACCTTATTCATTAGTTTGCTTTGTTTATAGGTGAACGGTGTCGTTGGTTTGCTGAGAGGTGTTTTGAGGCATTAGTGCTCATCGCTCGGCGGTAGGGGTTCAATGTTTAAGATAGGCGGCGGTTCGTCAGCTAAAGTGACCTCTTGGCGTTGAGTAGAAAGGAGCACCTGATCCACAGCGCTGACCAACTCGCGCCAGCTGGTGGCTAGTTCCCTTAGGAAACGCCGACCTTCCTGGGTGATAGTGAAATATTTACGCGGCGGTCCTTTGACTCCCTCCCGCCAAACATAATCCACTAACGCCTCACTCTTTAGGCGCATTAGCAAAGGGTAAAGTGTACCCTCCTTAACTTGCAGGTTAGTGCCTTCCAAGCGCTCGATAATCTCGGGAGGATATGTCTCACGCTCAGCCACCACAGCCAATACGCACATCTCCAATATCCCCTTGCGCATTTGGGCCTTTGCATTTTCCAAGTCCATGTTTATGTCCCAGTTTTAACTGCACCCCAGAAGGTGCTGTTCCTTGTTTAATAAGTCGATTTACAAAGCAAAATTAATGATATAAAATAATACTTTGCAATACAAGGTAGTATTTTTTTT
>JBEQAD010000182.1:0-6720 GCA_041640515.1 Saprospiraceae bacterium | reverse complement strand
GGAGGGTTTATTGCAGGCAGTCGTCAGGAGATGAGAAAAGATTGGATAGAACATTTTGTTCATCGAGGCTACGTCGTTGCCAATGTCAGCTACCGCCTTGGCTACATCAACACAACGACGGAGTACCACTGCAATTTTATCGATTATTACCCCTGCCTGTTTGCTGCCGACTCGGCTGAGTGGTATCGAGCTTGGTATCGGGCGGTGCAGGATGTAAAAGGTGCTATTCGCTACCTGGTCAATCGGGCCGATGTCTATCAGATTGACCCTAATCGGGTATTCCTGTTGGGCGAAAGTGCAGGAGGTTTCATTGTGCTGGGAGCGGCTTTTATGGATGTGCCGGAAGAAAAGCCGGTATTTGCAGGGGAAATGCCGGCATTGCCTACACCCAGACAGCCTAATCTGAACAACTGTCCTCATTGGCGCGATGAGGTTTTCCCTGACAGCATTATCACCCGCCCGGACTTGGGCGATATCGAAGGCGAGGTGGAGCGGTTCGGCAGGCCCTACACCATTCGCGGTGTAGCCAACATCTACGGTGGCATGTTCATGGACCTGATCGAGCGAACGCCGCCGGGCAAGTACAAACCCGTGATTTATCAGTTTCACCGAGCGTGTGATTTAATGGTGCCTTTTACACGCGATCGGGTGTATTGGGGGTTGTCGTGGTGTTTGCTGGGTTGTTGGAGTTGCTATGGTATAGATAAAACACCGATGGCTCATGGAAGCAGGGCCATTAGCGATTGGAATCAGTCTAAAGGATATGGGCTTGTTTTTAGAAACGATTTCGCTACTGTGCCTTTTCTCCTCAACTGTATTTTCTTTGCTCACAGCTGCTTAGATCAATGGAGTAACCCCTGCCATAGCTCTGTCGGCATGGATATAAGTCGGGTGGAAGGATTTTTCCGGCAGCAGTCTTTCGCTGCGCAGCAAGAGCGAGCCGCTGAAGGCAGGCCAGAGGCGATGTCTGTAGTGGCAGGGCCAAACCCGTTTTCGGAGGTGCTCTACCTCCAAAACGCTGGTCCCAAGGTGGTGCACTACGGGATAGTTAACGCTCACGGCGCTGTGGTATCGGAAGGCCGCATGTCGGCGGGCGAGCAATATCCTCTTCCGACGCAAGATTGGCCTGCAGGCATCTACTTCCTACGGATGCAAGAGGCGGAAAGTGGGCAAAGCCAAACCGTTAAACTGCTCAAAAAGCCGTAGCGCAGATGGTTCAAATTAGGCCGCGCGCCTTGAGCTCCAAGTACTTGTTAATAGTGTTTACCGACAGATCTTCCGGCCGAGTAAGCAGGGTCTGAATGCCATATTGCAAGAGAAGCCGTCGGATTTCCTCCTTTTCCTCTAAGAATTGCCGAGCCACTGCTTGGCGGAAAAGGTCCAAGGTATTGCGCGGCTTTTCTTCGGCTATGGCGCGGATTTCCGCATTTTCAAAAAAGACGACTACTAACAAGTGCAAGTGATTGAGGCGGCGCAGTAAGGGTAATACCCGCTCCAGCGCATACCGGCTCTCAAAGTTGGTAAATAGAAGCAACAACGAGCGCCCGTGAACGAGTCGCCGGACGGCCTCGTACAACAGTTCATAGTTGGCTTCTCCGGTGCGCTCCCGTTCGCGATAGAGCGCTTCCAAGAGCTTGCGCAGTTGACGAGCGCCACGGTCGGCAGGCAGGGTAGAGCCCAGCACGTCGGAAAACGAGAGCAAGCCGACGCGGTCTTGTTTTTTCAAAGCGATATTGCTGATAGTTAGCGTCGTGTTGATGGCATAGTCTAACAGGCTCATACCGCTAAAGGGCATGTTCATAACGCGGCTTTTGTCCAACAAGCAGAACAACTGCTGACTGCGCTCATCTTCGTACTGGTTGACCATCAGGCTGCCCCGACGGCCAGAGGCTTTCCAGTTGATGCTGCGGTAATCGTCGCCCTCGGTGTAGTTCTTAATTTGCTCGAACTCGTAGCTGTGACCCAGCCGCCGCACCTTCTTGATGCCGGCCGTTTCGCTGACACCGCGCAAAGCGACCAGCTCGTATTGCCTCATCTGGATGACAGAAGGGTAAACGGGGACTTCCTGTGGCTGCCTAAAGGTGAAACGCCGCTCAATGAACCCCAGCGAAGTCTGTGCAAAAAGATGTATATGGCCGAAGGCATAAACGCCGCGCATCAAAGGGCGAAGTTCGTATCGCAAGGTAGTGCGGCTGGCCGCAGGTAAAAAGGCCGTTATAGCAAAGTGGCGTTCCTGAAATTGGAACGGTAGCTCGTCCACGGCAGTTATGGTCAGGGGTATGGTGGAACTGTGATTCTGTACCACCAACGTTACCAAGTTCACGTCGCTCAACGACAGCGCTGAGCCCACAAAGCGCTGACAGCTCAGCAAACTGCGCTTCGAATAAAGCAGAAAGGTGTCTACTGCCACGAAGAGTAGGCCTACTACCAAAAGGAGCTTTGTCAAAGGAAAAGGCCATTCGAAGGGAAAAGAAAGAGCAGACAAAGCCGCTATCCCGCCAAAGAACCCAAAGAAGCGATTGGTCAAGAATAAGGAGCGCATAAGCTTATGTGGGCAAATGCTACAAGAGCGGCAGTGGATGACGTGCGTGCACAGAGTTGTGCTTCGGGTTGCGGCTCTTGTCGTACATATCGCTGTTCAAATAGCTGGTTAAAAAGCGCAAAGCCTCTTCAGTAAGCATCCATCAGACGCCCATAGGTAGGAGTTCGTGTTCTGGCGGCGTCAAGGCATCCGAAATGTCCTCTCTAAAGCCCTCTTTTTTAGTTCGGTGTCGTCAAACACCGGCAATCGCACGCTCGCCGGCCCGGTGGCGTTGCTGTCGGCAGCGAAGATACGCACCATATCGCCAAAGTGGGCATAAGCGCATCTCAACCAATGATAGCCACGGCCGGCCCTGTTTCTATGTACACAGCAAAGCGTTGCCCGCTTTGGTATTGCTGCTGACGGCGCGTTCGGCTAAACGGCCAGAGATTTTTAGTTGAGATACGGCCTGGAATACGGGTCGGTAGGTGTGTAGGAAGTTTATTTCATCTTCCCAATCTGCGCCGCACGGCCTACAGCATCTTCTGGCAGAGGAGCCTCAAAGGCTGCCCAACGCAGCGGCAAGGCGTGGAAAGCGAGCAAGGTTTCGTACAAGGCTCTCGCTGGCCAAGAGAAGAGCGCACCAGAAAGATAAAAATATTTGTATCCTATTGAGGATCACGGTTATTCTGCGCTGGAATAGGTACAAGAATACCTAAGGACAGCCAGTTGATCAGCGGCTGTTTTCAAAGAAAGTATACATGAAGGCCTTCTGCGGGGAATAGGGTCTGTGGTTGAGCCCTTGCAATAAGCACCTGAACTATAGACCGTCGGCCGTTCGAAATGCAGTACAACAAATATCGCTTATGTTGCCCGAACTACAGGGCGTTGTGGTTATTACCTCGACCTCGCTGAGGGAAGACATACCTCATGCGGTTCGGGCGACATGAAGCCTTTAGGGTCAGTTCGCGAGTTTACTGCTCGCGTTTGGGCGGGATGAGCGTGCCTGGCGACGTCGGCGATGTGGGAGAGAGCGTACCCGTCTGCTGTTGTTGGGGCGTAGGCGCCAAGGCGCCGGGCTGTTTAGCACCTGCCGCCGGCGCTGTGCCTTGAGGAGGAGTGGTCGGCCCATTAGGGGTCAAGGCGCCCGCTGCTGGCTGTTGGGCGCCTGGCGGTGCCGGCGTAGCCCCGGTGGACATCAGCGTGCTGCCGCCTTTGAGGTTGGTGGCGTCGGGCAGTGCCGGAGCCGGCATATTGGCCGATGCGATTTTTTCTGCTTCAGACAATGCCTCCCATTGGCTCAGCATGCTGTCATAGGTTTTTTCGGCATCGCTTACGATGGTCTGCATGCGCCCAATGCGCCCGTGGTAGCCTTCGAAGTTTTTCAGGAATACCTCGGCTTCTTTTTGGGCCTCCTCCTTTTTGAGTTTGCCGTCGGTATAATCGGCCATAATGCCTTCCACCTTGCTAATCATTTCGTTCTGGTTGGTTATCATCGAGGTAATGGCATCGTTTAGTTGGACGACGCGCCCGTAGAGCTCAGCGTAGCCAAACTTGGGATTGTTCTTCAGTCCTTGGGGGGCCTTTTCCATCTTTTCGAACAAGGCGCGGACTTTTTGCTTACTTGCCTCGAAAGCTTCTTGGTTTTCGTTTGCTCGGCTTATCCCGCTTTGCAGTTGTTCCACAAATGCCGAGTCGATGCGGTTGCATCCTCCTACTAACAGGAGGAGAGCCAGAAAAGTTAGGGTGCGCATGTTTGAGTAGGGCATATCTGTTGGGTGAGTTTTTTGAATCAAAAAGTGCGGCGCAAAGTTATGCTCTACCGATGAGAGTTCCTGCACAACCCAACTGGAGGGGAGCGGCGGTGCTGGCCTCATTCAGCAGAGGCTGCGCAACGGAGCAGTTCTTCTACGTATTGGCGGTGGTTAGCTAGGCGTGGCACCTTGTTTTGGCTACCGAGCTTTCCGCGCGCTTTCATCCAACGTAGAAACGTACCCCTAGGTACGGCGTGGAGGCGTAAGCATTCCAGAGCCAGGTTGCGGAAGCGCTTGGCTTCGTAGTCGGAATTGATGCGTTGGAGCAACTCATCGAGTAACTGGTTAAAGTGCATCAAATCGTTAGGTGCCTTCTCGAATTCGATGACCCACTCGTGACCGCCTCGGCTGCGCTCATCGGTGAAGAACACCGGCGCCGCTGTATACTCGGCCACGCGAGCACCCGTTTGGCGGCAGGCTTCGGCCAAAGCTTTATCGGTATCACCCACCATTACCTCCTCACCAAAGGCGTTGATGTATTGTCGCGTGCGGCCGGATATTTGGAAACAAAACGGATATTTTGAAGTAAACACTACCGTGTCGCCAGGGATGTAGCGCCACAAACCGTTGTTTGAGGTGATGACAATGGCGTAATCCTTGCCCATTTCCACTTCTTGCAACAGCACAGTCTTGGGCTGTTCTTTCTCCCACTCCGACAAAGGAATAAACTCATAAAAAACGCTGTTGTCTAGCAGAAGGAGCATATCGTTTCGCTTCAGGTCGTGTTGGGCGCCGAAGTACCCTTCGGAGGCATTGTAAATTTCCTGATAGGCGAAGTGTTCGCTCGGGATTAACTCCTGAAAAGTACGCCGATAGGGTTCGAAACCTACGCCTCCGTGCATGTATGCTTGCAGGCGCGGCCACACCTCAAGCAGATGCTGTTTGCCTGTCTTTTCCAATACTCGCCGAAATAGCACTAGCAGCCAAGTAGGCACGCCGTTGAAAGAGACAATGTCTTTGCGTTGTGAAATGATTGTCGCGATATGCTCAATTTTTTGCTCAAAGTCGGGCATTAGGGCCGTCTGCACGTCGGGCACCTGGAAGATGCGCCCGATGAATGGCGCGTGATAAGCCAAAATAGCGCTCACATCGCCAACGCGCGTCTTTGGGTATTCAGGAAAAGCGCTGAAACTGCCTGGCATATACAGATTCCGGTAGCGAAATAATTCTAAATGCGGGCAGTTGTGGTAAAGGAGGGCTAAAGAGTCCCAAATGCCAGCCAAATGCGACTGGATGAGGTTGACTCTTGGCACGGGGATGAACTTGCTGCGCTCGCTAGTAGTACCACTGCTCTTGCTAAACCATCGGACCTCGCCTGGCCATAGCACATCGCGCTCGCCGCGCATCATGCGGCCAATGTCTTCTTTGAGGGCGTCGTATTCGTGTAGGGGTACGCGTGCTCGAAACGCCTCAACGGTACGCAAGCTGGCAAAGTCGTAACGGCGGCCAAAAGCCGTGTATCGGGCGCTCTCTATCAATCGGCGAAAGCCGCGCTGTTGCACCGGTTCCGGGTCGCGCATGAAATACTCAATGCGGCGCATCCGCCATCGCAAATACTGCTTAATACCCGTGTTGAACCACTCTTTCATATGCGTCAGCGGTTGATGGCTTTGCTTTTCTTCAAGCGAAGGTATACACCGGCTTCAAAAATTCTGGGAAAGGAAATAAGTAACGCTTTCTTAAAGAAAGTAGCTACTGAGGAAATGGTCTGGCAATTTCTGCTCACGGTGCTGCAGAGTGCTCCCACCTGCCGTGGCCGGCACAAGAAGAACACCCTCCTTCTCCTCGCAGGACCCTTTATCGGCATTTTTGCAGGAACCTCTTGCAGAATAATTTTCAAGTACTTTATCTTTGAAGCAGGTTTTTTGGGGTTATATTTCTGACGGTAGGATGCTTAATGTCCTGCCGTCTCTTTTTTATTCATAACCGAAACGTCTGAGAAATTGCTCGTTGTCGCGCCAGTTTTCACGGACTTTCACGGTCAGTTCCAGGTATACTTTGCTTTGCAGGAATTGCTCCAGATCCTGGCGTGCTAGTGTGCCCAACCGCTTGATGGCACTGCCGTTCTTGCCCAACAAGATGGGTTTCTGCGACTCTCTTAGGACGTAGATAATAGCATGGATGCGTGCCAGCGGCTCGCCTTCTTTAGTAGTGGTTTCTTGAAATGTCTCGATGCCAACTTCGCAGGAGTAGGGGACTTCTTCTTCATAAAGGAGGAAAATTTTTTCCCGAATAATCTCGCTAACAAAGAAGCGCTCAGGGCGGTCGGTGAGCTGCTCTGGCGGGTAATACGCCGGCCCTTCGGGCAGGTAAGCCACTATGCGCTCTAACAAGTGCGAGAGATTGTCACCTTTTAAGGCGGAAATGGCGATGTATTCAGCGATG
>JBEQAD010000181.1:0-6756 GCA_041640515.1 Saprospiraceae bacterium | reverse complement strand
TGCACTTTTCTGAGAGCCCTATCAGAAAAATTAAGGGCGCTTCAAAAAGTAGCCGTCGCTGAAACCAGAGACGGGGGCGGCGCCCGCTTTGTTCGAAATAAAGCTGCCACAGCAAATAGCAACATACGGGCCGGTTAGCTTTCCAACAGGCCACCCATACGGCTGCCATCTCTGTATTAAGAGGCTATCCAACCTGTAGCATCCTACCCTACGGTGTTGCGCGACTAGATTTTCGCTTGAAAGACCAGGAAATCCAGACGCGAGCGACCTCTGTACCGTCAGGAAGAGTCCCCGTGGAAAGGATTCGCACCTCACAAGGGACGTCAGTGTGGGCAGCGCGCTGTACAGCATCAGCAATATCGCGCACTGACGCACAAGTGAAGCGAAGAGGCTGATTGGCTTTTTTCAGAAAATCGGCTTCTACGCGGGTAACCAACATGGATACAGGCACCAGCTGCTCTTGAACGGCTAACCATGCCGGTAGGCCGGTGGACAGCTCTGCAGCGGCACATTGCGCAGCAAAGTAGATGGAGCGAAAAGGATTTTGCGAGCGCCAGCGGTAAGGCAGCCACACAACCGATTGCTCAGCGTCCAGGTGCACCAGGCGCACTCCCATAAATGCCGCAGCAGGTAATTTCCACCATAAAAACAGCCATAGCCGCCACGGAGAGTATAGCCATCGAGTCGTTGTCTTTTGCATAGCTTTATGAATGGGCGCTTTTAAAAGCAAACCTACGGTTTAAAAAACCATTAAATTTGGAAGAAAGCAGCGAGAACAGCCGAGATCAACCGCTACTTTTGTCGCACAAGTCCGGCAATTTTTCCGACATGCTAACATATGAACTGGAGAAGACTCAACGGACAGCGCATCGAGAAGCCACTGTTAGAAGCAGTGGAAGAAACCATCCGGCACGAAACGGAGCAAGGGTATCGGCTCAAGGTGTGCATCGGCTCTGATTCGCAAATCATTGGTGATGAAGTACACTTCGCCACGGTCATCGTGTTTTTGCGCGAAAAACGGGGCGGCTTCATGTTTATCTCTAACGAGAAGAGCCCGCGAGTGATGAGCCTGCGCGAGCGCATGATTTTAGAAGTAGGGCGCTCGGTGGAGGTGGCGTATTCGCTGTGCCATCTGCTCGACCGTTACGATGTAGCGCTGGAGGTACATGCCGATATCAACACCGACCCGATGTTCGAAAGTAACGTGGCACTTAAGGAAGCTATGGGCTACATCTTAAGCATGGGCTTCGAGTTTAAGGCCAAGCCCGATGCATTTGCGTCTTCGTCTTGCGCGGATAAATTTGTGTAAGCGAGTAGCCGCTGCGTTAGCTCAAGGTCTCTCGAGGGGCTTACCCAAGCCAGGGATTTACCTTTGCTGCTATGGATCGCCCAACACTGGTGAGGGAAATACTTCGCAAGCAAACTTTTCTCTGTGTCGGACTGGACACCGAAGTCGGTAAATTGCCGCTATCCCTGCGTGGAACGCCAGATGCCGTGTTTGCTTTCAACCGCCAAATCATTGATGCCACGCGCGATCTGTGTGTGGCCTACAAGCCTAACCTCGCCTTCTATGAAGCGCGTGGTGCAGAAGGATGGCGCGATTTGGAGCGCACCATACATTACATTGGCTCGCAGCATTTCATTATCGCCGACGCGAAGCGCGGCGATATTGGCAACACCTCGCGTCTTTACGCCGAAGCTTTTTTCCAACAACTGCCCTGCGACGCGCTCACTATAGCTCCCTACATGGGAAGCGATAGTGTGGGCCCCTTTCTATCGTTTCCGGGTAAGTGGGTTGTACTGCTAGCTTTGACCTCTAACGCCGGCAGCGCCGATTTTCAGCAAGCCATCTTGTCCGATACCGGGGCACCGCTGTGGGAGCGCGTGGTGGTGCAAGCTCAACAATGGGGCACGCCCGACAACCTCATGTTCGTAGTGGGCGCCACGCATCCGCAGGCGTTTGCGCGCGTACGCGCCCTGGCCCCTGAGCACTTTTTGCTAGTGCCTGGCATAGGCGCCCAAGGCGGCGACCTGGAGACGCTTTGCCAGCATGGGCTGACGCGCGACGTAGGGCTGTTGGTCAACGCTTCGCGGAGCATTCTCTATGCTTCCTCGGGCGATGATTTCGCCGCGGCGGCCCGCGCTGAAGCCCAGCGCCTACAGCAGCGCATGGCCCACTTCCTAGCCCAGCGGCCTCACTGATTGATAAGAATGGGCGCTGTCTTGCCGCTGCCCATAATCACAATTTTGGCATTGGGCGAGGCAGCTAACTCGCGCTGTACCTTTATCTGTTCGTACTGCAGCAATTTATCGGTAAGCGAAGCGGTCAGGATGCGCTGATAGTCGGCAATACCTTGTGCCTCCACGCGCTTGCGCTCCGCTTCCTGCCGCTCTTTATCGAGGACGAACTTCATCTTCTGCGCCTCTTGTTCGGCGTTTATCTTAGCCTCAATAGCGGCTTTGACCGACGGCGGTAGATTGATGTTGCGAATAAGCACCTGCTCCAGAATAAGGCCACGCTCTTTAAAGTCCTTCTCAATGGCATCGGACAGGCGCTGTTGAAATTCGTCTCGCTTAGTAGAATACAGCGATACGGCGTCGTAATAGGCGGCATAATCGCGGATTTTAGTGCGCACGAATGGACGAACGATAACATCGCGGTATCCTTGGCCGATGGTGCGCAAAATATTAGGCGCCTCTTCAGGCACAATGCGGAAAAGCACGGTCATGTCAATGACTACTTCGAGGCCGTCGGACGATAGTACGCGGATAGCATCATCGCCCATGCGCTGCCCTTCATCGTGTACGCCCGACATGGTGTAGTTCTGGGTTTTGATGTCGAAGGTGACCACTTCAACCAGCGGGTTGATGACGTTAAGCCCCTCCACAAGAATGCCGGGTTGCACTTTGCCAAAGAGCGTCTGCACACCAACGGTGCCGGGCGAAATCTGAACAAAACAAGCGCTAAGAAGACCTAAAATAACTAAGCCAGCACCAACAAAACGGCCAATGCGGCTAAGGCTGCCGAAGGGTGAGTGCGATGCGGTACGGCCTGTAGCCAGAGCAATGGCTAAGATAATCAGGCCAATAAAAACGAGTGCCATAGCGATATGATGGGTGGGTGAACAAGCAAAGGGCGCTCCTACAAGGCACTGGAAAACTGGCGCAGGAAACGCACGTCGTTTTCAAATAGCAAGCGAATGTCGGGGATGTTGAACAGGCGCAGCGTCTGCCGCTCGATGCCCATGCCAAAAGCAAAGCCCGAGTAGCGGCTGCTGTCTATACCGCAATTTTCGAGCACCTGCGGATCTACCATGCCACAACCCAGAATTTCTAGCCAGCCCGTGCCCTTGGTCAGTCGCCGGTTTTCCTCTGTGTCGATGCCTAGCCAAATGTCCATTTCAGCACTGGGTTCGGTAAAAGGAAAAAACGACGGACGTAAGCGGATTTTAGTAGCGCCAAACATCTCCTGGGCGAAGTAGAGCAGGGTTTGCTTCATATCGGCGAAGGAGACGCCCTCGTCCACATAAAGCCCTTCTACTTGGTGGAACTGCGCATGCGATCGGGCGGAAATTGTTTCGTTGCGGTATACCCGACCAGGGGCGATAATGCGAATAGGTGGCGTACGTGTCGTCATGACCCGCGCTTGCACATTGCTCGTGTGTGTGCGCAGGAGCATGCCGGAAGCACCTACGATGTAGAACGTATCCTGCATGTCGCGCGCCGGATGGTCCTCTGGTGTATTCATAGCCGTAAAGTTGTACCAGTCGTTCTCGATTTCTGGCCCATCGGCTACGGCAAAGCCAATGCGCTCGAAAATGGCCACAATGCGCTCCAGCGTGATGGACACCGGGTGTCGGGCGCCCAAGGGCACGGGCTCTCCCGGGGCTGTGAGGTCTAGGGAGGTATAACCTGTCTGTTCGGCTAAGGCTTCCAGCTGCTCTTTGGCGCCCTGATAACGCGCTTCGGCAGCCTGTTTGAAGGCGTTTACCAGCTGACCATAATCGCGCCTTTGTTCCGCGGGGAGGTGGCGCATGGCTTCCATGTACGCCTTTACTCTCCCTTTGGAACCCAGATAGTGGATACGGAATTGCTCTATAGCCTCGGCGTTAGTCAGTTCTTCTTTGGCTATGGCATCTATGGCTTGTCGGACTTCGGCGAATAAATCAGAAATAGATGGAGTAGACATGAGCCTGATAAATGTGGGCAGTAGGAAAAAGATGGTTTTTTCTAAGATGAAAGCAAAAAGAACTAGCGCACAGCAAAGGTAGGCAACGACAACCGTCAAGATAAAAGACAAATAGCCATACGGCAGGTTAAACAGCAGTACTCTTCAAAAGAGTTCCAAGAGACCATCGCCGAACAACCGAAAAGAGCGCCGGTGGTGTGGGGTAGGGCCATACTCTCGGAGCACGCGCCGATGTTCGTCTGTGGGGTAGCCTTTGTTAGCGGCCCAGCCGTATTGAGGAAAGTGTCGAGCCAAACGCCGCATTTCTGCGTCGCGGTAGGTTTTAGCGATCACAGAAGCGGCAGCCACGTTAGCATAGAGACTGTCGCCCTTGACCACGCACAGGTGCGGCGTTGTACCATAAGGTTTGAACTGGTTGCCGTCCACAAGCAGGTGCTCCGGTCGGACACTTAGCGCATCGAGAGCGCGGTGCATGGCCATAAAAGAAGCCTGCAAAATGTTCAGGCGGTCAATTTCAGGCACGTCGGCGCGCCCGAGTGCCCAGGCGATGGCTTCGCGCTCGATGACGCCGCGTAAAAGATCGCGCTGCTTTTCACTTAGCTGCTTGGAGTCTCTCAGCAGCGGGTGATGAAAGTCCGGCGGTAGAACCACTGCAGCCGCAAAAACAGGCCCCGCAATACAGCCCCGGCCTGCCTCGTCGCAGCCGGCTTCGAGGCAACCCACCCGATGATAAGGCAGCAAGGCAGCACGAGAGCGAGGCATAAGGAGAAGAAAAGCCGGGATTATTTGCTCATGAGTTGCTTATCGTAGTCCACCATATCCACACCCAACTGCTGAGCGCGCTGATAGTCCTGCCGAGCTAAGTCCTTTTTGCCCTTTAGAGCGTACGCCCGGGCGCGTTCCAAGTAAGCCAAACCAAAATTGGGATCGAGCTGCAAGCACTGGTTCAGGTCAGCGATAGCCAAGTCAACTTGGTTCAGCGAGCGGCGGAGCATGCCGCGTTCGTACCAGATGTTCGGCGCATATGGGTCGAGCTCAAGGTACTTGGTGTAGTCCTCAATACACTTGTCATAGCGCTGAAGGTGGAAGTACGTCAGCGAGCGGTTGAGGTAGCCATTTTTATTATCCGGTGCCAATTCGATGCCAGCATTTAGGTCGAGCAGCGCCTCTTCTAAGCGGCCCAGGAAGGCCAAGGCGGCTCCGCGATTGATGAGCACCTCCGCCTTTGTTTTGGGCTTTATTTTAGGTTTTGACAGCGCTGCATTGAAATCCGCCAAGCCTTTTTCACTCAATTCGCGCTCACGGCCCTTGTATTTACCCCCGATAGCCATATCGAAATAGGTTTTTCCACGGCTGTTTGCTAACTCGGGATTGTCGGGCTCTATCTGGATGGCCATAGTGTAGTCTTCCAGAGCGGCTTCATAGTTACCCTCTTTGTTGCGCAGGTATTGGCCACGGTTCCAGTAGGGTAAGGAGTTGCGGCGGTTTTCAAACTTGAGCACGTGCGACCAAAGGGTACCCCCATTTTTCCAGATGCCTATCTGACGCACTGTCCAGATAGCATAAATGAGGAAGAGCGCTCCCAATGCGACGTTGACGCGTGTTCGCCAATGAGGATTAGGCTCTGCATAGGTATGATACAACCAGGCCGCAACAGCAAAAAAGCCAAAGTAAGGTACATAGGTAAAGCGGTCAGCTAGAAAACCCTGACCAGCGCCCAACACTTGAAGCAAAAACATCACATTGAAAAAGAAGAACAGCATCCCAAAGACCCAAATGCGCCGGTCGGCTTTCCACATCCGATAGACGCCATACCACACCGCAAAAAACAATATAGGCGATAAATAGACCCATATCGGCAACGGTTTAGGATAGGGATACAGAGGCGACATAGGATAGGGAAGGAACAGTTTGTACAGGTACACGCTAAATGAGTAAGTACCGATACACAGACGGTCTAAGAAATTGAAATCGGTAACGTCATCGTTGATGGAGCCTACCTGCCGCAATGTGTAGAGGTTGGCCAAGCCAAACACCAGCGAAATAAGCCAGAAGGGTGTCTTTTCCCAAATGAGGCGAAGGGTAATAGGGCGGCGGAACCAGTAATCCAAAGCTAACATGGATAGCGGCAACGTCACAGCTTGTACCTTGGAAAGGCTCGACAAAACGGCCAACACCACCATGCCCACGTAAAGTGTCGTACGCTTGCCTGCTTCTGCTGTCTTTACCCAGCGCACGTAGTACATCAGCGCAGCAAAGAAAAACACAGCGAACAGCACGTCTTTGCGCTCGGTAGCCCAGGCAACAGACTCCACGCGCATAGGATGGATGCCGAAAAGCAGCCCTCCCACAAAAGCACCGCCTTGACCTATGCCCATGTGCAACAAGAGACGAATAACAAAGAAGACCGTCAAGACGTGGAGTAAGAGGTTGTTGAAATGGATAAGCGTGGGGTTAATTTCGCCTACAGCCCACTTCTCTAAGTAGAAAGTGAAAATCGATAGAGGGTTGTAATTGCCAATGACATTACCTTTTTCAAGGTCGAAGATGTTGATCAGGCTTTGCCA
>JBEQAD010000180.1:0-6789 GCA_041640515.1 Saprospiraceae bacterium | reverse complement strand
GTGTGGCCCTAATTTTTGTGCGGGCGGCACAAAGTCGCTGCACGGGCGCTTGTGTCCAAACTTTGGGTCGGGTACGTCTCCTTGATGGCAATAAGGGTAACCGAAATGCATGCCATCCTGAGGTGCGTGATTGAGCTCGCAAGCGGGCATGTCGTCGCCCATCATATCGCGCCCGTTATCCGTAAACCACAGTTGCTTCGTCTGTGGGTGCCAGGTGAAGCCCACCGTATTGCGCACGCCGTGCTGCACGATTTCAGGCCCGTTGGTTGGCCGGTCTACGTCTATACGCGTGATGCTGGCGTAGAGAGGATTGTCGAGCCGCTCGCAGATGTTGCACGGAGCGCCCACGGGCACGTAGAGCAACCCATCGGGCCCAAATGCAATATATTTCCATCCATGATGCGCATCGGTCGGATAGCTATCGTACACGATTACGGGCGCCGGCGGCTGGGCCAGCCGGTTTTCTATGTCGTCGAAGCGCAAGATGCGGCTGACCTCGGCAACATACAGGCTGCCGTGGCGAAAAGCTACACCATTGGGCATGCGCAGTCCTGTGGCAATGGTGTAGCGGAGGTCCGCCATCCCATCCTGATTAGTATCGCGCAAAGCATACACGCTGCCTGCCTCGCGCGTACCCACGAATAGCGTGCCGTTGGGCGACAAGCACAACGAGCGCGCGTTCTGCACGCCTTCAGCAAACACACTTATTCGGAAGCCTTGCGGCAGTCGAATACGCGCCAAGGGCAAGGAGCCTTGGTACTCCACCGGCGGTGCTACCGCCGACCGCTTACCATTGGCGCTCGACGAGCCCGCACAACCTATTCCCACGCTCAGGAGCACTGCTGCTCCCATAATGAGACAGGCTAAACTTCTTCCTTTCATAATAGCACAACCCATTTGAATGATGTCATCGAAAAAAACGACTGTTTTCTATTGTTGAGGAGTAAAAGTATACCGCAGATATGGCTCGCCCCCGTTGGAAAGTGCCTCAACCTACGAGTGTTTGGTAGCGGCTATCGACTGCTATGCGAAGAGAGGCCCCTTATTATGCGCCGCCGTTTTTCTGCTTCACCAGCCCTACGCCCAGTGTTATCAGCCCAAAAGCCAGAATAACCATGCCGACGTATAGGACGATAATCAGCGCCGTTGGCTCAGTAATTTGCTTGCCCGTGGCAGCGGCAAAAAAGCCGAAACTAATGGCAATCGCCGCTATAGGAAAGGAAAGGCGGGCCGCCCACCTCCACTTGTGGGACAGGGTAGCGTGGTCAGCAAACAGTTGGATCAACAGCGACAGGATGACCAGAACCCCTGCGTGGGCATGCCCTGCGCGAAACATAGCCTTCTGGAAATCCGTCAATTGCAGGTGCTCCTGTTGCCCGCTCAATATGGTAAGCAAAAAGTAGCCACCGTAAATAATCGTCGGAACAGTAATCAGAATGTAGCCGCAAAGTTTTCTCGCTTCGTTTGTCATAGAATATACGCTTTAAATAGAAATTGCTCAGTGCACTAACCAAGGGCCTGCCGCTAGGGGCATCTGCTGCTCAGGTGGCTGGTGCAGCAAAAGTAAACCAACCGATACGGCTTTCAAGTCTTTCCGCCGATTTCGCAGTGCTAAAACACAGAGCCCTCAAAAGGCATAGGTTGAGTTATATCACCACTCTTTCATTGCTTTTTTTCAAAGCAAGTTTAAGTTGATACCTCCGAGCCATTACCGACCAATCCTAACACGATGCTATGGCCCCTACCATCTCATCAACAATGAAAACGGCTCCTTTTCGGCTTTTTACCAAGAAGAAACCTTCTTGCTTACCACCTTCCGGGTTGCACTAAATTTTTTTTGACCACTAGAGGAATTTGAAGAGAAATTGGCACAAAATTGGCTTAATATTTGTTGCTTCATACAATAGAAACGGTTTAGTGAAAGAGAAGCCCGGTAGCAAACGCGTTACCGGGCTCTTTTTTTGCCCGGTAGGAAGCGAAGGGAGACAAGAGGCAGGTCACTGGATTTTTTTATCTCGAAGAAGCGCATAGGAAAAAAAGCTGGAAAATTGCCAGCTCGTGTCCATTTTTCACTTTCTAACTAAAAAAGTACCTATGAGCTTCAAGAAGATTTTCCTGAACGAGTCGGACATGCCTACCCACTGGTACAACATCATGGCCGACATGCCCAACAAGCCCCTGCCGCCGCTACACCCCGCTACCCGACAGCCGGTGGGGCCTCAAGACCTAGCTCCGCTCTTCCCTATGGAACTCATCAAGCAAGAAGTAGCGACAGAGCGCTACATTGAGATACCCGACCAAGTACGCGACATCTACCGCATTTGGCGACCGACGCCTCTCGTGCGCGCTACGCGTTTGGAAAAAGCACTTAAAACGCCTGCACGCATTTACTACAAGTACGAAGGCGCCAGCCCCGTTGGCTCACACAAGCCCAACACAGCGGTGGCTCAAGCCTACTACAATAAGCAAGAAAAAGTGAAGCGCCTCACCACCGAGACCGGTGCCGGCCAATGGGGGTCGGCGTTGGCGTTTGCGTGCGCGCAGTTTGGACTCAAATGCGAAGTGTACATGGTGGCCATCAGCTTCAAACAAAAGCCCTACCGCAAAATTCTGATGAAGACGTTCGGGGCCAAAGTGTACTCGTCGCCGAGCAAACGCACCCAGGCCGGGCGCAACATCCTGGCGATAGACCCTAAGTCTACGGGCAGCTTGGGCATCGCTATTTCAGAGGCTATCGAAGTGGCGGCACAGGATGAAAAAACCAAGTATTCCCTGGGCTCGGTGCTCAACCACGTCCTCATGCACCAGACCATCATTGGCCAGGAGGCACTCAAGCAACTGGAAATGACGGGAGACTTTCCGGACATTGTCATTGCTCCTCTGGGTGGCGGCTCCAACTTCGCAGGCACCGCGTTCCCCTTCCTGCGCTATCACATCGAAGGGCGTCACCCCGTGCGCTGCATTGCTGTGGAGCCGGCCTCTTGCCCTAAGCTGACCCGTGGGGTGTTTAAGTATGACTTTGGCGACACAGCCGGCTACACGCCTCTACTGCCCATGTATACGTTGGGGCACAACTTCAAGCCGGCCCCCATCCATGCCGGTGGCTTGCGTTACCACGGAGCCAGCGTCATCTGTAGCCAGCTCCTCAAAGATGGTCTTATAGAGGCGGTGGCCCTACAGCAGCTGGAATGTTTCGAAGCTGGCGTGCTCTTCGCGCGAACAGAAGGCATCATCCCAGCGCCCGAAGCCACACACGCCATTGCACAAGTCATTCGGGAAGCCAAACGCGCCAAAGAGGAAGGCACTAAGAAAACCATCCTTTTCAACCTCTGCGGCCATGGCTTTTTGGATATGCAGGCTTACGGCGACTATTTCTCGAAAAAGCTCACCAATCACGAGCTCACAGAGGAAGAGATACACGCCGCACTGCCCGAAATAGAAGCCTTGCAACCCGCTTAGGTGGGCAGGGTCTGCATCAAAGCAAAAATCCCCGTCCAGCCATAGGGTTTCTGGACGGGGATTTGCTTTTGGGCGGGAGCCACCGGTTAGCGCACTTCAGCCGTAAAGGTTTTGTCGGCAGTGGCGGCATCAAAGCCGTTGTAAGCCCAGCGCACTTGCTCTACAGCGCTGCCTTCCGTTAAGCTCACGACCTGGCGACCTGCCAAGATGAGGCCTACGATAGCATTGCCGTCGTTAGCGCCTTTCACGTATGTCTTCGCCCAATTTACTTGATAGGACTGAATGTCGGCGAAGAGGTCTTCGGTAATGGTGGCTTCGGTAATCGTTTCGGCATTGACGCCGGCTACGAAGTGCGTTGCGAGGTGATTGCCCGCTTTGTCGAAAACACTGATGTGGTAGCTCTTCAAGTTCTTCGTGTGGGTGCGGCCGGTGTTATAGAGCACAGCGTAGAATTTTTCGGTTTCGAAGGAAGCGACCGGTTCGGGGTACACCGGCATGCGATTGAGGCGGGCGCTTTCTTCTAGCAAAGGCAGAAAGTGGTAATATTCCCAATCGAGGCGGTTGGGCCGAGAGTGCGCAGCGCCCTTTTCCAATTCTGCTTGGAGTTGTTCGGCCTCGAAGCGATAAGGCAGCGAAGCCTTAGGAAACTGAGCCAAAAATTGCTGGAACGTTGGCTCGTCACCGTGGTTAGCAAGGCTGCTGATGCGTGCGTTAGTGTTGTTTAAGAGCAGCGCGAAGAAGACCGGGATTAAGAAGACTGATTTCATTGTTAAAAATCGGTTTTGGATTGGATGGTTATTGTTGAGGCGGCTCGTCCTTTGTCACGGATGGGCAATCCAGGAATTTTGCCGCAGATTAAAAAGAGTCTGTAAGCAGTTGATCGCTTACAGACTCTCATTTTCCAAACGATGTGCCAATCGCCGGAGGCCTATGCTTTTTTAACAGAAGAAGCCTTTCGAGAGGACTTTTTTACCTCGTCAGCGTTAGAATTTTGGTCGGAAATGGCGGGTAGACGACCATTAACGGCACCGCTGACGTACGAGCCCCAGGTAAGGTTGTTGGCTCCTTCGCGATGCGCTAGCGCGCGCTCAATGGCCAGTGTAGCGGCTGTTTCCACCACCCATTCAAAGTTCTCTTCGCCAACTGAGTCCACCGCAGCGTCGGGAGCAGGGTTGCAAAAGTCAATAGCATAAGGAACGCCGTCGCGCACGGCAAACTCCACTGTGTTAAAATCATAGCCCAAAGCTTCGTTAAGGCGTAGGACGTAGGCGTGCATCTGGTTGCGCAGTGCCTGAGGCACCTTGTGCTCGGCCACATAGCGCAGGTGATGCGGATTGCGCGGCTCGTAATCCATGATGCGCACATACTTGCCGCCCAGGCAATAGCAGCGGAAGTAGCTGTCGAACTCGATGGCCTCTTGTAGTAACATTACTAAAGTGCCAGTCTCGTTGTACGCTTTGAGGAACTCGTCGAAATTGTGCACCTTGTACACGCTCTTCCACCCGCCACCAGCGTGAGGCTTCATAAACAAAGGAAAGCCGCCCAGGTACTCGATAATTTTCTCCCACTCTAACGGGAACTTGAGATTGCGGAAACTGCGGGCGTTGGTGTCAGGTGGCATATCTTTCGAGGGCAGCAGCACCGTGCGCGGCACGGGCACGCCGATTTTAGTGGCCAGGCAGTTGTTAAAAAATTTTTCATCAGCGCTCCACCAAAAAGGATTGTTCAGCACGGCTGTGCCGTTCAGAGCGGCATTCTTTAGATATGCCCGATAGAAGGGTACGTCCTGGCTAATGCGGTCAATAAGCACAGCATATGGCGTTGGATTGCCTTGCATCAGCTCATCCACAAAGGCTGGCTCGGCATGGATGCCCTTAACGTTTTTGCTGTTGACCCGTTCCACAAAAGCCTCTGGAAAAGAAGTCTCCTTTCCATGTAGAATTCCAATTTTTTTCATGCTCTTCGCTTTTAAATCGTCGTGTAGTAAAAGACAAAGGAAAAATTGCCCTAACGGCAAGCGCTGTTAAACTGGAAGATTTTACCAGTCTACATCTAACTTTACTCGATTGGTTGCCGGAGGCACCTTTACTTTTTTAGAAATGGTCTTCAGTTTGACTTCTTCGCCCTCGTATTTGGCCCATAGGGAAATTTGATAATTCCCGGCCTTTTTGTACGTGTAGCGCAGTTGGCCATCGCGAAATGTCTGGCGCGGGCTACCATCGCCAGGGTCGAGTTCAAAGATGACACCTTGAGAGTAATTAGTCAATCGAAAAACAAAAGGCTGCCCTACCTCAGGATACTCCTCGTTGCGGTTCACCAGATCACCCCTAATGTACTGAATGGGAGCCGACAACGGCGCTGGGGCCTCGTTCTTTTGCGCTGCAGACTGCACCATGGTGCGATCATCGGAACGACTACTTGGCCGGCGTTGTGCCAGCTGGAGCGCAGCTAGCCCGCCCACTCCAATGAGGACCACGGACACCAGCAAAAACAGCTCGCGTTTGGAGCCCAGGGCGTTGATCCATTTACTCATAACGATGCTAAACAAAATGTGCTTTGCGCAAAGGTATAGCAAGAAGTGAGTTATTTTCGACTTCTGCACATGTTGTTGTCTTCTGTGCTCGTACGATGCTCTACGACACCCGCTGCAGTCGCCAATGGCTTTGAGAAGAGGAAGAACGGTGGAAAAAATAACAACACCTTGACATGGGAGGTGCACGGTACAGGCCGCTAAAAATCGCACCTTTGCCCAGTAAATTTTCACACGAAAACTCGCTGCCTTTGAAGCTCATCATAGCCATTGACGGCCATGCCTCCTGCGGCAAAAGCACCCTGGCCAAAGCCCTGGCTAAGGTGCTGCACTATGTCTACCTGGACACTGGTGCTATGTATCGAGCGGTGACGCTTTATTTCCTGGAAAACAAGGTAGACTACAATGACTACAAAGCCGTAGAAGAGGCGCTCAAAAACATCCAGATACACTTCGAGCGCGTAGAAGGTCAAAATCACATCTTTCTAAACGGGCGCGACGTGGAGCACGACGTGCGCACTCAGACGGTAAGCGAGCACGTCAGCAAGGTAGCGGCTATTCCAGCGGTGCGGCGTGCTCTGGTAGCCCAACAGCAGGCTATAGGCAAACGACGTGGTATCGTAGCCGACGGACGCGACATCGGTACGGTCGTCTTTCCCGATGCTGAAGTCAAGATCTTTCTTACCGCTGACCTGGACGTGCGTACCAGTCGACGCCATTTGGACTTGGCCGCTCGAGGCATCGACGCTGAGTGGGACGAAATCCGGCAAAACTTGCAAGAACGCGACCGCATAGACTCC
>JBEQAD010000179.1:0-6835 GCA_041640515.1 Saprospiraceae bacterium | reverse complement strand
CTGCACCACGTTGCCGGCAGCGTCGCGCACTTCAATCCAATACAGCCCGCTGCTCACCGCTTCCCAGAAGCTATCAGGCTGAAACGGCCCCTGATTTAAGGCATATGCATACGGCGGAACACCTCCCACCACGCTGACTACCAGACGCACCGTTTCGCCGGCGCAGCGAATTACTCCCTCCACCTCTACTGCGCTCACCCGCAACGGCGGCACCTCCACGACGGCACTGGCTTGAGCCGTGCAGCCGTTAGCGTCGCGCACCGTGACGGTATAGGTGCCATTGGGTAAAGAGCCAAAAACCGGCGAAGGCTGGAAGCTAAGCCCATCCAAACTATACTCCAGACCTCCCGTGCCGCCCCACGCATGCACTTCGATGCGATTGAGCATGACCTCGACGCTCACCTGAAGGACGGGCGGTTCTTTTAAGACAAACACCTGTTCTGCCGTCGCTCCGTTCTTGTCCCTCACCACGGCGAGATATTGACCGGCAGACAGTTTGAAGAAGCTATCTTCAGCCTGAAAATCAGTCCCATTCAAACTGTAGGCGTAGGGCGGCACGCCTCCGCCAACAACGATACGCACCGAGCCGTCGGCACCGCCAAAGCACGTTACGTCAGTCGCTTGCACCTCGAGCACCACCAAAGGGCCGACGTACACCCACACCAAAGTGGTAGCCGTACAGCCCAGCGCATCCTGCACTTCCACCCAATAAGAGCCGTTGCTCAAAGGCGCAAAAAGCGGCTCGTCTTGGTAATCGCCCCCAAGGAGGCGGTAACGGTAAGGCGCTCGCCCGCCCGATGCGGCCACAACCACCGAGTCGTTGGACGAGTATGCCCACAGCGCAATACTGTCCGGATTGGTCACCACAACCGCCGGCGATTCCGCCGTAAATCCCCACCCATCGGTAACAATAACGGCGTACGTACCCGCCGACAGGCCTTCGAACAGGCCATTGTCTTGCTCTGTGGCACTGCCTGCCAGCCGATACGTATACGGCGGCTTTCCGCCCTTCACTGTAGCCTCTATGCGCGCAGAGGTATCGTTGTGGCAGCGCAGCGAGTCCAGCAAGGTGAGCGCAACCACTAAGTCGTTTTGGACGATCTGGACGCGGAAAACCACCCCGTGTAGCCATTGGCCAGTGACCGCATGGCGCGCATCCAGCGCGAAAGCATCCTTAGTCGCAGCATTGCCGTTGTGCGCATAAGCGATGGCGCCGGCATCTATGTCGGCCTGTGAAAACACCGCACCCACCCCCAACGGCGAGCCGTGGCGCAGCACTTGGCCGTACAGTGGCAACGACAGCAGCGTAAAAAGCCCTTCTTCGGGAGCAGCCCCGCCCAATTCCAGCGCCAACAAGTCGCTCCCTATTGGGCGCTGCTGACCGGCAGGCACCACCAGCAGTTCGTTATTCGCCAAAGCAGCGGCTTGCAGCGAGTCCCAGAAGCAACAGCGCATGCCCCAGGCCTCCAAAGCGCCACCGTCTTCCTCTTCCAAGTCGCTCAGCTCCAGGCGCCACGTGCCTGCTGCCGGCTGAAGGTTGAACCGCTCCAGCGCCTCTATAGGTTGGAAGACACCCGACAGCGCGGGCGGCTGGCTGTTGCACGTGTTTTCTAAGTGTGCAGCAGTAAGCAAAGCGTCATCGTCGAAGGTTAGCGCCAAATCGTCGCCACCGCAGCCCGTAGGCGAGAGCGCAGGCACGCCCGGCCGGTCAAACAAAAGCGCTGCCGTGCCCATAGGCCCTATCAGCCGAGCGCGCACGTCACCTACCCATGTGTGTCGGACGTTAAGCCAGACATCTACATCGGCTAAGAGGCGCGTCTCAGCCAAAGAGAGGAGCGAACTCACCGTGGACGGCGCTCCCGCTGATATGGCCACGGGCACATCGGCGCTTTCCGCCTCGAAGCCACACACCTTTCGGGCGCCTTGGAAGGCCCACACCTCAGAGAAGGGCCCTTGGCCACATGCGTTTGCTGCGCGGACACGCCAGTAGTACACCGCCTCTGGCTGCAGGTTGCTGATGCGGAGGGTCGTGTCGCTTGTCGTCGTTTCCCAGACCGATGAAGCAAAGGCAGGGTCAAGGCTTAGCTGTACCCGATAAAGCGAGGCATCTGCCACAGGCGCCCATGAGAACGTGGAGCCCGCCGCTACGCCGCGCTGACCATCTGCAGGCATGCGCAAAGCCACCGAGGAGGGCTCGTCGGTGATGACGCGCACCGTTAGCGAGCGTTGGCGCGTCAGGGTATCGCTGGTCGCCCTTATCACAAGGTCATACTCTCCAGGCGGGAGCCCTTTCACAACAATGCGCGCACTGTCGCCAACCACCAGGGGGTTGGGCCAGATAGATACTTCAGCGCTGCTGGGAAGCCCTTCTGCCTGCAAGATGATCGGCTTGTCGTAGCCCGCCAGAGGAAGGGTGTGCGCCCAAAACACCAGTGAATCACCCGCACAGTAGTGCGCTGTGTTGGGCAGATTGATCTGCAGCAAGAAGGCCGGCGTAGGCGGCAACGCAATGCGGAAATTCTGGTCGGAGACATCAAAGAAGAGGTTTCCCACGGCTTGTACGCGCACGCGGCAGCTATCCGAGACCAAAGCAGGCACTTCCACTTGGGCTTCCCCGGTGTTGGGCACCGGCCCGCTCAGCAGATGAGGATACGTCCAGCCCCCGTCGGTAGACAGCAAGAGGAGCACTTCTGTGCATTGCACTGGTGAGGTATCGGTGCCGGCTACATTCCACCGCACCGTTTGTGTTTCACCGGCATACCAGACGGTAGGGGTGTTGGGTTCTGCCACAGCAAAGGGCCCTGCGTTGGGGGCCACCGCTACGTTGACGTCGGCAAAGGCCGTGCAGCCGCCGCCTGGGTATTGGTCTCGAACCGTCACGCGAAAGTGCAGGCTACGCCCTACCGAAGGCAGGCGCTCCCAAGGGGCGGCGGTGTTGCTCAACACGTAGCTCAGCGCAGGAAAGTATCGCTCGGGCGAGGTCGTCGGTGGAAGCGAGCGAAACATAGGGCCTCCCGTACTCGTAGGTTGCGGCGGCATTGGGGCGACGTGGTTGTCCATTTGCTCCCAGCAATAGGTGAGCATATGCTTGTCCTGGTCGGCGCCTGCGGCTGTCAGCACAAAAGGCGTAGAGCGCGGGATGACAAAGGACGTTCCGCCCACTACGGAGACTTCGGGCGGCGCATTGCCCAAGTCCAGCTTCTGTGGGCAGGTATTGCCCAAGCCAGCCGTGGTGTATTGTCGAATTTCCTGCAGACTAATGGCGTGGAAATAGTCGTCGCTTTGGCCCTGCACGTCGGGGCTGCAGATGCCCGCATAGCTCATGATGGTAGAGCCGCTGCCTGGCTCCACAGCGGTGGCGTTGTTGCGACTGCAGTTGTTGTTATGGGTGTGGTTGGCCCCGAATTGGTGCCCTATTTCGTGCGCGACCAAGTCAATGTCGAAGGCATCGCCTAATGGAGTAGAAGAGCCCGTTACGCCGCGCGCCTTCGTGCTGTTGTTGCACGCTACACCCAAGCTGGCTGCGCCTCCGGAGGCAGTGGCAAGCACGTGCCCAATGTCGTAGTTGGCGGGCCCAATCAGGGTGTTGCATTTCGTCACATTTTGCCCCAGCATGGCAAAGATGTCGCTGTTCGAGTAGCCGTCCGTAGCCGGGTCCAGGAAGATGAGCGTGTCGTTGTTGGGCACCAGCGCCATGGTAATACCTAAATCGCGCTCATAGACGCCGTTGATGCGGTTCAGCGTGGTGTTCATGGCCGACAGCGCCAGCGGTTTGGTGCCTCCGTGGAATTGGGCATACTCGCCAGTGCAAGCCAAAGCCAGTCGGTAGCGCCGCAACTGGCAGTCGCCCGTCAGCTCAGGGGCGTTTTGCTCGAAGCGATCGCGAACGGGCACCTCATCGCCAGCCAAGCACGTCCACGCTTCCCGGTGTTTTGAGTCGGCTTTGAAATATGCCACTGCATACGCTTGTTCATTAGCCAGCAAAGGGTCGAGAAAAACCGGACTATGCCGGGCCGATAGGATCATAGCACTAAACCCCCGAGGCGTGAGTTCACACTTGAGCAAGGCCGTAGGGTCGTCTATGCCTACACCCGTGTAACAGCGGATATCGGGGTATTTTGCCTGTAGCGCCTCGGGCATCACGGGCGAGGCCATTACCCGAAAGCGTTTCCATTGGCCATCGGGCAGCGGCAGCGCCAGCTCCGGCATAGCTGAGCCTCGCTGCCCAGAAAAGCGCTCGGGTGCCTCTGCCAGCGCCTCTGCCAACCCTTTTGCATCGAAGCGAACCAACCGACAGCGCTCCGGTAGCGATAGATGAGCAGATAAAGCCTCTGTGGGCTGCACATCGTTGAAAAACTTTTGAGCAAAAGCCGAAAGCGGCAACAATACTACGGCGGAAGAAAAGTAAAGGAGGTAGCGCATGAAGCAATATCGGACAGTTTTAAATGAGAAAATGTACATGGAAAAGCGCCTGAAATATAAGTTCTTGCGCTGATTTCTCCGGTGTTTCTGTGCTCGTTTGGTCAGCAACGCGCCATAGCGCAGCGAAGAAAAAATCCCATCCTCAACCTATTGCGCATCTGCAGAAAGCTTGCTTACCTTTGCCGCCCCAAAGGCGTTTTTAGGTGCTGGAGGGACGTTCATCGGGCCATAGCTCAGGTGGTTAGAGCGCCACGTTGACATCGTGGAGGTCACAGGTTCGAGTCCCGTTGGCCCGACTCCTTTGAGGGTGATTAGCTCAGTTGGTTTAGAGCGCACGCTTCACACGCGTGAGGTCACTGGTTCGAATCCAGTATTACCCACTCTGACATTCGGGACGTAGCTCAGCCCGGTAGAGTACACGTCTGGGGGGCGTGTGGCCGCTGGTTCGAATCCAGTCGTCCCGACTCGCGAAAAGGTCGCACTTCGGTGCGGCCTTTTTCTTTTTGGGCTTACCGAAATGCCTCCTGTAAAGGCGTGCGCCGGCGACTTTTGGCAAGCCGCCGGCGCACGTGGGAGCGCTCTGCTCTTGTTCAGAACGCGCGCTGCTCCTTATCGCACCACCGTCACGTCGCCGCGATACAGCAGTACGCGGCCGTCGAGGAATTTTACTTCGATGACATAAACGTACACCCCTGGGTCAACGTACTGGCCTTTATAGCGGCCATCCCAGCCTTCCGCCAAGTCGTTGTTGTTGGGATAGAAATTGGTGCGCTCGTACATGAGGTTGCCCCAGCGGTCGAAGATGCGCATGTAGTTGACGATTTCCACCCCTAAGCCCACGTTCGGGTTAAAGTAGTCGTTTAGGCCGCGCGTGTTGCCTGGTTTAAAGACGTTGGGAAGGTACACGTTGCGGTTGGGGTCAATCAAGACAAGAACAGTGCCCGAGGCAGAACAACCGTTGGCATCGTATACCGTCAAGGTGAATCGCTGCGATTCAAATGTACGCACAAAAGGTTCCAGCGCGTTGGGATTGCTCAACAGATCGGCTGGCTTCCAAACGAACGTATCCACGTTGGCTCCCGTAATGATGGGAATGAGCTGGAACGAAGTGTCGCCCAATTGAATTTCCACCTCCGCGGGGTCAAACTTTACCTCAATGGGCGCCGGCTCAAAGACTACAAACGAGTCGATATGCTCACAGCCCACACGATCAATGTAAGTAATGAAATGCTTGCCTCCGCCGATACTGATGGGGAAATTGGGCGACAGGTAAACGCCAAAATCAATACTGTACTGATACGGAGCGCCAGCGCCGCCCGTGATGGTGTCAATAAAGAGGGTAGTCTCTTCCCCGTGGCACTGAATGGGCTCGAGCGGCAGGAAAGAGCCGACAATAGGAGCCGGGTCGTCGAGGATAAAGAACTGCACTTCAGTACAGCCTTTAGCGTCGGTCACCGTCACCGTGTAGGTGCCAGCGCTCAGGTTAGTCACTGGGTTACCTGTGCCTACCGGTCCGCCAAAACCCGCCCAACTGTACGAATACGGCGGCGTGCCGTTACTCGCCGCGATCCGAATTTCCCCGTCCTGGCCGCCAAAACACTTGGGCGATGCCAGGCCACCCGTTGGCACAGTAATTTGTATCTGGGCAGGTTGAAGGATGTCGGTACTAAATACCTTTCGGCAGCCCCTGTTGTCGCTCACCGTCAGCGTAACTGGCCCGGCAGACAAGTTGGTGGCGTTGGAGAGAGTCTGTCCGTTGCTCCACAGGTAGCTGTAAGGCAGACCATTGCCCCCGCTGACGGTCACTTGAGATCTTCCATCGCTGCCGCCAAAACAGGACACCGAGTCGTTGGCAAACGACGCTGTCAGGGCTGGAGGGGCGCCAATCTGGACGGAATCAATGCGAAAACAGCCGTTGAGCGGGTCGCGCACAATGATGGTATTGAACCCTGCACACAAATCTGCGCGCAAAGAGTCAGTGCCGCCGTCCTCCCATTCAAAGTCGAAGTTCGCCGAAGTGGGCGGTGTTGTGTTGTAATAAACCACCAGTTCTACCCCGCCGTCACAGGTGTCAATGCAGCGCGTGGGCCGAATGTTGTTATACTGGATGACGATGCCCGGCGGATCCGGCAGCACAAACGTATTTACCAGCGTGCAATTGCGCAAGTCTGTGATAGTCACCGTGTAGGTGCCTGCCGAAAGCGGGAAGATGACTGGCGTATTTTGGCCCGTGGGTGCCCAATTGTACAGGTACCCTGGGTTGCCTCCTGTGACCGTGATAGCAATGCTACCGTCAACGCCACCGTTGCAGGTGGGAGATTTGAGCAAGCTGTCGGCAATAACCAGCGGTGGCTTAGACGCCAGGGTAACCGTGGCTGTATTGGTACAACTTTGAGCATCGCGTACGAGCACC
>JBEQAD010000178.1:0-6857 GCA_041640515.1 Saprospiraceae bacterium | reverse complement strand
TATGGGCGCTCCCGGCGGGTGAACCACCTGCAGTTTGTAGGCGCCAGCGATAAACTCGCCACAGTCCCAAAGGCTACCCGTAGGCTCCACAGAGGCGCCCAATACCACCGCCGCAATGGCAAAAACTAACCAACCGGTCAGGTTATTCAATGTTCGAAACGAGAAGCTCATGCGAAGAAAAAGGAGGATTTTTTCAGACCTGCTCAGTCTGGCGCAGGGCTAACCTAACGCTGTGTTTTGTTTTTTTGAGAAAAAGTCATCGCCAGGCAAAATATCGGACCTATTGCAGGCCCAACTCTTTGCGCACCAGCGGCGTAATGTCAATCGTCTCAATGGCAAACAGCAGCGCCCCTGAGCCGATGTCGAAAACCATAGCGTAACCTTCGCGCTTAGCCACTGCCTGAATGGCCTCATTCACGCGCTTGACAATAGGCTCCAATAACTGAGCGCGCTTGCTCTCTAGCAGACGCTGAGCCTCTTCCTCAAAATTTTGGATTTCCTCGCGCTGCTTTTCCAGTTCTGCTTGGCGCTTTTGCACCTGCACGGGCGTAAGCATGCCCTCGTCGTATTCCTTCTTCAGTTGCAGATAAGCCGTCTGAAAAGTAGCCGTTAGGAGACTATCCTCCCGGTTCAGGCTATCGGCAAATACGCGCAGCTTGGCTTCTGCCTCGGCTGTTTGAGGAAGTTCTTCTAACAGGTTTCCCAAATTAATGTGGCCGTACTTATACGTCTGGGCATGGGAGATGGAAGTCCCAAAAAACAAAGAGAAAAGGAGAAAAGAAATGGAACGATGCATGTGTGTGTGAATGCGTAAAAAGGTAAGAAATCCGCTAAAGCCCATCAAAACGGAAAGCAGGGTGGGGCATTGGCGCGGCAAAGGTAAAAAAATACCGCTCGGACGACGACATTTGGTCAGCGCATAGGCCCATTACCTTTTCTTAGCCAGCTCAGGGTCCATTTCCATGGCCTTCTTTCGAAGGGCTTCGCCTTGGCTTTTGTCGCCAGCCAGATAGTATGCTGTGCCTAAATCAAAAAGATAACTGGCGTTTTTAGGCGCCATCTCCACGGCTTTTTGAAACCACCGAAGGGCTTCTTGCGTCTGCCCCTGGATGCCATAGGCTACGCCTAACAGCCGCGCAGTTTCGGGATCGTCGGGGTTAAGCTGCTGCGACTCGCGCAAGTATTGGAGCGCACGGGACAAGTCGCCGCGTTTTTCGCCGTAATACTTGCCAGTTTCTCGCAAGGCCACTGCCAGGTTGGTACGCACATTCTTGTCGTTAGGCGCCATTTCCGCCGCCAAACGGTAGTCATTCACAGCGCCCTCAAAATCTTGCTGATAAAAACGGCACCCTGCGCGCGTAATGAGGGCATCTTTATAGTTGGGGTAAATACGCAACGCCCTCTCAGCATATTCTAACGACTGGCGTAACAACGCCCGGCGCTGTGCTGAGTCCTTTTCCACTTGGGCTTTCTCAAAAAACAATCCACCACAGGCATTATTAATTTTGGCACTGTTCACCGAGGTGTGAGCATCTGTTAAAAAGAGCCGCTCGTTGCTCACCCAAACGGGATTGCGCAGAATAGTTTTTACCGAAAAAAGAGCAGCTATCCCAAGAGCTATACCTGTCGACATCTTCCAACTGGGCAGACGGGCCAAAAGCAGCGCCACTACTAAGCAAAAACCCACCGATGGCATGAAGGCGAAGCGCTCGCCCATGTTAGTGCCAATAGGGAATATTATATTGGACACTATGCTAATGGTCAACAAGTAGAACCAAATACCAAAGCTTACCGGTTCCCGCCGCTTCAAACCGCGCCCAGCCAGCCACAACATTCCTACATAGAGCAGGCCGCTGATCAGCACAGCGCCGTCCGCAAAGGTTTTTATACCAATGAAACGCGGGTAGTAGTCGTGCGTCAGCGGATGCGGCCACACTAACAGCTGCACATACTTGCCCAACGTAAATAGGATGGTAGCCATCTTTTCGGCAAACGAAAACGCTACCCAGCGACCTCCTTCAATCTTCAAAAACGGGTTGTTCATCAGGTCCAGCGGCGTACCGCCGAACTTCCAGTTCAGAATAGAGCCGCGAAGGACAAAAAACACAGCAAAGCCTATCCATACCGATAGTGACACGCGGAGGGTTGCTCCTATTTTGTATCCACGGAAATACCAAAGAGCCAACGGAATAACTACCGTGAACGTAACGGCATTCTCCTTCGACAAGCACGCCAAGAAGAACACCACTCCCGCCAATATCGCCCACAAAACGCGCCCAGTGTCGGCATAGCGAAACACCAGCCACAACGCACCCAAACTGCCCAGTAAAGCCACAATTTCATCGCAGCCCTTGATGTTGGCTACCACCTCCGTATGAATTGGATGGGCAGCAAAAAGCAGCGCCGACATCCAGGCTACCAGCGGCGCTTGCGCATGGCCAGCCTGCCACCCGCGCAACAACACCAGTAATACACGGTACAGCAGCACCACCGTGGCGGCGAACAGCAGAACCGTCAGCAGATGATAGGGCAAGGGATTGGGGCCAAAAACCTCGTACATCAGGGCAAAAAATACCAACGTCAGCGGGCGATAACGACCACCCGAGACCAGCGTCTCTTTGCCTTCTACTTTGAAAAAACCGAAAAAGGTATCCTTGCTCAAGATACCTGGAATACCTCGGATGCCCTGCTGAGTGAACATGTTGTCCGTGATGACGATGGCGTCGTCTTGCACGAAGCCGTGCGTCAGGGTATTGGCATACAAAAGCACAGCAAAGACAAATAGCAGGGCACTGTGCAGCGTCGTATTTCGAAGAAAGTCGGGCACGGGCGCCTGAGGTGACGCAGGCGCTGGCTTGATTATTGACACCGCTCCCGACCGCAGGGTGGATTTGCGCACTGTTTTCTTCATCTTGGGCGCTAAGGTAAAGCAAGCACACGGCCCTTAGGCACCCGCTACCACGGACAAAGTGTCCAGCACTCGGCAACGCCGCTAGCCCGGCTCAGGCAACAGCACCACAACCTGACCCTTGCTCTACCTTTGCAGCACAAAAAAATATACGCCATCCTTGACGCAACGCGAACGCATCGAACTACTGGCCGAATTGGGCCGCTACCTGAGCCTGCCGCCCGACGAAGAGCTGGAGGCCGTCGTGCAACAGGCCTATTTGGCCAACCGCTGGTTTACGCCAGAAAACATTTACAGCGCCCTGAAGGCCATCGCCACTGCCTTTTTGGCTCCCGAGCACCTGAGCGCTTGGGCGGCCCGCTATCCCATGCCCGACCCCAACCACCCGCAGAAAACCGTGGGCGTAGTTCTAGCAGGCAATATCCCGCTGGTAGGCTTTCACGACTGGCTGTGCGTGTTCGCTGCGGGGCACCGGGCCTTGGCCAAACTGTCGAACAAAGACCGCTTCCTGCTGCCGTTTCTGGTGAAAAAAATGGGCGAATGGGCCTTCGACAGCTGGGAATACACCGAATTCTTGGAGGAAGCAACCTTGTTGCGCGACTTTGACGCCGTCATCGCCACAGGCAGCAACAACACCACCCGCTATTTTGAGCAATATTTTGGCAAATACCCGCACATCATTCGGCGAAACCGCAACAGTATTGCCGTGCTTACGGGCTACGAAAGTGACGACGAACTGCGGGCCTTAGGGCGCGATATTTTCACTTACTTTGGCTTGGGTTGTCGGAATGTTTCTAAAATTTACATTCCACACGGCTACCGCTTTGACCACCTGCTGGATATCCTGGCCGAATACCGCGAAGTAATACAGCACGACAAATACAAGAACAATTACGACTACAACCTGGCGCTTTTCCTACTGAACGGCATCCCGCATCTTAACAACGGTTGCCTGCTCTTGCGCGAAGAGCGCAGCCTGGCGTCGCGCATCGCCTCTGTACATTACGAGTACTACGATGAGCTGTTCGACTTGGAAGAGCAACTGGCTGAGTACCGAGACGCCATCCAGTGCGTAGTGAGCCGGGTGAAGCTGCGCGACTTTCGCACCCTGCCCTTTGGCACTAGCCAACAGCCGGCCCTCGATGACTACGCCGACGGCGTAGACGTCATGGCATTTTTGGCCGAATTGTATCACCAATAGCCTTTTCCTCTTTGCCCTATGCGCTTCGACATTGTCACGGTGTTGCCCGAGCTATTGGAAAGCCCGCTCAACCACTCCATCCTCAAACGAGCTCAGGAGCGAGGACTTTTGGAAGTGCACTTGCACGCACTGCGCGAGTATGGCTTGGGGCGACACCGGCAAGTGGACGATTACCCGTTCGGTGGCGGAGCCGGCATGGTTATGCGCCCAGAACCGTTGGCAGCCTGTATCCGACACCTGCAGAGCGAGCGCGCCTATGACGAAGTAATCTACCTGACGCCCGACGGTATCGTGCTTAATCAGGACGTGTGCAATTGCCTTTCGCTCAAAAAAAACCTGCTGGTGCTATGCGGCCATTACAAGGGCATCGACGAGCGCATCCGCCAGAAGTTTGTAACGTTGGAAATCAGCATTGGCGATTACGTCCTTTCCGGCGGCGAATTAGCGGCCGCCGTGCTGGTAGATGCTGTGGGGCGTCTTATCCCAGGTGTGCTCAACGACGAGACGTCCGCGCTGTTCGACAGCTTTCAGGATGGGTTGTTGGCCCCGCCTGTGTACACGCGCCCAGCGGAATGGGAAGGCATGGCAGTGCCCGATGTGCTGCTGTCGGGCCACGAAAAACGCATCGAAGAATGGCGCCACGAGCAGAGCCTGGCGCGAACGCGCGAACGCCGCCCCGACCTGTACGAGCGGTGGCGCGGTGAACCATGAGCCACCGCTCGGGGCTATCCCTGACTGACCACACGCACCATATCGCGCACGCGAGCCGCTTTTTGTAAGACGGCCTCGAGCGTAGGCGCTGTAACGGTGATATGGCCCATCTTGCGAAAGGGCGCTGTGGTCGGTTTACCGTACAGGTGAAGATACACGCCCGGCTCGGCCAAGAGGTCTTCGACGCCGATATAATGCGCCGGACCGCGATGCTCCGGAGCGCCTAAGACGTTGAGCATGGCTGCTGGGCTGCGCAAAGAGGTGTCGCCCAAGGGAAGGTTGGCAATGGCGCGCAGATGCTGCTGAAACTGGCTTGTATTAGCCGCCTCGATGGTGTGGTGGCCACTGTTATGCGGGCGCGGCGCCACTTCATTGACGAGCAATCGGCCTCCTTGAGTGAGGAACATTTCTACCGCCAGCAGGCCACACACATCGAAGGTGCGGATAACGCGCTCGGCCAACGCTTCAGCCTCCGCTGCCTCAAAAGGCGAGAGGCGCGCCGGACAGAGGAGCATCTCGACAAGGTTAGCCTCGGGGTGAAAATCCATTTCAACGGGCGGAAAGACGGCCACCTCATCGCGAGCATTGCGAGCGGCGATGACCGCAACTTCGGCGCGCAAAGGCACCCATTCCTCCGCCACGCAAGGGCCGCGCAGCAGTTTGCGCTCCAAATCCTCCGGCGTGCGCAAAAGGGCTACCCCGCGCCCATCGTAGCCGGCGGTGCGGGTCTTTTGCACCAGCGGCAACGACCAACGCCTCGAGCGAAGGGCTTCGAGCAGCGCTTGCTCATCGTCGAAACACTCAAAAGACGCCGTTGGAATGCCGTGCTCGGCGTAGAAGGCTTTTTGCCGCCCTTTGTCCTGGATGATTTCCAACGCGCGCGGGGCAGGGTGAACGATTTTGCCGGCCTGCTCCAAGGCATAAAGCGCCTGTACGTTGACCTGCTCAATTTCAACGGTGAGCAGGTCGGCTTTTTGACCAAACGCCCACACGGTATCGTAATCGCGAAAATCGCCCACCGTAAACTCCCGGCACAGCGAAGCGGCAGGGGCATCGGGTGTGGGGTCGAGGATGAGGACGGGGAGGTGCCAATCGGCAGCGGCTTGGCAAAGCATCTTGCCCAGTTGTCCGCCGCCCAGGATGCCAATTTTCTGACGCACGTCGAACATAGGGGCGAAGGTACAGTGGCGCACTTTTAGGTCGGCCACCGGGCACGCACCATGCGATCGGCACCGCATAAGTCTTGCTTCAGGACAACGTCGGCAAAACCCATCCCCTCGAGCAAAGCCACTACGCGGCGAGCGTTGAACTCGTTGCATTCGAAGAAGAGCGCGCCACCCGGCAGCAGTAGCCATTGGGCCAATTGGGCAAGGACGCGGTAGAATAGCAGCGGGTCGTCCCCCTCGACGAAGAGCGCCTCGGGCGGCTCGTGCTCAAGCACATGTGGAGGCATTAGTGACGCCTCCGCGCGTGGGATGTAAGGTGGGTTGCTGATAATAAGGTCAGCCTTAGGCAAGGCAGCAGACAGCATTTCCAGAGCCAGAACATCGGCTTGCAGGAAGGTGAAGTCGGTGTTGCCCAGCAGGTTTTGGGCGTTTTCGGTTGCCAATTGCAGCGCCTGAGGGCTTTTCTCGATGCCCCACAGGCGAATGTTGGGGCGGCGGTATTTGAGGGCAATGCCGATGCATCCGCTACCCAAGCCCACGTCGAGCACAACCGGGTGGCGCTTTTCGGTGGCATTGAGCCAACGCAGCGCCCACGCCACTAATTCTTCGGTTTCTTGGCGCGGGATGAGTACACTGGGATTTACTCGAAATTTCAACCCAAAAAAATCCGCTTGCCCCAGCACGTACTGTACCGGTTCGCCGGTCAACAGGCGCTGAAAAAGCGGCTCTAAGCGCGCAGTCTCGGCATCCGAGAGCACTCCTTGTGGTGGTGTTCGGTAGCCCAATACGTCCGCCAGAACGATGCGCACAATGCTGCGCGCCTCGCTGTGGCCATAGCGCGGGGTCAATGCCTGCACGAGGGTGTCGAAGG
>JBEQAD010000177.1:0-6864 GCA_041640515.1 Saprospiraceae bacterium | reverse complement strand
CCTTAGGCGTGCTGGCTCCTCCACTCAAGTCGGTGCGCTGGTTTATGGCTAAGACAGGGGCCACATTGGCCGAAGCACAGGCTTTTACGGCGATGTTGCCTGGCGCGGGGACCTACCACATCTGTGCACAATACGAAACCGAAACACCGGCCTGCTCGACTACGCGCTGTCAGCTAGTGAGTGTGGCCACGTCGCAATGCTATCAGCAGCTACTGGCAAAGTTAATGGCCACTCAAGTATGCCCTTCTCTCTATTCGCCTGTTTGCGGGTGCGATGGTGTCACGTATCCTAACGAATGTGCGGCCATGGCTGCTGGCGTGACTCAATGGTGGGTGGGCGAGTGTGGTGCCTCGGGCGGAGGCAACTGTGCTGCTGACATAAGGTCAGAAGTGGTGGCTGGCTCGCCGACCACCGGCTACTGGATGCGTTTTCACAACCGCTCCAATGGCCCCTACCACGTCGTGCAGATTGATTTTGGCGACGGCTCGCCGCTATGGATAGGTTCGGCTCTGGATACCATCGTAGAACATTACTACGCGAAGGGTGGCCCGTACCGGGTCAATTTAACTATCTGGCGCAACAACCAGTGCGTGTCTTCTGTAGAGCATATTGTAGCCCCTGATGCCACGAGTTGGCAAACGGCTAACGGCGGCTCACTCCTAACGGATTATGTTTTTCCAGGCGATGCCAACGGTGATCGAAAAGCCAACGTGTACGATGTGCTTCAATTAGGACTGGGTTTCACGCGTAGCGGCCCACCGCGTCCTTTTGCCACCACAGCTTGGGCGCCTCAGTTTGCGCCCAACTGGCCTTCGGCCGATGTTTCGACAGTTAATTTCAAACATGCCGATACCGATGGTAACGGGGTCATTAACGAGTTCGATCGCGGTGCTATCGAAAAAAATTATAAGCCCATCGAATTTCCAGAACCCATGCCTTCTGCGGAGGGTAGTGTGCCCGTATGGCTGCGTTTCTCACAGGACTCAATCGTCGTTAGCCCGCAAAATCCAGGCCCCATAGTTATTTCAGCGGATATTCGAGTGGGCAAAGTAGATAAGCCGGTATATCAGCTGTATGGCTTAGCTTTTGCCTTAAAGTATCCGGACTATATCGCCCACGATCCAGAGTTGTTCTATAGCAACAATGCCTTTTTAGGGGCGCCAGGCGATGTAATGTTATTGTCGAAGGACATCTATAGCCATCGTCAGATGGATCTGGGTTTGGCCCGAAAAAATAGCCAAGCGGTGTCGGGCTACGGCACCATCGCTACCATTAAGTTTTCGACAGATTTTGTTATCATTATTGACGTCATTGAACGCACAGGCTCGCTGCGGATACCTTTCACGGTGCCCGTAGTGGGTGTGCGCGGCATCAATGCCAAGGGCGAACCGTTGGTTCTACATGGCGCTGTGCTTGACACGCTTTGGTTGGTGTTGCAGCAAAGCGTTAGCACCGAAGAGGTACAAGATGCCAACGCCATAGAAGTCATCGTGTTCCCTAACCCGACGTCTGCTGACGTCTGGGTGGCTGCGAGCAATACGTCGCTCGAGCGCGTGGAGGTGTTCGATCTGTTGGGTAGGATGGTTGAGAGTCATCGCTCCGCCGGCGTGCACACGACGCATATCAGAACGCATGCGTGGAGCAAAGGGCTGTATACGCTCCGTATTTACACAAGTGAGGGCGTTGTCGAGCGGCGCTTGGTGGTGCATTGAGAGTCACCCGGGGCATCTTAGCATTGCTAAGAAAGCTATCTGATCAGCAAAATACCTACGTTTGCAGCAGGGAAATTCTGCCCGAAGCGTGTACCAGACGTGTCAAATCGTTTTTCAGCGGTACGAAAGTGCTGCCATGTTGTCCTGTGCGGACCAAGCCCTGCTTGCTGCGGCGCGGGAGGCTTTGGCTTTAGCATATGCTCCTTATTCACACTTTCGGGTGGGTGCTGCGGCGCAGCTATCGAATGGTGCTGTGGTTGGCGGGGCCAACTTCGAGAATGCAGCTTATCCCATGTGTTTGTGTGCGGAGCGCTCGACGTTAGCCGCGGCTATAAGCCAGCATCCCGATATGCCAATTGTGGCGCTGGCCATTACGGCTTCGGTCGAAGGGCACCCGCTCTTGGCGCCGCCAACGCCGTGTGGTGCCTGCCGGCAGGTGCTCCTTGAGGCAGAGCAGAAATTTGGCCAGCCCATCCGTCTCATCCTACAAGGCGATAGCGGGCCAGTGCTGGTGTTCGAGCGCGCTGGCGATTTGCTGCCCTTCGCCTTTGATGCTGAATTGCTCCGCTCGATTTAGAGCGGGTCTAAATTCGACGCTGCAAAGCGGCTTTGTATGAACCGTTAAAAGGGTTCTGGGTTTCCACCTATAGTTTTGCAGCTTAAGAACAAGCACCTTTTAAAACTCGATTCTCTTTTCAAAAATTTGACAACAAGCATGGGATGGTTTACCCGATTTATTACGTCTTCCATTGGTCAAAAGTTTCTCATGGCCCTTACAGGGCTTTTTCTGACGCTCTTTTTAGCTGTGCATTTGGCTGGCAACCTGCAGTTGCTTAAACAAGATGGTGGTGAGGCCTTCAACACATACGCCCATTTTATGACCACCAATCCTCTCATTAAAACGGTGTCTTACTTGCTGTATGCCTCTATTCTTCTGCATACGATTCAAGGGCTAGTGCTCTGGCGCTACAATCGGGCGGCGCGTGGCCAGCAGCGGTATGCTGTTGCTTTCTCGCGCCCGGCGGAGCGCACCTCGCGCAACATGGCCTGGTTGGGCATAATCATTTTTGTATTCATCCTCATTCACCTCTATCAGTTTTGGTTTCAGATGCACTGGGGCGAGCTGGCCACACTTACCTACCCGACGTACCCACACGAGGTAAAAGACTTATACTCTCTGGTTAAAGCAACTTACATGGACCCCATCTTTGTCGTTTTCTACGTGATTTGTATGGCGGTTGTGGGTCTTCACCTGTGGCATGGGTTCTGGTCTGCTTTTCAGACGCTGGGCTTGGGTCACCGCAAGTATGTGCCGACAGTGCGCTTCATAGGCATGGTTTATGCCACCCTTATCCCTCTTCTCTTTGCTATTATTCCGGTAATTATGTATTTGAGAGGCTGAGCTGACCGCATAGGCATGGCAACTTTCATTAACCATAACAACAATAACGACATGACAGCCACTGATATAAGGTTGGATGCTAAAATTCCTGAAGGGCCGCTTTCAGAAAAATGGAAGAACTACAAGGGCCATGTCCCCTTGGTGTCGGCTAATAATAAGCGCCGCATTGATGTGATTGTGGTAGGTACTGGCTTGGCTGGTGCATCGGCCGCGGCGTCCTTGGGTGAGTTAGGCTACAATGTGAAGGTCTTTACCTTTCACGACAGCCCGCGTCGGGCACACTCTATTGCGGCGCAAGGCGGCATCAATGCAGCTAAGAACTACCGCAACGACGGTGACTCTGTATACCGTCTGTTTTACGATACAATCAAAGGGGGCGACTACCGGGCCAGAGAGGCCAATGTATATCGTTTGGCCGAAGTTTCAGTGAATATCATCGATCAATGCGTGGCTCAGGGTGTGCCTTTTGCGCGCGAGTATGGTGGTTTACTGGACAACCGCTCTTTCGGCGGCACGCTCGTCTCCCGCACTTTTTATGCGCGTGGTCAGACAGGCCAGCAACTGCTCTTGGGCGCCTATCAAGCACTCTGCCGGCAGGTGGCTCTTGGCTCGGTGAAACTATATAATCGCCACGAAATGCTCGATGTGGTGCTGGTGGATGGTAAATGCCGCGGTATCATCGCGCGCAATCTGCTCACGGGTGAGCTAGAGCGCCATGGTGCCCACGCCGTTGTGCTATGCACGGGCGGTTATGGCAATGTGTTCTATCTGAGCACCAATGCTATGCTGTGCAACGCTACAGCCGCCTGGCGCGCCCATCGCCGAGGCGCCTTCTTCGGCAATCCGTGCTTCACACAAATACACCCTACCTGCATTCCTGTCTCGGGCGATTATCAGTCTAAGCTGACGCTCATGTCGGAGTCATTGCGCAACGACGGCCGTTGCTGGGTGCCTAAAAATCCGGCGGATGCTAAAAAGCACCCCAATGAGATTCCTGAAGAAGATCGCGACTATTACCTGGAGCGCCGCTATCCAGCTTTTGGCAACTTAGTGCCTCGCGACATTGCAAGCCGTGCAGCCAAAGCCGAGTGCGACGCCGGAAAAGGCGTGGGCCCCACGGGACTGGCTGTTTATCTCGACTTTGCCGACGCCATCAAGCGCCTTGGCCGGGATACTATTGCTGCGCGCTATGGCAATCTCTTCGAGATGTATGAGAAAATTACTGGCGAAAACCCTTATGAGGTGCCCATGCGCATCTATCCCGCAGTCCACTACACGATGGGTGGTCTCTGGGTAGACTACGAGCTAATGACTACGGTGCCTGGCCTGTACGCTGCTGGTGAGGCAAACTTCAGTGACCATGGTGCCAACCGACTGGGTGCTTCGGCCCTTATGCAAGGGCTGGCCGATGGCTATTTCGTGCTGCCTTACACCATCGGCGCCTACTTAAGCAAGGAAATTCGCACGGGACCTATTCCGACCAATACGCCCGAATTTGAGCGCGTAGAAAAAGAAGTGGCCGACCGCATCCACCACCTCATGAGCATTGGAGGTACAGAAAGTGCCGAGTCGTTCCATCGCCGCTTGGGCAAGATTATGTGGGATAAGTGTGGCATGTCGCGCAACGCTCAAGGGCTTCAACAAGCCATCAGCGAGATTCGCGCTTTGCGCGAGGAGTACTGGAAAAAACTCTATGTCCCCGGTCGTAGCGACGAGTTTAACCCCGAGTTAGAGAAGGCCTGGCGCGTGGCCGATTTCCTTGAACTGGGTGAATTGATGTGTATAGACGCGCTACACCGCAACGAAAGCTGCGGCGGCCATTTCCGCGAGGAATACCAGACCGCTGACGGTGAGGCATTGCGCGATGACGAAAATTACAAGTACGTAGCGGCATGGGAATGGTGCGGCGAAGGCGCCCAGCCTCGGCTCCATAAAGAGCCGCTCCTCTACGAAGAGGTAAAAATTGCTCAACGCAGTTACAAGTAAATAACCTTTCCAGGCCTTTTCAAAAAACGCTTCTTATAACACTATGAAACTCACGCTCAAAGTTTGGCGCCAGGGTGGTAAATACAAAGGCGAGTTTGTTACGTATCAGCTGGACGATGTCAACGAGCACATGTCTTTTCTGGAAATGCTTGACGTGCTCAACGAACGGTTAATCCGGCAACACGAAGAGCCTATTGCCTTCGAGCACGACTGTCGTGAGGGCATTTGCGGCACGTGCTCGTTGGTCATCAATGGCCGGCCGCATGGCCCGCTCAAAGGCACCACTACCTGTCAGTTACACATGCGCCATTTCCACGACGGAGAGACGATTGTCATTGAGCCGTTCCGCGCCCGTGCTTTTCCTGTTATTCGCGACCTGGTGGTAGACCGCTCAGCCTTCGACCGAATCATTCAGGCGGGCGGTTACATTAGTGTAAACACAGGCCAAGCTCCTGAAGCCAACAGTATTCCCATCGAAAAAGAGGTGGCCAGCCGTGCTTTCGATGCAGCTGCATGCATTGGTTGCGGCGCGTGCGTAGCAGCGTGTCCTAATGCATCAGCTATGCTGTTTACGGCCGCTAAGGTGAGCCATCTGGCCCTGCTACCGCAAGGGCAAGTGGAACGCAAGCGCCGTGTGCTGCGCATGATTGCCCAAATGGATAAAGAAGGCTTTGGCCGCTGCTCCAACGTCAAGGCATGTGAGGCCGAATGCCCTAAAGAAATCTCGGTAAGTCATATCGCGCGTATGAACCGCGAATACCTCTTCGCGGCTGTGGCTAGCGAAACCATTGCCTAAGTCCTGAGAGTCACAGGCAAAAAGCAATGGTCGCCTTAGCTTACCAAGGTCCGGGGTAGCATTGCCGCTTTCATACCGCTCGGAGCGTACGCCATAGCTGCTTCCGATGCCGGTCTAAATGTGCCTTAAAAAAGGCGAAGGTTCCTGTCCAACTCAACCGCCCTACTAGGGGATGCCGGAACACGGCTCTGTCCAAGTGCTCTTCTGGCATGGCTTCCAGGAATGTGTGCCAGGCGGTGTGCACCTCTTGCCATTGCCGTCGCGTCTCTTCCAGCGAGGCAAAGGCGGGTAGGTGTTGCTCTCCTACTGCGTCTGGTGCGCGAAACTTGAGCGGTGTGCGCAGGTATATCGACAACCCCACCAACCGAAACCATTCGGGAAGGCCAGCCTTCTCCAGTTTGGGTTGAAAACTCAGCTTTTTTTGCACATAGCGCAACGCCAGCAACTCTACCAGTATCAAGTGGTGCAACACCTGCATAGCCGACCAGTGTCCTGACGCGGGTGATCGGTTGAGGCGTTCGTCGCCGTAAGGCGCCAACGAGTGCAGCAGAGCCGCTACCTTTTGCTCGTAGACAGCCTTCTTTCTCAGAAGGATATCCTTTTTGTTCATGAGTAGTTTTGTTTTGACGTAAATCCAACATCGCTGCACAGGTCGGAGTGCTGCAGAGTAGAAGGTTATTTAAAAGCTTTTTTCACATTGTCCAAGGCAAAGGAAAAAAAATGCTGCAATACAAAGGAGCGTTGTGCCGATAGTCGCTTATGCGCGGTAGGTGAACAAAACGCGCTTAAACGCACTTAGAAAAAGTCGGACGTGCATGTAGTCAAAATTTTTTTGCACATTAGCTAAAATGCAAGCCCAGATGCCTTACAGCGAGCTGTTATGTGCGCAGCTTATCGGAGGGATAGCAGTTTTTCTGCTTCTCGTCGCTTTTGATGCGTACAGTCAGCCAACCGCCGCTGCCGCTACG
>JBEQAD010000176.1:0-6884 GCA_041640515.1 Saprospiraceae bacterium | reverse complement strand
AGCCTAGAAAGCCGTTGTTCACCTGGGCAAAGCCGAAGTTGTTGCTTGTCAGCGCCATAGAGGGATGCGCATTAACAATGGTATCCAGCGTCAGCAAGGCCGGATTCCAGCCCAACGAAAACTGAAGGCCGCTGATGGAGTCAAAGTTCAATACCGAAATATTGACCGTTACTTTTTGCCCACAAGTAGAAGTGTGTTGAGAGGCTACCAGGGTCAGCGAGTCACTCGGGGCCAAATTGATGGTAATGGTGAAAGAACAGGTAGCAGTGTTGCCGCCTACGTCTTTGACCATATAAGTTACCGTGGAAACACCTAAGTTGAAGATATCACCGCTGGCATCGGGATCATTAGGGTGGTTGCCCACGGTGGCTCCTGTCGTTGACCAGCCGATACTTTCCAACGAACAGTTGTCGAAGAGCGAATCGATGCCGATATTGTTGACCGCTGTTGGCCCAAAGGCTTCCAAGGTGAGGCTTGCCGGGCATTCGATGTAAGGCGGCAGGCTGTCAAGAGGGGTTACTTTACCTGCGGTGGTGTTGACGGGCACTTCGTCGAAGTTAGCCGCAAAAGCTACAATGTCTGTCGGTGTATTTAGGAAAAGTGTGGGCGTTGCTGGTCCGGCTAATCGCACAAATGCTACCGAGAGCAGCACAGTACTATCGGGTAGCGAAAGCCCCCCCAGAGTCGTCCAGGAGAAGGTGAACCTTCCCTGAGGAATAAACGTCGTTGTGTCGAAGCCAATGCCGGTAAAGGCCGGATGAATGTCGCGAAGGTGTACGTACTTGAGATAAGTGGGGGCCCAACCGAACGTAAACTGCAGCCCCGCTATGTTTTGGAAATCAAACAAGCGAATGGGCATCAGGAAGGTGTCGGTATCGTGGCAAGGCACCGCAATGGAGTCAGCTTTCAGACGTACGCTCTGTCCCGACAGCTGTATCGGCGCGAGATAGATCGCGCAGAAGAGCGCAATGAGTAGTGAGTTTCTCATGGATTCGTTTGTCATGAGTTTGTATGGCCCGGCTTAAGGGTGGGATAGGTATCGCTTTCACTCACTTTGAGGGAAGAAAGGTAGGGAGCGTTTTTTATCTCCCTACCTTTCTACAAGCAACTTAATCGAGCAAGAGCATCTTCTTGCGGTCGTGTTGAGTATCGGTGCTCAGTTCATACCAGTAAACGCCCGGAGAGCCGATATCGCTCTTATGCAACCAAACGGTATTGTGTCCAGCAGCAAATTGGCCGCTAATGACCTTTACCAGTCGTCCTTCGACCGTGAAGATACGCAAATGGGCATGCCCAGCTTGAGGCAGACGGAAGTGGATAACTGTCTGCTCTCGGAACGGGTTCGGCTGGTTTTGGTAAAGAGCGAACGTCTCTGTGGTCGCTGATGGGTCGCTGTTGTGAGTCGTTTTTACAAAGTCAAATGCAATAGGTATGACATTGCCGACTTCGTCCAAGGCTTCTGCAGTGGTAATTTGCGACGACAGATGCAAGACGTTGGATAGCGCTGCACGGTTTTCGCGAACGCGGAATACCAGCGTAAAGAGCGCCTCATTGTCCGCGAGGGTTAGCGGTGTTGGACCTACCCATAGGTGGGTCAAGTAGCCCTCATTTACGTAGGCCATGCCAAAATTGGCCTGCCCCAAACCGGGCAAAATACCTGGTTGAATGTCCGTCAATTCGAGCGCTGCTGGATCAAAGGCCAGCGTCATCTGGTATGCCTGACGCCTTGTGAAGTCTAAGGAGCGGAAGGGGACGGAGATCACCTCGCCGGCGCGCAGCGCTCGGTCTTCTAAGCGGAAGCGGAACACTTCGCCGTGACGGTCTTGCGTCGAATTTTGCACATTATTGACCGGTGCGTTGCCAGTAACATCGCCCATACGCACCGCTATGAAATCGTCGTTAGTGAAGCTAGTCGCTATGTTCGTTCGCGTAATGTGCTGCGGGAATGGCGGCACCAGCGGGTTCGGTGATGGGAAGACATAGCTGGCCGGCACGAACTTCCAGTCGGGCGCGCCATTCGAGTAATGTTGCACGGTGCCTAAGATGAGCTGCTGCACGAGCAAGTAATCTACAATATCTACAGTGCCATTGTTATTAATATCGCCGGCCACCCACTGATATGGGTTAGCCAACAGTAAAACAGAGGCGGCATGGTTCTGAATGGCTAACAGGTCTCCTACGTTAATGCCTGCGCTAAAGCTAGACGTTACCGTTTTGCTTGGCGTTACCGTTGTATTTGCTCCGGTCGGCACCGCGAAGGAATAGGTACCTGGAATAGCAGTAGTTTGCGTAGCAGAGACAGTGCCCGTTAGTGCTACGTTTGTATTAGGTACTGGAATACCTCCTCCCCACCACGTCTTGACGATGCCAGCTACCTGCAGATTGGAAGCAGCGGCGCTGTCTATTTTTACTAGGCCAGGTACCAAGTTGGCCGCAACCGATACGGGAAAGCCTACAGAATCCTTCTGGAAGCTGATAATGGTCGGTGAATTGACAAAATTCAGCGGGCTGGATGACCCCACGGGCGCTATTCCCAAATCGACACTTACGTTGAAAATGACCGTGTTGTTAGGCAGATTAACTGGGGGGCCTGGGCTTACCCAGAAGACCGTCAGGAAGTCGCCTACTACGTTGAGCGAGAGCGTGCCTGGAAGGGCTCCAGTGGATGTAGCCCCCGAGATCGTGCCAACTAAGTCATTGACTACGTGCATACTAAACGACATACCGAGCATGTTCTGGAAAGCGCCCACCGTTACCGGTATTTGAATAGTGGCGCCCTGCATACCACCACCCATACCCGCCGTTACGGTGAGGGCTGGCCCAGCCTGCACCATGATCGAGTCGGTGTGTATGCAACCAGAATTCAGGTCAGTTGCCGTCACATAATACACCCCTGGAGGCAAGTTGGTAATGGTGGCTGTCGAGTCGCCTGTGCTCCAGACGAACAGGAAGTTGCCTGAGCCTCCAGTCGCTGTGGCTTTTGCTGTGCCATCATTGGCGCCCTGAAACGTTTCAGCCGTACTGCTTAAAGACAAGGCAAAGCCCACGCCACTGCCCAGCGATACCTGCACGTTGACCGTACACACATTGGAATTGCCCGAGTTGTCTATCACCGTCAGGGTTACACTATTGTTGCCTAAGTCCTGGCAGTTGAATTCGGACTTACTCAGGTACATGGTGTCAATGCCACAGTTATCGGTACTGCCTTGGTCAACATCTTGTGGGGCTAAGATAGCACTACCGTTTGACCCTAGCGAAATAACTAAGCTGTTGTTGCAGATGACAGTTGGCTTACTATCATCAATAACGACGAGGATAACCGAGTCTTTCCCAACGTTTCCGCAGGGGTCAGTAGCAGTGAAGACGATCTTGTAAGTGCCTGCCTCATAATTGCCGCTGGCGCTAGTAGTACCATTGCCGTGCGGTGCATTGTTCGAGATGGCCATTTCTGCTGCTGGAGCGCAGTCCACCAGGTAGTCGGTAATATCCAGAGTAACGGGTATGAGGCAGCCATTCGTGTTGGTAAAGTTGGATGACTTTACCGTTATCGTATCCGGTAGGCCGGGGAACGACGGTGGTGTGTTGTCTATTACCGTGATAGTATTAGTATGTACAGTTTCGTTGCCACACTCGTCCACTGCTGTGCGGGTGCGTTTTAGGACGTAGCTATACTTTCCGCAAGGTCCCATGGCTTGGGTGAGAGTATCTTGCACAAATGTTACGCCCACAAAAGCGGTGCAGTTGTCTGAAGCCGTCACGACCACGGGTGGCGTCATAGTTTGGCTGCAAGAGAGCGTCAGGTCGGGTGGATACTGAGACAGGATGGGTGCCACCGTATCTAAAACGGAGAACGTCTGCACGCATGTAGCCGAGTTACCCGATAGGTCGGTAACCTTCCAAATGCGCTTGATTAGGTAGCAGGCGATATTGGTCGTATCCACATTAGCCTCTTCTATGTCTTCATGCGAAACCATCAAGTTGCCCGGGCAATTATCGTTTGCCGAAACCGTCCCGTGTACAGCAGGGGCCAAGCTATCTGTACATACCACTGTTTTGTCTGTAGGGCAGAGCGAAATGGTGGGACTCACGTTGTCCTGAATGACGATGTAAGTCTCGCACATGGACTTGTTGCCTGCGGGGTCCGTTACGAAGAGCCTTACTGGGTGTTGAGTAATGCCGTCGGCATCGTTGCAGTCGTATGTGAGTGTATTGCTCGGCGTTTGCAGCGGGGTCTTATCCAACCGCTGAATCTTCAAGTCAAGCGTTCCTGGGCAGTTATCGTAACTGTTGTTATTGAACTGAGCTGTAGTAACCACAACAAACCCTGAAGGCTGGAGGCTTGCACTAACGCCATTGATACATACTGCCGTGGGCGGTGTGCCGTCTTTCACGATAACAGTGACGGCTTTCGTCTGCGAATTTCCCGACACATCTGTGGCCGTGAAGATAACCACGTGAGACCCTACCGTAAATACATCTTTCAGATTGCCGCCATCTGCCGGCTTCTTATTATTGGTTACCGTCAAATCCGCGTCCGTAGCACAGTCGCTGATGAAAGGCAAGATATTGATACTTACGGTGTCGTCGCAAGTAGTGCGGCTACTTCCTGTCGTGACCACTATCGTATCGGGCGCGCCCACAAACTGTGGCTTCTTGGTATCCTTGACCGTAATAGTCTGGGTGGCGGTCACAGAGTTGCCTGAAGCGTCTGCTGTTGTCCATGTGCGCGTGATGACGTAATTGTACTTCTGGAAGCCACTGGGTGTCTGGGTAGAGGTCTGCGTGGGGGTTACTGGGTAGGTGCCCGCGCAGTTGTCTGAAGCAATCAGCGTCGGTGGTGCAGGAATACTGTCGCAGGCTTCAATGGTAAGGTTGGCCGGAACGCCCGCAATGATTGGCGCCGTCAAGTCGCGCACCGTCACGGTTGTTGTGCAGGTTGCCGTATTGTTCTTGTGGTCGTGCACCACGAGCGTTACCGTAGTTGTGCCCAACTGCGCACAAGTTAAGGTGTCCGGCAGGGCACTAAAGGTTAGCGGCCCACATTGATTCGGGTCGAAGCTGCCGTTATTCAGGGCCGCAGCACTGACAGGTGCTTTGCCCGTTGTGGGGTGCAAGTCCACCGTTAGGTTAGGCACACAAATAGCCACCGGTGGGAACACGTCGTTGAGCACTGTGATGTTTTGTGGCTGCGAACTGATGTTGCCGTTGCCGTCGTCGTACAGCCAGGTAATAACGTAATTGCCTGGGTTGAGTTGATACGACGGCGGGTTGGTATTCAGGAAAACACCCACTGGAGTCGAGGGTGTACCGTAGATGGTGTCCACCAATGGGTTACACGGATCCAGCGCCTTAGGCGCAAGCACGATAAGACTGCCACAGGAGTCAATTAAATCGGGTAGCGTGGCTACTACTGGAATAGGGGCCTGGCCGTCCTGCAACGTGACAGTGAAGGAACAGGAGGTGCTGTTGTATCCATCGGAGCCAGTGACGGTAACGTCAAATTGATTACCCGCTGCCGGAGGGTTAGGCGCAAAGAGGCTCGCCAGCGTAGTACCTGCAGGAACACTTTGAGTAAGCGTTACACCACCCGGGCAGTTATCCGACACTAACACTAGATTGGTATAGGTTGGCACAACAGCCGTCGGGCACGTCGAAGGCAGCGTTTGATTCGGCGGGCAGGTCAGCATAGGAGGTTGGATGTCTTGAATTTCTACCGTAAAGGAGCACGTGCCTTTGTTGCCGCTGGCATCCGTAGCTGTGTATGAGACCGTCGTGATGCCTACTGGAAACTGAGCCGAAGGGAACATTTGGAAGCTCAAAAAGGCATTGTAATTAAAGGGATTGGTCAGGTTGATGGCAGATTGTACCGTTGGGTTACTAATCTGCTCAGATACGGTGAAATTCAAGCAGTCGTCGACATGATTGGACAGGACATTCGGTCTTGCCCAAGTAAACAGGTTAGAGCATGCTCCTGTCGTATTGGGCAACACAAAGGCCTTTCCGCAGAGTGTATCGTATCCGCTCGTAAAAACAGGCGGTTGCGTATCCTTTACCTCTATCGATACTGTCGTGGTGGCCACGTTATCGCAGGCATCCTTCACCGTCCAGGTGACGAGCGTTGTTCCTACGGGCCAGTAGTCGAAGGGAATAACGGCGCCTGGGGTAGGTAGCGTTACATCCACATAGCCATAAGAAGGCGTCGGATAGTCAATAGTGTACTCAATATCCAAACCGCCAAAGGCCGTGCAATTATCCGACACACTGTCTGGCGTTAATTGCAAAGTGAGCGGCGCATCGCATAAGAACGGATCATCCGTATTTATGCTTATCGCATTTTGGATAGAAAAAGTTGGCTTTTTGCTGTCATTTACTACAATCGTCTGCGAAGCAGTAGCGGTATTGCCGGAGAGATCAACAGCCTGCCAAGTGCGGACAATAGTGTAAGCGTTAGTGCAACTGCCAGGCAGAATAACGTCGGGCAGTTGAGTCACCACTGGGTTGATCGTGCAGTTATCTGTAATACCTGTAGGCATACCCGTGCTGGGTGGCGTACTCGGCTCGTCGCATTCGATGGTGATGTCAGCTGGTGCAGCGATGGTTGGTGGGGTCACGTCGCGCACTTGCGTAATCTGGGTGCAGGTAGCCGTATTGCCCGATAAGTCTGATACGCGCAGCGTCAAGAGGCGATTGCCCAACCAAGCGCAGGTAAAATCAAAGGTAGAAGCGAACGGGCCACCATCTATCGATATTGCAAAATTGAGCGCGCAAAGAGGCGTCGTGTTATCCGTGCTGAGGAGGTTCACTGTCGTAGCAGCCAGCGTGAAGTTGCCTGAAGGGCTTAGATCAATGAAGGGAATAGCCGCGCAGCTAGCTACCGGTGTAAT
>JBEQAD010000175.1:0-6931 GCA_041640515.1 Saprospiraceae bacterium | reverse complement strand
CAGAGGAATACAGCCGCTGCCGGCCCAACCAGCTTATCTTCACCTATTTCCACTTTGCCTCCAGCGAGGAACTGACCAGGGCCATGATGAACAGTGGCGCCGTCTGTCTTGCCTACGAAACGGTAGAGACTAAAGACCGTCAGCTACCGCTGCTTATTCCCATGTCCGAAGTAGCAGGGCGCATGGCCATCCAGGAGGGCGCCAAGTATCTGGAAAAACCCGTCAAGGGCCGCGGCGTCTTGTTGGGTGGTGTGCCAGGAGTAGAGCCAGGCAAAGTGCTCATTATCGGCGGTGGTGTTGTCGGTACGCAAGCCGCTAAGATGGCCGCTGGTTTAGGCGCTCAGGTAACCATTCTAGATGTCAACCTGGCCCGCTTGCGCTATCTCAGTGACGTCATGCCGCCTAATGTCACGACGCTGTTCTCCAACGAGTATACGATACGCCGTTTGGTTCAAACGCACGACCTTATTATCGGCGCAGTGCTTATTCCGGGAGCGCTGGCGCCCAAGGTCATCACGCGCGACATGCTCAGACTGATGCGGCCGGGCACTGTGATCGTGGACGTCGCCGTGGACCAAGGAGGCTGCATCGAAACCACGCGTCCTACTACGCATGACCATCCGACGTACATTATCGAGGATGTAGTACACTACTGCGTAGCAAACATGCCAGGTGCGGTGCCATTTACGTCGACTGTGGCCCTGACCAATGCCACACTGCCTTACGCCATTCAACTGGCCGACAAAGGCTGGGAGCGCGCTTGCCGTGAGAACCGCGAACTTTTCCTCGGGCTTAACATTGTGCGTGGAAAGATTGTGTACCAAAGCGTTGCCGAGGCCTTTAGCCTGCCCTATCATCCGATAGAGACGCTATAACGCAACTTGCTGTTTTAACGCTAAAACGCGGAGGCTGCTCGACGCTTTTCGAAGCCTTCGCGTTTTTATTTTCCTAAGCGCGCTTATAGTTATTACCTACACCAACACATGACGCTGTTATGAGAAAAGGAATGATACTGCTGCTTAAAATGCTCGTCCTTATCCTTCTGACGCTCGTCGCCATGGGCGAGATAGACTTGGCACCTCTTTACAACCAGCTGAAAGCCAAATACCGTCCATCAGCAGTCTATTATACTACTGTGTTGTCAGCCCTGGCGGTCTTTTTACTTTTTCTCGACTTTGTGCAAGTGACCGTCGTTTGGCTCTACCGGCGAAGGTCGCATCGCCATGGCGATGATAATTTTACGGTAGGCATCCGGCATTTGTATTCTATCATTTTAGTTGTAGGGTTAGTGGTAGGAGTGCTCTCGCTGTTCCAGATTCACATTCGCGATGTATTGACCTCCATTTCCATCATTTTTGCTGGTCTGGCCATCCTGACTAAGGATTATGTTTCCAACATGATTAACGGGATGATTCTGACCTTTTCGGGTCAGATCAGCATCGGGGATAACATTCGCATTGGCGCGCACCGCGGTAAAATCATAGACATCACGTTGCAGAACATTCACTTGATCAACGACGACGACGATGTTATCTACATCCCCAACAATACAGCGATGAATACAGACATCATCAACTACACCCGTCGTCCGATTAGGCGCATCAGCTTGGACTTCGAGATCGACCTCAAGTATTTGAGCACCGTCGAAGAGCTAGAACAATACCTCATCGAAACTTTACGCTCCTTTCACGACCGCATTCAGCCCGACAGCTATTATCTACGCGTGGCAGAGATCAACCGCACTAGTGTCGTGTGCAAGTTTCAATACATCCTGCGCCAACCCGATAAAGACCTGGAGCGCCACATTCGCCGCACGGTTGCTCGCCGGCTAGTACAACTCATCAGTGCACGAGAAAAATACGTGGATAAAATTTCAGACCTTCCCAACAGCATCGATGAGAAGGTCTGAAAAGAGAGAGCAGAGCGCTCGGGTTAGACAGCCACGCCTTGCAGCACGCGCTTCACTACGAGCCCGATCTGCGCTGGCGAATTGACGACGTGGACGCCGTTCTCACTCATAATACGCATTTTGGCTGCGGCGGTATCTTCTGCACTGCCTACGATAGCGCCGGCATGACCCATCTTGCGGCCTTTCGGCGCTGTCTGGCCAGCAATAAATCCAATCACTGGCTTGGGATTACCTATGGAACGCACCCAGCGAGCGGCATCAGCCTCTAAGGTGCCGCCTATTTCACCGATCATAACGATAGCTTCGGTCTCCGGGTCGTTCATGAAAAGCTCAATGGCCTCACGGGTGGTGGTACCGATAATGGGGTCGCCGCCGATACCGATGGCCGTCGTCAGACCCAGCCCCGCCTTAGCTATTTGGTCAGCGGCTTCGTAGGTCAGCGTGCCGGATTTGGAGACCAGGCCAATTGGCCCGCGCTTAAATACAAAACCAGGCATGATGCCTACTTTGGCCTCCTCTGGCGTGATGACGCCGGGGCAATTTGGTCCAATGAGACGGCTCTTCGTGCGGTCTACGTAAGCCTTAACCCGTACCATATCCTGGACGGGGATGCCTTCTGTTATGGCTACAATTACTGCAATGCCGGCCTGAGCTGCTTCAATAATGGCATCGGCGGCATAGGCAGGTGGCACAAAAATAACCGAGGTATTAGCGCCCGTAGCCTTGACGGCCTGCTCAACAGTATTGAAAACAGGCCTGTCCAGGTGAGTTTGTCCACCTTTGCCCGGCGTCACGCCACCCACCACCTGGGTGCCGTAGGCAATCATCTGTTCAGCATGAAAGGAGCCTTCTTTTCCGGTAAATCCCTGTACGATAACGCGTGAATGCTGGTTGACTAAAACAGACATGATAGTTAATGGCTATTTCGCTTCTTGAATAATGTACACGTCTTCGCCCGGGCGGCGCATGTAATAGCGCTCGCGGGCATAGCGCTCTTTGGTCAGTTCAAAAGTCTCGGCTTGCTTCTTAGCCTCTTTAATCTTTTCCTGATATAGCGCTTTGTCTTGCTGTAGCCTATGTTTGGCGCGCATGAGTTTCCACTGAGTCCACAAGTTATTCTTATCCAAAAAGATCAGGATAAAAAAGAAAATGAGCAGCGTCAGGTAGTAGCGATTGCGCAGCGGGGCTGGCAGACGCTGCCAAAAAGCGGGCCAAGGATTGGACGGGACGACCATGAGCAGCAGGCTTGGGTAATGAGAAAAAGCGGCAAAGCACGAGCAAAGATAAAGAGCGCCGTCGGTCTCAACGCGTGAAGTTCTCAGTGCGCCGAGTTAGTGTGGGCTGATTGTTCTATAACGCTACACAGGCGCTCAAAGATTTCTTCGATTGTACCGATGCCGTTGACCCTATAGCTTTTGCCTTGTTGGGCGTAGTAGTCAAATACCGGTGTTGTTTCGTTTTTGTAAACAGAGATGCGATTGCGGATAATAGCTTCGTCGGCATCATCTGTACGGCCAGAGAGGGAAGCCCGTCCTTTAATTCGCTTTACAATTTCTTCCTCATCCACATCCAGAGCGATGAGGAGATGAATAGCCATGCCCTCGTCTGACATGAGTCGATCCAGCGCTTCCGCTTGAGGGATAGTGCGCGGAAAACCGTCGAAGATGAAGCCCTTGGCCTCTGGATGCGCCTCCACCTTGTTGCGCAACATGCTAATAGTTATTTGATCGGGCACTAGCTCGCCACGCGATATGTAGGCCTGGGCCTCTTTACCTAACGGCGTACCGTTGCCCATTTCTTGCCTGAACAAATCTCCCGTGCTGATGTGTACTAACGCATACCGCTCCACTAATCGCGCCGCCTGGGTGCCCTTGCCCGAACCAGGAGGGCCAAAGAGTATCAGATTTATCATAAATAATGGCAGAAAATAGAGGATGAATTGCAAAAGTAGACACTGGTATCAAAAGTCAGTAAACCGGTAGCGTTTGCCAAAGGTCTGTATCCACTCCAAGAGGCGCCAGACATCCGTTGGTCGAAAGAGTTCTGTACCAGGATTCATGGTGGCAGCCGTTCCACAAGCTACGCCAATTTGTACCATTTCTAATGGGACTTTCCCTTGATCTAAGGCCCACACCATACCGGCTACCATGCTATCGCCTGCTCCAACGGTGGTGCGTTTGTCCACTATCGGAGCGGCCACATGAACAAAGCCATCGGCAGTGGCTAACAGGGCGCCGTGAGGGCCCAGGGAGACGACGATGATTTCGCACTTGCCTGCGTAGATAAGCGACATCGCTGCGTCATCGACCTGATTCATTTCCAAGCGCTCCACGCCTACCAGCCGACTCAGCTCGCCGATGTTGGGTTTTAACATGTACACCCCCGCCTCCAAAGCCGCCTTGAGGGCTTCGCCTGAGGTGTCCAACACCAAGCGCGCGCCCGCATGTCGAACTTGAACAGCAACGCGAGCATAATAGTCATCCGGCAAACCGGGGGGCAGGCTACCGCTGGCCACGACAATGTTGGGCTGTAGACGCTTTACTGCATCCAAACAGGCGTCCGCATCCGCCAAGGAGAGCGGCTCGCCGGGTAGAGTAAATCGGTACTGGTGCCCGGTAGAGGTTTCGAAGACAGAAAAATTTTCTCGCGTCTCGCCCGCTACTTCCACAGGTGCCGTCGGAATGGCGTCTTTTTCCAATAATTCGAGCAGCCGTTTTCCGCTATTGCCTCCTACGGGAAAGACGGCTGTGCTTTGGCCTCCGAGGCGCTGGATACCTTTGGACACGTTTATTCCACCTCCTCCCGCGTCGTAATGGGGAGTAGAGCACCGCAGTTTGCGCTCAGGTATCATGCGCTCGACATCAGCGCTTTTGTCTATAGCAGGATGAAGGGTCAGCGTGGCAATGCGCATGTCGTGCAATAGTTTTGCAGCAATGATACAACAGCTAGACGAAATGACCCTCCGCTCGCGCAGCGAATGGTTGGCAAAACGAGATGAAGCGCTGGCACGTGTCTTAATCAATTATGGCTACCCGCCCCTGTGGAACCGAGAGCCGAGTTTTGCCACCTTAGTACATATTATCCTGGAGCAGCAAGTTTCCTTAGCCTCTGCCAACGCCACTTTTCGCAGGCTGCAGCAACAAGTCAGCCTGCTGACGCCGGAGGCTTTTCTGCAACTATCGGACGAAACCCTGCGCGCGGTGGGCTTCAGCCGCCAAAAGATGGCCTATGCACGCCACCTTGCGGAAAGCATCCTGCGGGAAGAGCTGCACTTGCCCTCCCTGGCACACCTTCCTGATGAAGGTGTGCGCAAAGCGCTGAAACGCATCCGAGGCATAGGCGATTGGACAGCAGACATCTATTTGTCTGAATGCTTGCTGCGCCCCGATATCCTGCCTCGCGGAGATATTGCCATGCAAGAGGCTTTTCGCGTATTAAAGGATCTACCTTATCGCCCTGCGCACGTCGAACTGGAGGAGAAGACCATCCACTGGCGCCCCTGGCGAAGCGTTGGCACGCGGATGTTATGGCATTTTTACCTTTGCGAGCGAGGCCGACAGGCTTAAAAATGGGGTTTATCTGAAGATGGCTCTTCACGGTTAAGCAGCTATCCCGACAAGACAATATGACCAACTATTTTCATCAAAAACGCGTATGGGTTACTGGCGCCTCTTCAGGCATCGGAGAAGCCTTAGTATACGCTCTGGCAGATCGCGGCGCCAGCATTATCCTGTCGGCGCGCAACGAGGAAGCGCTCCGGCGCGTCGCTGCCGAGGCTAGCCGCTTAGGAGCTAAAGACCTGCTGGTACAGCCTTTGGACTTAGCACAGCATGACCACATACCCAGTACTGTCGAGCAGGTACTAGCGCGCGTAGGCAAGGTGGATATCGTCATCCACTGCGGCGGTATCTCGCAGCGAAGCCTAGCTGCAGAAACGTCGTTGGAAGTGGACAAGCGGCTCATGGACGTCAACTATTTCGGTACCGTAGCGCTTACGAAGGCGCTGCTGCCCAGTATGCTCATGCATCAGTTGGGGCACATTGTCGTTATCAGCAGCCTGACGGGCAAGTTTGGAACACCCCTGCGATCGGGCTACGCCGCGAGCAAGCACGCATTACACGGTTTCTTCGACAGCCTGCGCGCTGAATTGGCACAGACACCTCTGCGCGTTACGCTGGCTTGTCCGGGTTTCGTACGCACTCAAGTGAGTATCAATGCCCTAACGGGATCTGGCCAACCTCAGGGAACCATGGATGATGCTACGGAAAAGGGCATATCGCCAACAAAGGCCGCCCGCATTATTTTGCGTGCTATAGAGCGGGGTAAGGAGGAAATCTGGTTCGGTGGTAAAGAAGTGCTGGGGGTATATCTGAAGCGCTTTTTCCCAGCTTACTTCTCTCGCCTTGTAGCACGCGCCAAAGTTACTTAGAACTAACCCTCAAACGCGAGTGGTCGCCAATAAGCGCTTGATACTGTACCGGCCACTTCCCTTACCTATGAGCATGAGCAAGCCACCGGCTATGGCCATGTTCTTCATAAATAGGATGCTCTGCAAGCGCAACATGTCGCCTTTACAGTTCCAAAAGTCATGAACGATAAAAGTGACGGGTATCCAATACAGCAATAGAAGCACAGAAGCCAAAGCCGTTCGATAGCCTAGCAGTACCATCACGCCACCTGAAAATAAAAAAAGGATGGCCCCCGTCAGCAGCATGTCTTGATTCCAATTTAGGGCGTGGTCGGTCATGATTTCCTTGGTTTTTTCGAAGTTTAATGTAGAGTCCACTGCCTCGAAAAGAAAAATGGCAGACAGAAAGATGCGTCCGATTAAATCTATTATATCTCGCATAAGATGAACCGTGGGAGGGCGAAGGTAAGCAAGTTGCTATTGAGAAGAGGGCTGCAAGTACTGCTTACGACGGCCATAGAGTTCTAAAATAAAAAAGCCCCCCTCCATCTTTTGGAGAGAGGCCATCCCAAAAACCGATTTCAAAGTACCCATCAGAGAACTTTTTCTTTTCT
>JBEQAD010000174.1:0-6953 GCA_041640515.1 Saprospiraceae bacterium | reverse complement strand
CAACGGGTTTCCCTGTCTTCTGGTCGGTCACTCGGCCAGACAGGGTACTCATCGGCACGCGCATGAGGACACTTAACTCCGCACGGCGGTTGCGCTGGCGCCCCTCTTCGCTGCTATTGTCGGCAACGGGTGTGCTTTCTCCGCGGAAAGTCATCTTCAGGGCCGAGGTGTCTAGCCCGTACTCTTTCAAGGCGGCAGCGGTGGCCCGAGCGCGGCGCTTGGAGAGGCGCAAGTTGCCGATTGTGCTTCCGATAGAGTCGGTATGAGCAACGATGTGTACGGTAGCGCCTTCTCCTGCCTCTTGCCAGCGGAGCGCCACTTCTTGCAGCGTTTGTCGGGCCTCCGGGCTGATGTCTGCCTTGCCAAAAGAGAAGAAAATCTCAGCGCGATGCAGTATCCGAAGCGTATCGAAGGGAACCTGAGCGCTGACCTTGAGGGCAGTTAGCGCCATCAAGAGCAACAGAGTGCGTGTGAGCATAGCCGATGATGGATAATTATTCTCGACTTAAAGGTACACTTCCAGCGCACTTCGCTGCATGAGCGCCCTGTGGTATGTTCGCCTCAAGGCATCTGGCGCACGTAGTCGAGCATAGGGTCGCGCCCTTGGCGGAAGGCTTGAAAGGGCATCTCTATAGGGATATCTATGCGCAGTACGTCTGGGTCGCCGGGCAATGCCTGTACGGGTCGAGTGCCGTAAAACACCTGGAGACGGCTGTTGGGCAAGAACAGAAAGTCCGGGTCGCCTATGTGGTTGGGGCGTTGGGCTGGCGGCTCGCCGACAAGGGAGGCCTTAGTCTGGCGCTGGAAAGCCGCGGCAATTTCCACAGCAGGGCCGGCAGTGTAGCGATTGACGGCCACAAACAGCCGTTTGGGCTGGTTGACCAAGGGCCGGGCGGCTACCTGTTCTACCAAGCGGAGCCCATCAGCCGGGTGGCCCATGCTGTTGAACCGCAGGTCGAAAAAGAGTCGCGACAGAGGATAAGCATCCAGCAGGGCCAACATCGAGTCGAGCACAGGCTGAAACGGCGGCACTTGCATAGCCCTGGCGCTGTCGCCCATGGCCAAGAGCATTTCCCGGCTGAAACAGCCATTGTACTGCACATACACGATTTGCTGCGCTTCTAACCAATGCAGGCTGAATACCTGTTTAACGGGTTCCCACCGAAGGTCAGGCTCTTTGGGCGTAAACTGTAGTGGCTGCGCTCCTTCCTTGTCTTTGCGAAAATCTATTGGGTGAAAGTACATGCCAAATTGCTTACCGGCATCGTCAGCGAGTAAAATAGCCAAGGTGTCACCGCGACCAACGCCAGCCTGCTCCACCGCCTGAGGAAAGCGCAGCCACATGGGGCCGTCGCGGCGCAATGCCTCGGCGTTTTCTTGAGGAATAAAGCGCCCCAACTGCTCCAGCATAGCCTCGGGGGATAGTCCGTTGATGCTGACCACGCGCATGCCCATAGCTGGCGCAAAGCGCTTGACCGTGGCACTGACATACAACCCACCCGCATACCAGCCCAAGCCGAGAGGGATGACTTTGCCCGACTGCTGAAACAGCGACGACAACTCTACACGTGTATTGGCGTCGCGGCACTTGGCTAACACCGCTTGCAGGGCCAGCCCTATTTGCAAGTCGGTCTTGCCTTCGCTTTGGGCAGCGACTTGCTCCAACTCTCGTTCAAACGCTTCACGGCTGTAGTATCGAAACAGGTTGGGATGGCGCTTGGGTAATTCTCGCCGCAACACGTCAATGTCGGCCCTCCATGAGGCAGCATCGCGCTGTGCATACGCCCGCTGACCGGTGACCAACAACAAAAGAAAAACAGAAAATACGAGGCGATTCATGGGCAGGTCTGCTGTTCTGTTGGAAAAAACGCTGCAAAACTACGCCATGCGCTCCGTTTGATTTTTATCGCGAATCACCCTATCGCTCTGTCGAAGGCGACAGGATACGTTGTGTCTATCCCCAGATGCCTACTTGGGCAAAGGAATAGGCGCAAGCCCTATTCTTTCGGGAAAACTTGGCGCAACGTCCACTTCTGGCCCCGCACGACCAAAATGTAGAACCCGGCCGGCAGATGCCCGCAAGCAAGACGAGTAGTGCTGCGCGCGGTCTCCACCAACTGACCAGTAGAATGATATATCTCAATAGTAAAATCCGCTTGCTGATATTCCGACGCCAAGTCTATGCTCAACCAATCTTTGACAGGGACAGGATAGATGCTAACCTGACCAACGGGTATTGGTGTATGAGCAGACACGGTCTGGCATTCTATGGCGCCTATACGATGGTGGGATGACAGGCGCGAGTTCCCATAGAAATCGCGGGGAGGCATCTCGTTAATTGGACTTACTTCCAGATGGAAACGGCTATCACATAGAATGCCCATGACAGTGTCTCGCTCAGGACCCGAATACGGCGGCAGTAAAGGCACTCTGTTTGGCATGCTGGGGCGCTCGATATTGTTGGGAAGCACCTCGGTATGATGCGAAGGAGGCAACTGGCTCCATAGGTTGGCATCAAGCAAAAAGTCTAATTGTGGAATTTGAGTATTTTTAGCTTGGACTAGTGGAATAGACGTATTGGAGTCAAAGGCAAAGATGTTATGCTTAATCCTGACATTTTGGACGGTTCCATAACTCAAATGGAGCAGGGGTAAGTGTACTGCCCTATCTGGAAAATAGAAATGAATCAACATTGCCCTCTGGTCATTGGTCCCAGGCATGCCCCAATTCTCAATAAAAGTATTGTGCCAGATGAATACATTTTTAATACAGTTTACGCCCACAACTTTTAGGTTGCCCTGCCAAAAATCAATAAAACGGCCTACCTTTTGTATTAAGTTATTAAATATGAATATACTATCCACGTTAGGAAAGGTTTCATTTATAGGAGTGCAAATGGTCGCGCATCCCTCGAACCTAGGAGCTGATCCATAAATGCAAGCGCCTTCGTTGGCCAGGAGAAAGGCTTTACCAGACCACAGCAACTCGTTGGTATCTACAGGGCACGTGTGCCAGTAGCGCTTTCCCAGTGAGGGTGTATTGTACAGGTGGTTTTGGTGTATGAGCAGCTTAGAAGAGTTGTCGCAATAGAACTGGGTGGGGTTATCGTGCAGGAGGTTCAGATAAGCCCTCCCATATTGGCTGTTGTGAAAGTTCAGCCCCTCGCCTCGGGTGTAAGCAATCTCGGAATGGTGAATGGTGGCGTGCGTACACCCGAGGAATTTAATGCCACTGGGGAAACCACAATTAGGCGGCAGTTTTTCTTCACCCGGCCGAGCACAGTATCGCGCCGCGCTGTACCCTACATCTACCTTATCCACCAGGACAAACAACATCCCGAAACCCTTAACGCTGTCCACTTCAACTTGATCTATAATCACATCCGTTATTCGCCTGCTATTACCGCTTGAAATGAGTATCCCATGGAGTTCGGAATACCTAAGCTTTAAGTTCCGGATAAAAATATGACTGCCTAATAGGTGGATAAGATGGCCTTTAGAAAAGGTATCTCTATGGGGGCCTTGGATAATCACTTCGCCCATACCTTCAATGCTGACGTTCTTTTCTGAATTGTCAGCCCTTCTCCATTGGTCAGGGTTTTGTCGGAAACCATCCACGGTGTGATATGTCCCCGGATGTAGCCTTACTAAGCCGTAAGTGGCTTTGCCCGGGCCTTTAAATGGAATTAGGCTCAAGGCTCGTTCAAAACTTTTTACAGGCTGATGGAAAGTTCCGGGATGATTGTCGTTGCCGTAGGGAGCCATATACACCGTATCCGTAATAGGGAACATGCTGGTGTTAACCTCCGGAGACTTAATATTGAACTGAGCCATAGCGCTCTGCGCTGACAATAGCAGCATGGAAGCAAAGAGTAGCCTTGTTGTCATAATCCTTGAAAGAGTTAAAATAGATGTATAGTGCCAAGATAGCCATCATGTACAACGAGCGCCTATGTTGTTATTGCACCTGGAGAAAATAAGTTAATCGGGAAATAGAAAAGCTGGTGGAGAAAGAGACACATGGCTATAAGTCCTGTGAAAGCCAGAGTACGGTTAGGTTCTTTTTAGTCAAGTGAGCTGCGTTAAATGAAATGCCTACTTTTAGCGCTCCTAAAAAGCAATGTCCTGCGCGGTTAGTCACACTTTAAAAGATACCTACTTGCTGTCATGAGAGATGTCCGCATCATCCGAAACAGAGAGCTGAGCGTCTGGGAGGCACTGCTGCCTGTAGTTGTGCTTATTGGGTTGTTGGCCTACAATGTGCTTGTGTTTGGCGACAGTTCGCTGAACGGCTCCAACCAGTTTATCCTACTCATTGGCGCTGCTGTGGCTGCAGTGGTGGGGTTTCGCAATCGCACTTCCTATCGTCAGATGGTGGAGGAGGTATCCAGCAACTTCCAATCCACGGCCGAAGCTATCCTCATCCTGCTGATGGTAGGCGCGCTGGCTGGCACCTGGATGATAAGTGGGATTATTCCAACGCTAATTTACGGAGGCGTTCAGCTGCTGAGTCCATCGGTCTTTTTGCCCGTGACGGTGCTGGTTTGCTCCGTCATCTCCTTAGCGACGGGCAGCTCTTGGACGACGTCGGCTACGGTGGGCATTGCGCTTATTGGCATCGGCAGAGCTTTGGGTATTCCTGAGGGCATGGTAGCAGGCGCAGTGGTTTCTGGCGCTTATTTTGGCGACAAGATGTCGCCTTTGTCCGATACAACCAACCTCGCTTCAGCCATGGCGGGCAGCGAGCTGTTCGAGCACATCCGCTACATGACGCTGACCACTGTGCCCAGTTATCTCATCACGCTGGTAGCATTCGTCTTGATGGGGTTCAGTTACCAGCCGTCGGGGGCTGCCGACCCTTCGGCTATCCTGACAGCCATTGACGCTGCCTTCTACGTAACCCCTTGGTTGTTGTTGGTGCCTTTGGCAGTCATCGGGTTAATCCTCATCCGTACGCGTCCGCTCATTGCCCTGTTGGCGGGCACGCTGCTGGGTGGCGTATTTGCGGTTGTTTTTCAGCCCGCCCTTGTGGCCAAGCTAGCGGGTGCTCCAGCGCTTGATTTTAAAGCCGCCTATCAGGGCGTAATGAACGCTATGACCGTCAAGACCACCGTAGAGACCAGCAACCCCGATCTGCAGGAGCTGTTTTCGGCAAAGGGCATGGGCGGCATGTTGCCGACCGTTTGGCTCACCCTATGCGCCCTCACCTTTGGCGGCGTCATGGAGGCCATTGGTGCGCTGGCCCGCATCAGCAGCGCCTTGCTGAAATTGGCGCACACCATCTTTGGGCTGTTTGCCAGTACCGTGGCCAGCTGCCTGGCCCTCAACGTAACGGCCTCAGACCAGTACTTGGCTATCGTGGTGCCCGGCAAAATGTTTTCCAAAGCCTACGAAAAGCGCGGCCTGGCCCCCGTGAACCTCAGCCGCACCCTGGAAGACTCCGGTACCGTTACTTCTGTCCTCGTGCCCTGGAATACTTGCGGCGCTTATCAGTCGGGCGTCTTAGGTGTGTCCACTCTGAGCTATCTGCCCTATGCTGTATTCAATTACGTCAGCCCGTTTATGACCTTGTTCTTTGCGGCTTTACAGATAAAAATCAAGCAGTTAGCCGAGCGAGAGCCTGCATAGAGAAAGTAAGCGCGTTTTTACTTACAGCTCAGAAGTCAGTGCCCAGTGCCACATGCCACAGGGGTTTTTGTATGACGCGTGTTTCAAGCCCCCAAGCGTAATCTACGCGGAGGAACATGCCTAATATTGGTGCGCGCAGACCGACGCCATAGCCCGCCACGATAGGGTCGCGGAAGTAGTTGACCTTGACCGTTACCGTGGGTGGGTTGTAGAAAAATACCGTGTTGATGGGGTTGTCGGCGTTGTATGGCGAGCGACCTTGCCAGGCGGTACCGGCGTCGAGGAAGCCGACTAATTGGAAGTTGCGCCAGAAGTTGCTGAGGACGGGTTTGCGAGACAGGTATTTGAATACAGGCACGCGCAGTTCGCTGTTAATCAGAACGTAGCTGTTGCCGTTTCGGATGTTTTGTTTGAAGCCGCGCAAATTGGCAGCCAGCGTACGAAAGGCAAAATTGCCTTCTTCAGGCACCGGAATGTTGTTGTTGAATGCCGGGAAAACCCAATTGTCCACCCCGCCTAAAAAGTAGAGAATGCGCTCCGACCCAAAGGTGGTGGCGCCGGCCAATCGCAGGGCCAACACACTGCGACGGTCGAGAGGCTGATAGTGCCGAGCGTCGAGGCCGAGCACCGTCATGAACCCTCTGTCAAAGCGGAGGCTCCACGCAGGCTCCGTGTTGAAGTCGAAGCGCTTGATGGCTTCTACAAAAACTTTGGCGCGCGTGCCGGTGCGCAAATTGAGGTCTACGGGCACCGTGTTATCGTACACAGCGCTCAGGCGCAAAGCGATGCGCTGCTCGGCATAGGAGGGCTGCTCGAGGGTACGTCGGTTGGTGCTCAGGGTAATGGTTTTGTCTTGCCGCAGCGTGCCCATGGCGCGCAAGCTAAAGAAGGGGTCAAGTGGATAGCGTGCCTCGTATTGCCCCAGTACGGTTGTAGTGCGTATCTGCACAGGCGTCGTAATCCCTCCCGACCCTTGCGCTACCGTGTGCGAATGGCTGCGCCGATACAGGGCGATGCGCTTATCTAAGCGGCGTTTCTTATTGTCGAACCAGAGAAAGTACTCCGTACCGTTGAATGTCGTGGGCAGCCGCATGCCCATTTCAATCACGTAGTCTTCGAGCAGGTCTTTGAAATTAGCGCGCATCAGGATGCCGGGTGGTGGCGTGGTGAAATCCTGGGGGCTGCCAGCGAAACTTTCCAACCCCTCGAACAGAAGGTTGTTGTCGAGGGTCGTGGAAAAAAAGTCGGAGCGGAAGCGCAAGCGATAGGGCACAATCCGCGAAGGCATAAACCGATGAACTCCCGTTGGTTGGCCCATAGGCCGAA
>JBEQAD010000173.1:0-6958 GCA_041640515.1 Saprospiraceae bacterium | reverse complement strand
CAAGACCGTGCAGTGCCTGCATTTCCTTCATACGGCGCAAGAACTCTGGCCGAGTGATGGTCACTGGCGCATCATCAGGCGCCAGCGCTGTACACTCTACTTTAGCATGCAGGTTGTCGCTGACAAGCCGCTCGAAGGTCTTGCGAACGCCTTCTATCTCCTGCTCGCTGAGCACCGACTCCGTCTTTTCGTCTTTCTGCACTAATCGGTCTATCGTATTGGAGTCTATACGGGCAAAGGATAGGTCGAGGTTGGCCTGGTGCTCTAAGTGCTGCATCCAGTGGTTGTCCAGGACAGTATCCATGCGCAGCACGTCATAACCGCGGTTTTGGGCTGCTTTAATAAGCGCATCGTGGGCCTCAGGGTCGTGAGTGTAAATGCAGACGACCTTGTTGTACTTGTCAGTCTGGTTGGCTTTTACTTTCTCCTTGTAGTCGGGCAAGGTGTAGAACTCGCCTTTGATGCTTTGGAGTAGGGCGAAGTTCATGGCGCGGTCTTGGAACTTGGCGTCGGCAATCATGCCGTATTTGACAAATACGCCGATATCGCGCCATTTAGCCTCGAAGGCGGCGCGGTCGCTCTTGAACAGGTCTTGGAGCTTATCAGCTACCTTGCGGGCAATATACTCGCTGATCTTCCGCACGTTAGCGTCGCTTTGCAAAAAGGAGCGCGATACGTTGAGCGGGATGTCGGGTGAGTCGATGACCCCGTGGAGCAGCTGGAGCCATTCGGGTACAATGTCGCGCACATTGTCAGTCACAAAGACTTGATTGGAATAAAGGTGTATTTTATTCCGCGACACTTCTATGGCGTGGCTCAAGCGCGGGAAATACAAGACGCCGGTGAGGTGGAAAGGGTAGTCAATGTTGAGATGAATCCAAAACATGGGCTCTTCGGCGCCGGGGTAGAGCATCCGATAAAAACGCAGATAGTCCTCGTCTTTGAGTTCGGTAGGCGTTTTTTTCCACAAGGGATGAGTGTCGTTGATGATGTTGGGCACCTGGCGCTCTTCGCGTTTAGCGGAGTCACCCTCTCCGACGGTCTCGTACTCGGTGCGCGTACCGAACTGGATGGGCACAGGCAGGAAACGGCAGTATTTAAGCAGCATTTCCTCTATGCGATGGCGGTCAAGGAACTCGCGGTTTTCTTCATTGATATGAAGGATAACATCGGTGCCGCGCTCTGCTTTTTCGGCAGGTTCTATGGTGAATTCCGGAGAGCCTTCGCACACCCAACGGACGGCGGGCGCGTCAGGTCGGTAAGAGCGGGTGAGCACTTCCACTTTGTCGGCCACCATGAAGGCAGAGTAGAAGCCTAACCCAAAGTGGCCGATAACGCTGCTGTCCTTGTACTTTTCTAGGAACTCAGCAGCACTACTAAAAGCAATCTGGTTGAGGTAGCGGTTGACTTCCTCTTCGGTCATACCGATACCGCGATCGCGTACAATAAGGCGCTTTTGTTCGGGCTCTATGAGGATTTGAATGGTAGTGTCGCCAATTTCCCCCATCACTTCGCCGCGCTGAGCGAGCACCTGCAATTTTGTCGTGGCGTCCACGGCATTGGAAACCAGCTCGCGCAGGAAAATTTCGTGATCAGAGTAAAGGAACTTCTTGATAATGGGGAAAATGTTTTCAGTCTGTACGGAAATAACTCCTTTCTGCATAGTTCGAGCTTGTTTTTAGGGGCGCCCACCCAAATGCTATGCCACGTAGTGAATAGCTGTCAAAATGTCGCCTGGGCGTAGGCGCTATTGAGCATTTGTCGCTTATCAGGCGAAAAGCCTGAGGGAGATGACGTTGGCTTGGCACAATCCTTGTCTGGTCAGAAAACGCTGGTGAACGGCATAGCAGTAGCAAAAAGCGGCTGCTTCTTATCCAAATAAGGCGCTAAGTACTTTAAGACTTAGGGTCAAATGTGACCTTAAGCCCGTGGGCGAGGGGCCAGTCCGCTGGGGGGTAGGGCTGGTCTCCTCACCACAATCACCTGAAGAAACCCATGGCCTTGCTGGATGCATGAGAGGATAGGGAAGCCAAAGGGATGCAAAAAACAGCAAGGTTTCGACTTCAAAGTACCAGGCGGAGTTGGCACAAGCTGGCTCCGCTTTTTGCATGTGGCAGCTAAGGGCGGCGCTATCTTTGTCGGAGCTGAAGATTGTTTTGAGCTCTCGAAAGCCTTTTATCCCCTTATTAGGACAAACTACCCCCTTCTGCATGCGCCGCTACCGCACCCTGTTGTACTATACTTTCCCTGTCCAACTGGTCATATTGCACCTGCGCAATCACCTGTTGTTGGTAGGGTTATGGGTATTCTTGGCGCTTTTATTAACTGGTGAAGTTGGGCGATTTTTTGGTGTGTACTATTTGTTGTTGACGCCCGAATATTTGGGAGAAGTGAACTTTTGGAGCTTTCTGCTGACAGGCGCCGCGTGTGGAGCCTTTTTCTTGATATGGAACCTGTCCACGTACTTGTTGTGTTCCCATCGATTCCCGTTTTTGGCTACGTTGAGGGCGCCATTTACCCTTTTCTCGCTCAATAACAGCTTTTTTCCGCTGGTCTTTCTTGTGCTGTACGTAAGTACATCCATCCATTTTCAGGTATACGATGAATTGGCCAGTACCTGGGACGTGGCAAAAAACACGGTGGGGCTTTTGGTAGGCATGGGCCTGATGTTGGGTGTGTTAGCGGTGTACCTACATTTCACCAATCAAGACCTCGCTTCCATTTTGAAAGCTGGCGACCTAACGCCTAAGCCAGGCGGCCGCCTGCTAGCGCCTGGTGCGCATGTGCCCACTTTACGCGAAATACGCAGCGGCGCCACTGCGTGGCGGGTGGACACGTACCTGTCCGAGCGATTTCGCCTTCGCTTGGTGCGCAGCGTGGTGCACTACGACCGTCGCTTACTAGCGCGGGTATTTCAGCAGAACCACCTCAATGCTGTGTTGGTGCAACTCATGGCGTTGTTGGTTATCATGTTCCTGAGCTTATTCATGGAGAAGCCCTGGGCGCGCATACCCACTGGAGCGACGATTTTTCTGCTAGCCAGCATGTTCATGGCGCTTTTTGGCGCTATCGTATATTGGTTTAGGCGTTGGGCAGTGCTGGTGTTTTTAGGTCTGATGGCTATCATTAATGTGGTAACGGGCTGGGGCCTTTTCTACTACCGAAACCGCGCTTACGGGCTGGACTACCGCGAGGGGCAGCGTGCCTCCTACACGCACGAGCACCTCGAGCACTTGTGTACCCCTGAGCTCGTCGCGCGCGACGTGGCCGAGACGCGTCGCATCCTCGACCGCTGGGCCGCGCGCAACCGAGGGCCCCGCGGCGAGCGCCCTAAGCTGGTGCTACTGTGCGTCAGCGGGGGGGGTATGCGCTCTTCCGTGTGGACGATGCACGCTTTGCAACAGGCCGACATTGCCACTCAAGGGCGCCTCATGCGAAGCACGGTGCTCATTAGTGGAGCCTCTGGTGGTGTGCTGGGGGCTGCCTACTGGCGCGAACTCTACCTGCGCCAGCAAGCAGGCGAGCCAGTGAACTACAATCATCCCGAGCACGTGGCCGAAATTGGCGCAGACCTGCTCAATGCTGTCAGCTTTGCCATTTTGACTAATGACCTTTTTTTCCCGTTCCGAAAATTCCAATCGGGCAATTTTACCTATCGCAAAGACCGCGGCTATCTGCTGGAGTACCAGCTGAACGAAAATTGTCGTGGCCGGCTAGGCCGCCGTTTGGCCGAATACCGCCAAGCCGAGCGAGAAGGGCGTATCCCTATGATGGTCATCTCGCCGTTCGTACTCAACGACGCCCGTCGCCTGCTCATCAGCCCGCAAGGGGTTTCTTATCTGATGCGTCCGCCCGGTGACCCAGCCGTTACCAAGCCAGAGATAGATGCTGTGGATTTTGGGCGCCTTTTCGCCCGACAGCAAGCCGACAGCTTGGCCTTCACCTCGGCACTGCGCATGAATTGCTCCTATCCGCTTATCTTGCCGCCCGTGTGGTTACCTACCGAGCCGCCAGTAGAAGTGATGGATGCGGGTTTTCGCGACAACTACGGCATTACTACGGCTGCGCGCTTTGCCCATGCCCTGCGCGACTGGATAGCGGAAAACACTAGCGGTGTGGTGATTCTACAGGTGCGCTGCTGGGAAAAGCGCCGCCCCATTCAAGCCAGTACGTACAAAGGCATCATTGAAAATATGTTGTCGCCTTTCAGCGCCGCCGCCAGCCTTACAGCTATGCAAGACTTTGAACAGGATAACACCCTGGCGCTGCTGCGCGATCTTTTAGGGCCAGACAAGATGCAGGTTATCCGGTTAGTTTATCGCCCACAAAAAAAGGAGGATGAGGCCTCCATGAGCTTCCACTTGAGCAAAAGAGAAAAACGAGATATCCTAGAAGCCATACACGACCCTGAGGCACAACGCGCCTTACGGCATCTTCAGCGCGCGCTGTCGCCACAATAAGCGGTTTGCCGTACTTTTGGCACATGAAATACCTCTTGCTTCTCTCCGCGCTTGTGCTGGCTTTTCAAAGCAGCCATTGGACGTATTCGTCGGATGTGTCAAGCGACCCTGCAGCCTCGCCTGCACGCACACCGCGCAACATTGTCCTACTTATTGGCGATGGTATGGGCGTAGCCCAAATCACAGCAGGTATTTACACCCAAGCCGATCGGCTCAACATCGAGCGGTTTCCCATCACCGGCCTTATCAAGACGCATTCGGCCAAACACCTCATCACCGATTCCGCGGCAGGAGCCACCGCATTTGCCTGCGGCTGCAAAACGTACAATGGTGCTATCGGCGTTACGGTACGCAAAGAACCTTGCCGTACCCTTCTAGAAGATGCGGCTGAGGCGGGTATGGCTACAGGCCTGGTGGCTACGTCCAGCATCACTCACGCTACGCCGGCAGCTTTCATCGCTCACGTCGATCAGCGCTCCGACATGGAGGCTATCGCCCCGTTCTTCCTTAAAACACGCATAGACTTCATCGTGGGTGGCGGCTTGCACTATTTCAACCAACGCACAGATGGACGCGACCTGTGCCGTGAGCTGGAAGCCAAAGGCTTTGATGTGCACACTATACACCAGCGCAGTCTCACCCAATGCCACCCTGACCCGACCCGCTCCTTTGCTTGGTTCTCTGCTGACAAAGAGCCTAGCAGCGTGGCCAAGGGCCGAGACTACCTGCCCCAGGCGGCGCGTATGGCGCCGGCGTTCCTGGCTCAACGCAGTGAGCGCGGTTTCTTTCTCATGATAGAAGGCTCGCAAATCGACTGGGCATGCCACGAAAACGACGGTAACTATGCTGTTCAGGAAATGCTCGACTTTGACCAGGCTATTGGCGAGGTACTTCGCTTTGCTGAACAAGACGGCCAAACGCTTGTCATCGTAACAGCTGACCACGAAACAGGAGGCATGGCACTGCTGCGCGGTAAAGACAAAAAAGATCTGAAAATCAAGTTTTCCACCCTCTATCACACCGCCTCAATGGTGCCAGTATTTGCCTACGGACCAGGCGCTGAGCTGTTTAGCGGTGTTTACGACAACACCGATTTGTATGCGAAGATGAGGGCACTCCTCCGACTGGATGCTGTAGAGGCGCGATGACACTCGGCTCTTCTGCCTTGTGCTGGCGAATAAAAACGCTGTCGAAGCGTTTCTTTGCTCTTTCTTGGGGTGCCCTCGCCCCCTCATGCGTTTTCTTCTTTAAAAACAACTTTCTCAACTTAACACCTATGTTTAGAATGTCCTTGGCATGGGCGCCTTTGGCAGCCCTGCTGTTTGCCTTGGCATGCACGCCCAAAGCCGCTGAGAAAACAGCTCCCTCTCCAGTGAAGCCTATTCCCCCCACCCATTGGGATACGCTGGGGAAACCGCTCATTGGCGCCGAAGCCGACGAACCAGATACCAGCGGCCTGTCGCTCGATGAAGATTGGCCCCGCATCTTGAACGGCGAGGCCGAAGAAGACACCCTGGAGGAGCGCTCCGATACACTGCCCCGCTATCATCCGTCGGCGCCTAAAACGCACCGCCTTGTGCACACGCGGGTAGAGCTCTCCTTTGATTGGGATAAGCGCCGCGCCAAGGGCAAAGCTGTGCTCACACTGCATCCGTGGTTTTTCCCTACCGACCAAGTTACCCTCGACGCTAAAAACTTCGACATTCACTACGTCGGTCTGGAGGGAAAGAAAGATACCCTGAAATACGATTACAACAACGAACAGTTGAGCGTGTACTTGGGCCGCACGTTCACGCGCAAGGACACTTTTCGGGTGGTGGTGCACTACACCGCCAAGCCTGAAGAGCGCGACTCCTTTGGAGGCAGCACCGCCATTACTTCCGACAAAGGGCTGTATTTCATCAATCCTGACGGAAGCGATCCCAACAAACCTCGCCAAATTTGGACTCAGGGAGAAACCGAAAACACCTCGCGCTGGGTGCCTACCATAGACAAACCCAATCAGCGCTGTACGCAAGAAATTTTTCTAACGGTGGATGACCGTTACAAAACGCTCTCTAACGGCCTGCTAAAATGGTCTAAGAAAAACGCTGATGGTACGCGCACTGACTACTGGGTCATGGACAAAACGCACGCCCCGTATTTGTTCATGGTGGCTGTGGGCGAGTATGCCGTAGTCAAAGACCGTTGGCGCGACATTCCTGTGGAGTACTATGTGGAGCCGCCTTTCGAGGCCGTAGCGCGCGACATCTTCCCCTACACGCCTGAAATGTTGGAGTTCTTTAGCAATAAACTCCGCTATCCGTATCCGTGGCCCAAATACGCCCAGGTGGTCGTGCGAGATTTCGTCAGCGGTGCTATGGAGAACACCACAGCAGTAGTGTTTGGCGAATTTGTCCAGAAAAACCGGCGCGCCCTCATGGACCAGCACAAGGAGAACGAGCGCATTGTGGCGCACGAAATGTTTCACCACTGGTTTGGCAACCTGGTGACGACCG
>JBEQAD010000172.1:0-6970 GCA_041640515.1 Saprospiraceae bacterium | reverse complement strand
AGCCAATGTGCCGGTAGAGGTGTTTGAAAACGATGCTCCCGTGCTGGTTTTGGAAAAACGCCTCATCCCCGGAAGCGGCGGCGCAGGCGAGTTTCCCGGTGGCGCAGGACAGCGCTTTGCTTATCGAAATATTGGGAAGCATCCTATTCACATTAGCAACGTCACCGAGAAAGTTCGCCATCGGGCATATGGCCTCTTCGGCGGCAAACCCGGCCGAAGCGGGCGCGTGTTCGTGTTAACTTCAGAAGGCAAAAGGCGATTTACTCCACCCAAAGGGCACGACACCTTGTGGCCGGGCGAAACGCTCGTCATGGAACTACCTGGCGGTGGTGGCTACGGAGCGCCTCGCAGAGCGGTGCGGCACACATCCTTTACTTCACACAAAGAAGCCTCTGGCGACTGATATGGTCGAGAATCGGTGTATCCTGTTGGTCTCTCGCCCGGTGGGCAAGCCCACTCCTGACAACTTCGCGGAGGTGTCAAGGCCGGTGCCAGAGCTCCAGGAGGGCATGGTCCTGGTGAAAGTGGACATGATTTCGCTCGACCCAGCTATGCGCGGTTGGATGAACGAAGGCACCACCTACATCCGCGGCGTCGCATTGGGAGAGGTCATGCGCGCTTTTGCTGCTGGGCATGTGGTGCGCTCGCGCCACCCTGACTTTGCAGAAGGCGACTGGGTCAGCGGCCTGTTAGGTGCTCAAACCTACGCTGCGGTGCCCGGTAAAAACCTGACTCGCCTCGATCTTTCGCTCGGCCCGCTGGAGTGGCATCTCGGCATTTTAGGTATGCCAGGCATGACGGCCTACTTTGGCCTGTTGGAACGCGGACGGCCTCAGGCCGGAGAGACGGTCTTCGTTTCCGGTGCCGCTGGCATTGTCGGCGCTACCGTGGGGCAAATAGCCAAGATTAAAGGCTGTCGCGTCGTAGGCACAGCCGGTTCGGTCGAAAAATGCCGCTACTTGATGGAAACTTGCGGCTTCGATGGTGCAATTCATTACAAAAACGACGACGTGGCGGCTCGCCTCAAGGAATACTGCCCCGACGGCATTCACGTATTTTTCGACAACGTAGGCGGCGACATCCTGGACATAGGGCTAGCTCACTTGGGGCGCGGCGCCCGGGTAGTCATTTGTGGTGCCATTTCTCAATACAACGAGCCTCAGATGTGTGGCCCGCGCAACTACATGAAAATTGTGACGGCTCGCGGCCTACTTACGGGCATTATTGTCTTTGACTTTCAGGAGCGCTACCCCGAGGCCGTGGCCCAGCTATCAGCATGGCTCAAAAGCGGTCAACTGCACACGCGAACTGACTGGGTAGAGGGTATCGAGAACTTTTACCCGGCGCTCATGAAGTTGTACAATGGCTCCAATTTCGGCAAGGTGGTTTTAAAAGTCTGAAGCAGGGCTATGGTGAAAAAGCGATTTATTCGACTAAGTACGGGGGAGGTGTTCTACCGGCATTTTGGACGCCCAAATGGGCAGGCACCCGTGCTGCTTCTGCACCCCTCCCCCTTGTCGTCTGCTTTTATGGAACGGCTGGGCCTTTTCTTGTCCGATAGTTTTGAGGTATATGCTCCCGATTTGCCCGGCTATGGATTGTCCGAACCTTTAGCCCGGCCACCACAGCAAATGGCCGACTATGTGCCGTTTTTGCGGGAGTTCATGAAAAAAAAGCGCCTGCGACGAGTGCGCCTTTACGGGACGGCCACCGGCTGCCAGTTAGCCATTGCCTTTGCCCTGGCGTTTCCGCAATGCGTCGAGTGCTTAGTAGGTGAGAATGCCTGCCATTTCGAAGACGACGAGCGCGCCCAGCTGTTTCAATCCTATTTCCCCGACCTTTCTCCTCGCCCCGATGGCAGCCACCTGCTCCGCGCATGGGAGATGTGTTACAAGACATGTATTGGTTTTCCGTGGACGGCTGTGCCCGACGGCACCTCCCTTCCTGCTGGGGTGTCGTTGGCCCAGGTTCAAGCTATGGTGGGCGATACATTGCTCGCAGGTGAGCAATACGCCGCAGCGTACCGCGCTGCCTTCGAGCACGAGCGCGTCGAGCACGTGCAAGCCCTGCAGGTGCCTGCAGTGTTCATCCTGTGGCAACACAGCATTATGCGCCCCTACATGGAGCGCTTAGCGGCCTTTCCTATGCCGCCTCAGGTGCAGTGGAAGCGCTGCAATGGCGACGTGAACGAGCGCTACCGCCTCGTCAAGAACAGCCTCCTCTCTCTTCAACTTGCACAAACTTGAGCCATCATGACTGCGGTGTGGGATGTTGTTGTCGTTGGAGCTGGCGCTGCTGGTATGAGCTGCGCTATAGAGGCCGCCGAACGAGGGCTGCAGGTGCTTGTCATTGAGCGCTCCGATCGCCCGGGTGGCGCGTTGCATTGGTCGGGGGGCCATATGAGTGCCGCCGCCTGTCGCCGCCAACGTCAGGCGGGCATTGAAGACACTCCACAGCAGCACTTTCAAGAAATCTTAAACCTCAACGGTCATACGGGTGATGAAGCATTGATTCGGCTGGCTGTAGAGGAGGCCCCTAAGACCATCGACTGGCTGGAAGAAAGCGGTTTTGAGTTTGCTCCCGAGTGCCCTCGCATCATCTACGGGCATATACCCTATCAAGTGCCGCGCACGGTGTACGGTCGCGAAAAAGGGGTGTCCGTCCTCAAGGTATTGGAGCAACGGTGGCAACGCCTGATTGAAGGCAAGCGCTTGAATGTGCGCTATTCTGCGGCTGCGGTGGATGTAGCGTGCAGCGAAGGGAGTCGCTACGACACCGTGGTGGTAGCGATGGCCTCGGGGAGCATTCAACGTTTCAGGGCACGGCATATCGTGTTCGCTACAGGGGGATACGGCGCTGCGCCTGCTTTCTTTGCGCGCAAACACCCGGGCGTTCCGCTGCTGAGCGCGGCCTATCCTACGGCCGATGGCAATGGCATCGCCCTGTTGGAGGCCAAGGGAGCCGTCTTTCGCTTTGCGGAATATCACTTGCCCAGCTTGGGAGGTTTAGAGCTACCTCCTGGCAGCGGCCGCACCGATTTCAACGATGCCTGGGCTATGGTGCTGACCAGTGTCTATCGCCCTCCGCGCGAGGTGTATCTCAATGCGAACGGGTGCCGCTTTATGGCCGAAGACGAACCCAACGCCGACACACGCGAACGATGCGTCATGCGACAACCCGGGTGGTTTTTCTGGGCGGTATTTGACCAAACCGCCTTTGACGAGCGCCTCCCCGACGGCCAAGAAAATCCCTTGCTCATCGGATGGTCGCGCGAGCGTTTTTTAGAGGAGGCGCAAAAAGGCGCAGCCATCTGCCAGGCCGATTCTTTGGAAGCACTTGCCCGCGCCTGCCGGCTGCCTACAGATGCCGTGCTGTCGGAAATTGCCACTTTCAACGAAGCCGTAGCGCGCGGCATCGATGCCCGATGGGGGCGGAAATACTTGAAAAATGCCATCCTTCAGCCGCCTTTTTATGCAGTAAAAATCCAGGCGGCCTCTTTAGTCACCTTTGGCGGCGTGCAGGTCAATACGCGTTTTGAAGTCCTCGATGAGCGCGGCGAACCGCTGCCCGGCCTGTACGCCATTGGCGAAATGATTGGCTTGGGAGCCACCAGCGGCAATGCTTTCTGCAGCGGAATGGCCCTCACGCCTGCCTTGAGCTTTGGCCGCCGCTTGGGGCGACAATTATTCCTCTCAAAAAAACCGCAAACTACTGCCTTATGAATGTCCTGCGCGATATCCTGGTTCTCGACTGCACCCACGCCGTTATGGGGCCAACGACCAGCCTGCTTTTAGCCGATATGGGGGCGGAAGTCATCCACATTGAGCCGCCCGAGGGCGACCCTACGCGACGCCTCAAAGGCTTTGGGACGGGCTACTTCACTTTTTTCAACCGCAACAAAAAAAGCCTGGCTGTAGACCTGAAATCTGCCGAGGGCAGGGATGTCTTTTTGCAATTGGCAGAGAAAGCCGATGTGGTGGTGGAAAACTTCGGCCCCGGCACAATGGAGCGCTTGGGGCTGGGCTACGATATACTCTCGGAGTGCAATCCGCGCCTCATCTACTGCTCTTTGAAGGGCTTCCTGCCTGGCCCTTACGAGAAGCGCCACGCCATGGACGAAGTGGTGCAGATGATGGGCGGCCTAGCTTACATGACGGGGCGACCGGGGGACCCTCTGCGGGCGGGAAGTTCTGTTGTGGACATCACTGGCGGCATGTTTGGCCTTATCGGCATTTTGTTGGCCCTGTTGGAGCGCCAACAAACTGGACGTGGTCAACGAGTGCAGGCTTCCCTGTTCGAGACCACAGCTTTCCTGATGGGGCAGCACATGGCCTACAGCGCCATCAGCCAGGAGCCCGTGCCGCCCATGCCCGCGCGGGTAAGCGCCTGGAGCATTTACCACATCTTTGAAACGGCCGACAATGACCGCGTTTTCGTAGGGGTCATCAGCGATAAGCACTGGGAAAAACTCTGCCAAGCCTTTCAATGGACGGACTGGCTTCAAGACCCACGCCTGGCCACGAACAACCAGCGTATCGCGGAGCGCGAATGGTTTTTGCCCGCCGTTCGCGAACGCTTCGCCCAGCACACCAAGGCGCATATCGTCGAAAAGTGCGAAGCCGCCGGCATCCCCTTTGCGCCCATTGCTCGTCCTGAAGATCTTTTCGAAGACCCGCACTTGCGACAAGGCCAAAACTTGCTCGACGTACGCCTCCCGGATGGCCGCACAGCGCCACTGCCCAATTTGCCCTTGCTCTATGGCCACCAGCGCGCCCAAAAACGCCTCGACCCTCCAGCCATTGGCGAGCATAACGAAGAAATTGCCCAACGGTGGCACATCCGCTTCGTGCACCCCACCCTTTCGAACAAGGAGAAAAATTAAAAACACCCACTGCTAACATGGATTTAGTCATTAAAAATGCTCGCGTTGTACGGCCTCACAAGCCGGCCGTTGACTTGCTCGACATTGGCATCGCTAGCGGCAAGATTGTCCGCTTGGCCCCTCATATCTCCGCTGCAGAGGCGCGCGAAGTATTCGATGCTCGCGGGCTACTGGCCTTCCCTGGGCTTACGGACGCCCACATGCATACCGGCATTTATAGCCCCCTTGAACAGGACGCTAAAACCGAGAGCCGCGCCGCTGCCATGGGAGGCGTTACCAGTAGCCTGAACTACATACGCACCGGCCGCTATTACCTCAACAAAAGCGGCCCTTATGCTGAATTCTACCCCGAAGTGTTGCGCTTGTCAGAAGGCAATTTCTACGTGGACTACGGTTATCACATCGCGCCCATCCAGTACAGCCACATCGATGAAATTGACCTGCTGATAGAAAAATTCGGCGTTACCTCTTTCAAGATTTTCATGTTCTACGGCTCCCATGGCCTGCACGGCAAAGCCTCTAAAGGCAGCCAGAACGAGTTCTTGATGACGCCCGAAGGCGAACACTACGACATCGCCCATTTCGAGTTTATTATGCGCGGCATCCAAAGAGCCATGGAGCGATTCGCCGACAAGAGCGACATCATCAGCTTAAGTCTGCACTGCGAGACGGCGGAAATCATGCGCGCTTACACGGAATTGGTAGAGCGGGAGGGCAAACTCAAGGGGCTGCGCGCCTATTCGGCCAGCCGGCCACCGCACTCGGAAGGGCTGGCCATTTTCATCGCTTCGTACTTGGCCCATGAGACGGCCTGCGCTAACATCAACCTCTTGCACCTCACTTCGCGCAAGGCAGTGGACGCAGCGCTCATGATGGAGCAGGTGTTCCCGCACATCAACTTCCGCCGAGAGGTGACGATTGGGCACCTGCTGCTCGACTACGACGCCCCTGCTGGAAACTACGCCAAAGTGAACCCACCTATCCGCTCGCGCGAAGACGTCGAGTATCTGTGGGAGCGCTTGCTCCACCGTGACATTGACTGGGTGGTCAGCGACCATGCTTGTTGCTCGCACGAGTTTAAGCTGGACAAAAACAACCCCGACAATATCTTCCTAGCCAAATCGGGCTTTGGCGGCACGGAGTACTTGCTCTCAGGACTTTTCTCGGAAGGCAGCAAACGCGGCATGAGCTACCATCACATGGCCGAGCTCGTGTGTTGGAACCCCGCCCAGCGCTTTGGCCTCCGCCACAAGGGCGACCTGGCGCCGGGATTCGATGCCGACGTGGTGTTGCTCGACCCAGAGGAAAGTTTCACCGTGCGCGCTGCGGAATCGGAAAGCGCCCAAGGGTATACGCCCTTCGAAGGCTTTACACTCAAAGGACGAGTCAAGCACACGTTCCTCCGAGGCATGCACATTTACAACAACGGCGTCATTCAAGGCGAACCGCGCGGTCGGTATTTGCACCGCTAAAGAGCAGCCAAACGGCTATCGCCGTATTTTTAAACATAAACATTGCTTACCATGAAACTCAACGACATTGTAATGGCTGGGGAAAAGGCCAAAGGCGCCCGTCCCTATTTCTTCGATGACCCTATGGCCGAACGGGTCATGAACATAGCGATGGCCATAGCCACAGAGGTGGCCGTGTTGCGCGAGCGTTTGGATACCATCGAACGGCTACTTGAGGCCAAAGGCGTTTTGAAACAATCAGAAATTGAAGACTTCGTGCCCACCGACGAACAGGCCGAACAACGCCAACTGTGGCACGCCCGCTATGCGGCGCGCATCCTGCGCATTGTGCAGCAAGAGCTGGATGCCGTTGCCCATCCGGAAAATAACAAGCCTATGCATCAGATTGCCGATGAGATCAATGAGATGTAAGCTTATGACAAAAAACCGTATCTTTCTTTTGGCTATGGCAACCCTACTCGCTTGCAAGTCTGCTTCGCCACCGATGCAGTCACCTGTGGCCATTGAAGTGTTCAAAAACTACATCACGGGCGACTTCGACAACCGGCAACAAGTAGAGGCCGAACGCGCCGCCGGTCAGCAGATACATCCTTTCGCTCGACATGTCAATCGCGTG
>JBEQAD010000171.1:5010-6999 GCA_041640515.1 Saprospiraceae bacterium | reverse complement strand
TCCCACATGCCTCTCATTAAAAGTATCTCCGGCTTTCGAGGCACCATCGGTGGACGCGCCGGTGAAAACCTGACTCCCGAGGACATTGTAGCCTGCACTGCTGCTTTCGGCCAGTGGGTGCTCGATACTACGGGCAATCCCAAAATCGTCGTTGGTACCGATGGCCGCTTATCCCGAGAAATTGTCAGTGGTCTGGTCATCAGCACTCTGCGTGCTTTAGGCATCGAAGTTGTCAATGCCGGTCTGAGCACTACCCCTACCCTTGAAATGGCTGTAGTGTGGGAGAAGGCCGGCGGAGGTATCGTCATCACGGCCAGCCACAATCCAGCAGAGTGGAATGCCCTCAAGCTGCTCAATCAGCGCGGCGAATTCATCAGCGCCGCCGACGGGCAGGCAGTCCTGCGTCTGCTGCAACAAGGCCGCTTTACCTACGCGCCGGTGCACCAGTTAGGCGCTTACCGCGAGGATTTCGGAAGCATTGACCGGCATATTCAGGCTATTCTATCGCTGCCCGCCGTAGAGGTGGAGGCTATACGGGCGAAGGCATTCCGTCTTGTCGTTGACCCGGTCAATTCCACTGGGGCGCTGGCCATACCGCCTCTGCTGGACGCACTGGGTTGCTCGTATCGCGTCATTAACGGCGACATCAACGGCCGCTTTGCGCATAACCCCGAGCCATTGCCCGAGCATCTCACGCAGCTGGCTAACGCCGTTGTGAGCGAAAAGGCACACTTGGGCATTGCCGTTGACCCGGATGTAGACCGCCTTGTGCTTATTTGCGAAGATGGCAGCCCCTTTGGCGAAGAGTACACCTTAGTGGCTGTAGCGGATTATCTGCTGGGGCGCCAGGGCGGTGGAGGCGCGACGGTCTCGAACCTGTCCTCTTCGCGAGCCTTGCGCGATGTGGCCGCCCGGCATGGTGCCAGATACTTTGCAGCGGCTGTAGGAGAGGTGAATGTAGTAGAAAAAATGAAAGCCGTCGGCGCGCTCATCGGAGGCGAGGGCAACGGTGGTGTTATTTACCCGGCACTGCACTATGGTAGAGATGCGCTGGCAGGTATTGCCCTGTTCCTCACCCACTTAGCCAGGAGCGGCATGACTGCTTCGGAGCTGCGTCAGACTTATCCGAATTACTTCATGGTAAAAGCCCGCATAGAGCAAAGTCCGGTACTCTCGTTGGAGCGCGCCTTGCTCTTCTTGCAAAGGAAATATGCACACTTGCCCATCAATACGGAGGACGGGCTGAAAATAGACTTCCCACAGGGATGGGTGCACCTACGCCCGTCGAATACCGAGCCTATCGTTCGCCTGTATGCTGAAGCTGTCAGTAGCGAAGAGGCGCAGCGGTTGGTTGCACTTATTCGCAGCGACATTCAACAGGCTAACATTTAGTAAAGTGTGCTTCCTGAGACTACTGTTGGGATTTTTTTTGTTTAAAATTTTACTTGATAGTGTAAAATTTTAGGATATATCTATTTTTACCGCTGTATTTTTTGACACTATCTAATGCTATTTTTCACCAAAAACAAAGATAACTTGTCATGGAAGAAAACACTCAACAGCCTTTGGACTCCGAGTTTCAGGCTGAACAGACCAACCGGAACGGTTTCCTCATTACCTCATCAGTTCGGCAATATTGGAAGGAGGCCGCCAACTGGGGGCTATTCTTCTCCGTGTTGGGTTTCGTCTATCTGGGCATACTTGTGCTCTCTATGGGGGGCCTCTTGTCTGTAGCAGATAATATTGGCAATAGCTTATCGCTATTGATGCTGCTCATCGTCTTGGCGATCGTAGCGCCTTTAGTTTGGCTACTGTTTAACTTTTCTCGCTTCACTCGCAAAGCCGTTTCTCACGGGGACACTTCTGCTGCCCATTTAGGATTTGCCAATCTGCGCCGGTTGTTTCATTATTGGGGCATATTGACGGTGGCTGTGCTGGTCATTTACGGTCTGATAGTGCTCATGACTGTTTTCGCCATCGGTAACGGGT
>JBEQAD010000171.1:0-5000 GCA_041640515.1 Saprospiraceae bacterium | reverse complement strand
ACTTAGACCTTGCCTATCGGTAGGGCTATGGCGCATGTTTTCTCCCCTTCACCTTTTCATTTCAAGATACAATGGAAAACACCTTCTCCACTTCCTCTGAACTGAGCCATTCTACGGAACCCATGCACACCGATTGGGCAATCACTGCCCGATGGGCCCGTTTTTTGGCCATCGTTAGCTATGTTACCCTGGGGATATTGACCCTCGGGCTTATTCTTCTCTTTGTCACCATTGGAAACCTCCCAGCGTTGGACTTAGGCTCAGATAACCCTCTGTTTTTTCTATTAATGAGCAGCGGGGCCATCGGAGCTATTTTTGGCCTTTTCTTTTTAGGGTTTTCCTTTGTCCTTACCACCTTTATGTTTCGTTTTGCCCGAAAACTGCGGGAAGCCCTAATGAACGACGAGCAGAGAGCCTTTGAGGAAGCTTGGCTCCACTTTCGCAATTATTTCCGCTGGGCCGGCATTTTCACCCTTGGACTCATCGCTTTTTACATAGTCTTTATAGTATCCACGCTTGCCTACTTGAGTGGTGGCAGCGGTCTTGGTCTTTGATAGGAACAAGGGGTTATTTGGCAACTAAAATTCAATGACAACGCCTTCATCTGAATCCTCATTGAGGTATAAAATGACCTGTTCGCTATCTTTCCATGTATATGGAAGGGGTGAAGTTTTTCCCCCGCGCGCTATACGTCGCACAGCTTTAGGTGCAGCATCCAGGCCGTGTACAACATACTTGAGAGGGCGATTCTTGAGGGATGTGGGCAGGCGGTAGCCCTCGCGCCGGTGTCTTAATGTTAGGCGGTTCTGAGCGTATGAGGCAGAGAAGCGCAGGAGCGAATAGGCTTTTTGGGCAATAGCATCGGGGTTGTGGCCGTCGTCCTCATAGAGCGTTCCGCTGCCCGTAGTGGCGGCAGGATGATGGTAATAATGCACAGCGATAGCCTCGGGGTCATAAGCATCGGCATTGGGCAAAGGACGGTCTGACATAGGGACGAAAGCACCAGCCCGAACAAAGACTGGAATATGCTCTCTGTCCACAGGCACTCGGACCACATGTCCACCTGCTTGAGGTTTATCCGTCCAGAAGTCTATCCAGACCGCTCCGCGCGGGAAATGTACTTCCTGCGTGGCGGCGCCCTTTTCAACCACAGGGCTGACCAGAAAGGCATCGCCCCAGAGATAAGTGGTGGTGTTGGTCAACAGCTTTGGGTCGTCGTCGGCATAGCAGAGGGGGCGCATCAAAGGCAGGCCAGCGGTATGATTTTCCCACGCCAGCGTATAGTGGTAGGGCAGTAGAGCATAGCGCAAACGGATGTAGCGACGTGCTATGGCCTTAGTAGTGTCGTCCCAGAAAATAGGCTCGGCGGGCACACTTTCTTGTGCGTGCGTGCGATAAATGGGTTGAAAGACGCCGTACTGAAGCCATCGGAGGTACAGCTCTGGGTCGCGGTAATCGCCCGCAAAGCCGCCCAGGTCGGAGTGCATATAGCCTAGGCCTTGGAGGCCCATAGAGAGGGCAATCTCTACCTGAGACTTGAGTCCACCCCAGGAGCGGTTGACATCGCCCGACCAGGGTACCATGCCGTACCGCTGGGAGCCGATGAAGCCAGACCGCATGAGGATAACTGGACGCTGCCGCGGGAAGTCGCGTCGGTAGCCTTCGTAGATGACCTTTGCCCAAACATGACCGTACAGGTTGTGTACACACTTGGCCGCACCGTTAACGTGCATCAGGTCATCAGGATGCACCTCCGGCTCGCCCAGATCGCCCCACCACCCGTCCACACCAGAGAGCGTGTGCTGGCGATAAATGTCCCAAAACCAACGCTGGGTTTCAGGTTTGAAGATATCCAAGAGGGCGGTGTGGCCGAAGTAAAAGTCATATAGATAAGGCTTACCCAGGGCGGTTTTCCCCACCAAATCGCGCCGAATAACCTCGTCGAACGTTCGGCTGCCGCGCAGTACGAAGGGCTCAGTGATGAGCACCGTCTTCACGCCTTGCCGCTTAAGGTCAGCCATCATTTGTTCGGGCTGCGGGAACGAGTCTCGGTACCAGTCTAAATTGCCAACATGGCCCTTGATGGTTGGACCAAACCAAAACAAGTCGAGTACAAGAGCGTCGAGAGGAATACTGTCTTCTCGAAACTTTTGGGTTACAGCCTCTACCTCGCGCTGGCTATGATAACCCATGCGCGAGGTAATATTGCCCAGCATCCAACGCGGAGGCAAAGGTTGGCGGCCCGTAACCTCCGTATAGTGTGTTGCTAATTCTGGCCAGCTGTCGGCCGCCACGAGGATATAACTCATCCGACCACAGGCCGCTTCAAAGCGCAGGCGATCGGATTGTGTGGCGCCCAAGTCCAAATAGCCATCGGCTCCGTTGTCAAAAGCGATCAGGTATTTCTGGGAAGAGATAACTACTGGTAGCGAGTAGTACATCAGCGGCGCATAGTCTTCGTAGCCGTAGCTGGGTTTATTGTACAAGCGCAGTCGATGGCCGCGGCGATTCATGCCAAGCACGCGCTCTCCACCGCCAAGCAAGAGTTCATCCGCCTGCAGGGAGAAGTCAACGCCTTGATACTCCCCATTGTCAAAGTAGCCATCTCCCTCGCTCGTCAAGGCGCGTTCTCGATAGCGGTACTCGATGCGAAGCGGGTCTTTCCACACCCGAAGTTGAAGACCTGAAGTCGCTACTTCTACGTATTCGCTTTGTTCTTTGGCGGTAAATTCCGTCCATTGAGGACGCTGAGCGGTGCCGTAGCTATCGGCGTTAAGTTCGCCTTCTGGCTCGAAAGCCACCTCGACGGCATGAGGAGAAAAGAACCCGAGGTGCAGCACGCCATCGCTTGCCTGAATGCGCAGTCCAGTGCGGTGCCTTTCTAAGGAGCGAAAGGAGCGCCGCGGTGTCGAGGTCGCCTTTTCAAAAATAAGGACGCGGTATTCCCAAGGTTTGAGCACCACGCGCGGCCGGGCAGGCAACTGAACCGAGGTGCCGCTGAAGTAGTCGCGGTAAATACCTGCCTCTTGCCCTAAGGCCAGGCGCACCGTTTGGGCTGTAGCCGAAAGGTTCAGCACGACAAGCACCCTGCTGTCCTCCACAGCGCGGGTGAAGGCCACTACGGCCTGGGGGTGTTCGTGCGTGATTTCTCGCCAACTGCCGCCGTGTCGCCCATTCCAGAGGGCTTTGTGTTCCTTTTTGAGGGAATTTAAGCGGGTGTAGAAATCATTGAGGGGGTAATCGCCCCACGGAATGGTATCCTTGTCAAAAAAACGCAGCCGCTTGTTGAGCGCTGCTTCCTGGCCCGAGTAAATGAGCGGCATACCCGGCACAGTGTAGTAGAGCACCGAAAACGCTCGGACGCCATCGCCTAAACGCTCGTATTCTGTTCCATTCCAGGAGTTTTCGTCATGATTAGTGATGAAGTGCATGGGATAGCTGCCCACCGGGTAGGCGGCATCTGTCTGGCGCAACAAATCAAACACGGCACTAGCGGGCTTTTGTCCGCGAGCTATCTCGTTCATCAAATGATGGAATGGCCAGCCGTAGTTGGCATTAAATGCCTTCTGAAGTAGGCGCATTTGGCTGGCATCTTCAGCGAGCATCCACACTGGCTTGACAGTCTCTAAGACTAGACGGGCCTCCTCCCAAAAGTCTGCTGGCACTTCGCCAGCTACATCGCATCGAAAGCCATCGAGGTTCATTTCGCGCACCCAGAAGAGCATAGCCTCTATCATAGCCCGGCGCATAGCCGGCTGGCCGTAGTTTAACTTGGCCACGTCCGTCCAGTCAAAAGGCGAAACGATGTTGCCCTGAGCGTCGTAGACGTACCAATCGGGATGGTGTCTTATCCACGTATGATCATGGGCTGTATGATTGGCCACCCAGTCGAGGATAACTTTGAAACCCAGCGCATGCGCAGAGTCCACTACGCGCTTAAAGTCCGTGAGGGTACCAAATTCAGGATTGGCTGCGGTATAGTCTCGAATGGAATAGTAGGAACCCAAGCCTCCCTTTCGCTTGTCTACTCCGATGGGCTGGATGGGCATAAACCACAGAATATCCACTCCCATACGGCGCAGGCGAGGCAGGTGCCGGGCGAATGCCTCAAACGTTCCTTCAGGGGTAAACTGACGCACATTGACTTCATAGATTACCGCGCTTTGGGACCATACTGGCTCTGGTGCCCGACAGGTGTCGCGTTGGGCTGTAGCCCGGCGGAAGGGCATTTCGCGCAGCGGATAGAAAATATCTGCGGCACCGGCAGCTTTGCCAGTGCGCGTCCCGTCAGCCGATCGAAACACGAAAGCCAAAGAATACACGTCGGTTCCTGGCTCGATGCCGTAGAGATCGGTGATGCGGAAGCGAATCTGGTAGCGGTCTTCGCCCACGCGTGTCAATCGGAGTCGGTCCACATTTTTCCCCCAATCAGCCACGACGTGCTTCCAGTCGTGGTCGTGCGCGCTTTGAGCTGTGATGAGCCCCGTGTGCATGTACACCTCCCCACCATATCCCTTCAGGCCGGCATCGCCTTCGGCAGCATTAAACGTGAGGAGTACTTCGTCAGCTAAGCCGGGCCGCGCAGGCTCGAGGGTGACTTGACTCCAGAGCGTGACGCCCAGCAGGAGCACACTTAGCAACGCAGTTGCGCGTTTGAGCATAAGCATAAGAGCAGCAGATTTTTTTATAGATAAAAAAAGGTTGCAGCATCAAAAAGCAGAGGCCCACCGACTTCAGGCTTTCCAATAGCAGCATCGGAGTCGCTTAGAGTTCTTTCTCAACGAGGTACTCATTGCGCGTAGGCGAGTTGCGGTTGATGATTTCCGCCAAAAAGCCAGTAAGGAAGAGCTGGGTGCCGATGATAAGCGCCAGGATACCAAAGAAAAACAGCGGGCGATCGGCAATGCCGTAGGCTTTGTACACCAATTTAGCCCAGGTCAGATACGCTAAGAAAACAAAACCAACAAAGAAGAAAAATACGCCCAGGGTGCCAAAGAAGT
>JBEQAD010000170.1:0-7036 GCA_041640515.1 Saprospiraceae bacterium | reverse complement strand
TAGCCCTACCGACCTGCCCATTGGTGATGTCCGCTTCGTCATTATCCAGGAGTTTCTCTCGCACGAAAACGACTTACCTGTGCTAGAGCAAATTATCATGAGCATTTACCTAGGTGTCAAGAGCATTACGGCATCGCCGCAGAATTGGTTTGGCCTTGACAGCGACTCCGTTGTCATTGAAAAAGCGCCTCTGGTGTTGCGCCCAGTTAAGGGCCTGAGCTTGCAGCGAATTACCTGAAGCCTTGCTCCGACATGAAAGTTCTGCTCATTCGCTTTAGTTCTATTGGCGACATCGTGCTCACTTCACCGGTAGCGCGCTGTCTCAAGCAGCAAGTAGGAGCAGAAGTACATTTCTTAACCAAAAAAAGTTTTGTTGGCTTAATGCGGCCCAATCCGAACGTGGATCGAGTTTGGGCGTGGGGAGACTCTCCGGCCAGGATGCTGGCCGTCTTGCGGCGCCAGCACTACGATTGGGTACTCGATCTACACCACAACCTGCGCAGCGGGTGGGTGAAGTGGGTGCTGAGGCGGCCGACGCGTTCTTTTTACAAAGCCAATCTGGAAAAATGGCTGTTGGTGAACTTAGGCGTGGACGTGATGCCCGAGCGTCATTTGGTACACCGCTACATGGAAACGGCACGGCATTTAGGGGTGCATTACGATGGTCAAGGGCTGGACTACTTTATTCCGCCTCAGGAGGAAGTTAATCTGGCTGCTTGGGAAGGGCCATCGGCGCCTTATGTGGCCTTTGCCATTGGTGCTCATCACGCGACCAAGCGCTTGCCTCCGGAGAAGATGGCTGAGGTATGCCAACACTTAGACCTGCCAGTGGTGCTGCTTGGTGGCAAGGACGATGCGGAGCGTGGTGCGTGGGTCGCTCGCCAGGGCGGCTCTAAAGTGTTTGATGCGTGCGGTAGGTTGACCTTGCACCAGAGCGCTTCTGTGGTCCGCCAAGCAGCGGTAGTGCTCACCCACGACACGGGCCTGATGCATATTGCTGCGGCTTTCCGGCGGCCCATCGTATCGCTATGGGGCAACACAGTGCCGCGCTTTGGCATGTATCCGTTTTACCCAGATGGCCTCCATCTCGATACTATCCTTGAAGTGGAGGGGTTGTCCTGCCGTCCGTGCTCTAAGATTGGCTATGAGCGCTGCCCCAAAGGGCACTTCCGCTGCATGCGCGGCTTAGAGGCGTCAGACATTGCCGCTGCTGTAAACCATCGATATCGCGAGGCAACGAGTTGAAAAAGGCTTCCTCTTCACCCTGGACGACAAAAAACTTTCATTCAGGCAAACCCAACCCTGAGGCGCTCCTACTACATTTGCACCCATACTCGACCATCTCAATACCGTATTTTTACCCTACGTCAACTACTATGCGCCGACAACAACTCCTTTTGCTTGCTGCGCTGCTCCTGAGTGGAGGCTTCTCGGTGGCGCAAGATATTCACTTCACGCAGTACAACCTGTCGCCGATGACCCTTAATCCGGCTAACTCGGGTCGCTTCGAAGGCACTGCGCGCATTGGTGGCATCTACCGCAGTCAGTGGTCTAGCGTGATTAATAATCCTTATAGCACGCCTTCGGCTTGGGTGGACGCTCCTATCATTCGCGGATTCCGCCGCCAGGACTGGGTAGGCGTAGGGCTAATGCTATATCAGGACCGCGTGGGCTCGGCTGGCCTGACCCATGGCGCCTTCAAGTTCGGGGCTACTTATCACTTTGCTTTCGGCAAGAAGGGCAACACCGTTCTCTCGATAGGTGGCCACTACGGCGGTGAGCAACGCCGCATTGACATCAACCGCCTGCAGTTTAGCGATGGCTTTAATAACCAAGGCGAGTACGTACCTGCCCTGAGCACAGATAACGGCCGCGTATTAGGTAGCGCCAACTACAACGACATTGACTTAGGCGCTGTCTTCTTCTCCAAACTCAACAAGACCATGGACTTTCACGTGGGCTTCTCCATTTATCACTTTACCCGACCCAATTACAGCCTTATAGGCGGTGGTGCCGGCCCTGGGCCTGGGCCACAACAGGGCTTTGCGCGACTGCCGAGGCGCTACGTCACGCATGGCCAGTTTAATATGGCCTTTGGCGAGCGCACTTCGTTTAGCCCAACGTTCCTGTTCCAGACTATGGAGGGCAACGACGAAATCGTGGTGCAAGGCTTGGCGGGTTACCTGTTGAACAAAGAAAAAGACGTCACACTGCGTGCGGGTCTGGGGTATCGTTTAGGTGATGCCATCAACTTGTTGGTGGGCGCCAAGGTCAAAGACCTCACCATCGGCGCGGCCTACGACGTGAACATCTCTGACCTGACCATTGTGAGCAATTACCGCGGCGGTTTTGAAATTGCGGCTAACTACATTATCAAGATCTACAAGCCAGCGGTAGTGAAACCCAAAGTGCTCTGCCCGCGTCTATGAACCGAAAGAGGACAATATTTTCTCCCTCAATCTCCTAAACCGTTGCCGCACTATGTTTAAATCTGTTGTTTCGTTTGGTTTGCTGCTGTGGGCTGCCCATCTTGCGGCACAACCACTCAACCGGGCCACTCCCGAGGCTATGCTTAAGGCGGCCAAACAGGCCGAAGAAGAGGGCAACCCTTACGCCGCCCTGGAATACTACGAGAATATTTATCAGGAAACTAAGGACCCGCTGGCTAACCATGCCATCGCCCGTCTTCACTTCGAGCTGCGCGATTATCAGCGCGCAGAGCGCTTGCTCAGCAAGATCGTTCTGCGCGACCGCCGCAACATGTACCCTGACTTAAAATTCCTCTACGCCCTGACGCTCAAGTACAATGGTAAATATGCTGATGCAGAGGATATGTTTGGCCAAGTCATTGCTGACGGCCTCGACTCGGCTTTGGTGGCGCGCAGTAAGCTCGAGATGGCCGGTTGCAAACTGGGTCGAAAAGCCAAACAACCCGAAACGCTTAAAGTCACCAACATTGGCAAAAAAGCAAACAGCCCTCAAACAGAGGCCTCGCCGTGGTATAGCGGTGGCGAGCTGTATTTTTCCTCTTTGGCCAGTAAGGACGTCATTGTCATTGATGGAAAAGAAGGCGACTGGTATGCCAAAATTTATACCACCAAGCCTCCTACCCAGGAGGGCGGCGAGTTTACTACTCCTGTGGTGCTGGGCCCCAACATCAACCGTGAAGGGTGGCACCAGGGCAACGTTAGCATCGCTCCCGACGGCAAGACCATGTACTTCACACGCCAAGAACTGGGAGGCAACTACGTGCGCACAAGCAAGATCTATTATGCCCTCAAAGGCGACGAGGGGTGGGGTGCTGCAAATGAAGTGGCGGGTGTCAATGGCGACTACATCGCACGCCACCCCTGCGAAGGCGAACTCTATGGCGAAAAGGTACTCTTCTTTGTCGCTGATATGCCTGGAGGCCAGGGCGGCTTCGACATCTATTACGCACCCAAAAAGCGCGATGGCGTATTTGGCTTGCCGGTCAACCTTGGCCCAGTCATCAACACCCCCGGTGAAGAAGCCTCGCCCTTCTATCAGGACGGCAAGCTGTACTTCAGCAGCAATGGCCACCCCTCGCTGGGCGGCTTAGACGTCTTCGTCAGCGAGTGGGATGGCGCCAAATGGAGCACCCCCGAGCCGCTACCCATGGGTATCAATACCAGCTTGGATGACCTCTTTTACACCCGCCATCCCGATGGCTATTCGGGCTTCCTGGTGAGCAATCGCCCAGGGGTGAACAACCTCAAAAGTAAAACCTGCTGCGACGACATCTACTACTGGGAGCAGGAGCGTATCAAGGTGGAACTGCTAGCCACCACGTTCCGCCTGCGCAAAAAAGACGAGAAAGCTAACCCGCCGCTCGAGGGCTGCACGGTGCAGGTCATTGACATGACCGAGGCCAGCCCACTCAACCTCGACGCCAAGACCAACCCAGCGGGCAACGATTTCAACTTTACGCTCTCGCCCGACCGCTCCTATGTCGTCATTGCTGAAAGAGAGGGCTTTCTGCCCGATACCGTGCGCTTTAATACTACCGGCATTAAGAAAACTACCAAAGTGGAAAAAAGGCTAGTGTTGCGCGCTAAACAACCACCCAAGTCGCGCGTCGTCAAGCGCGATGAACCTATCCGCCTCAACAACATCTACTACGACTTCGACAAGGCGGATATCCTGCCCGATGCGGAAAAAGACCTGCAGTTCCTGGTCGATCTCATGAACCGATATCCCGACATGAAGATTGAACTTTCCTCGCACACTGACGCACAGGGTAGCGACGACTACAACGAGCGCCTCTCGCAGCGCCGCGCCGATAGTGCCAAAACCTGGATGATTGCCCGCGGCATCGCTGAAGAGCGCATCATCGCTGTCGGATATGGCGAAAAGTTCATCCTGAACCACTGCAAAAACGGCGTTAAGTGCACCGATGAGGAGCATCGCTTCAACCGTCGCACGGAGTTCAAGATTATCGCCGGTCCGAAGAGCATTACCATAGAAGAAGAAGTGAAGGAAGAGGGGCAATAATCCTATCCAGTGGGACACGGTTCGATAACAGCGCGAAGCGGGGCACTGACAACAGTCGGCACCCCGCTTCGCCTTTGTATGGGCGGTTCAAGGCGTCTTTGAAAATGCATTAACGCCATGCCCTACCTTTGCCGCTGCTATGGACTTCATCTCTGAGCTTCGCTGGCGAGGACTTATCCACGAGATCACCCCCGGCACAGAAGAGCATCTGCGCTCCGGCCAAGTGCGCGGCTATATCGGCTTTGACCCTACGGCACCTTCCCTGACCATCGGCAACTATGTGCAGATTATGCTGCTCGTGTTGTTTCAGCGCGCGGGTCATCAGCCCGTCGTGCTCATGGGAGGTGCCACCGGACGCATCGGCGACCCCAGCGGCCGCGATACGGAGCGCGACTTGAAAAGTGTCGAAGAACTGGCGCGCAACATGGCCCATCAAAAGGCCCAGATGCAGCGCCTGCTCAACTTCTCCGAACAGGCACCCAACCGCGCTCTGCTGCTGGACAACTACGACTTCTACGCTGGCATGAACGTGCTGGACTTCCTACGCGACGTGGGCAAGCACGTGACCATCAACTACATGATAGCTAAAGAAAGCGTCCAGCGCCGTTTGGAGTCGGGCATATCGTTCACCGAGTTTAGCTATCAGTTGCTTCAAGGCTACGACTTCGTCCTCCTACATCGACACCACGGCATCTCCCTGCAACTGGGGGGGAGCGACCAGTACGGCAACATCACCACGGGCATCGAGTTGGCCCGCAGGATAGATGGTCAGCGCCTGTACGCAGTCGTAACTCCGCTGCTAACCAAAGCCGATGGCACCAAATTTGGCAAGAGCAGCACCGGCAACATCTGGCTCGACCCGGAGCTGACCAGCCCATACCGCTTCTATCAGTTCTGGATAAATGCCGACGACCGCGACGTGCCCAAATTGTTGCGCTACTTCTCGCTCAAAAGCCGAGAAGAAGTGGAGGCCCTGGAAACCAACCCTCTTCAGGCCAAACGCGCACTGGCAGAGGAGCTCACCGTACGCCTACACGGCCCCGAAGAGTACGCTGCCGTCCAAGCGGTATCGGCCTTGCTCTTCGACCCCAAGGCCGGCCCAGACACTTTGCACGGCCTTTCGGAGAAAACCCTCGCCCAAGTCGCAGAAGAAATACCATCTCCTCGTGTGCATGCCACCGTCATTCACCAGCATTGCAACATTCTCGACTTCTTGAGCGAGCATACCGGCATCGCAGCCAGCCGCGGAGAGGCCAAGCGTGCCATCCAGAACAATGCCATCAGCATCAACAAAGTGAAGGTTAGCTCTTTCGAAACAAAGGTCACGCCCGACCATCTACTGCACGGTCGCTATCTTTTAGTAGAAAACGGCCGAAAAAACAAGTATCTAGTACAGGCCATCGAAGGACTACCTTGAAATGAAAATAAAAAAACAGCCCCTACCCTGCCGGTAGAGACTGTCTAAAAGCCCCCTCAGGTATTTTGGGATGTTACCACTTTAATGATGATGGTAATACCGTCCTTCTTTATGATGATGGTAATAGTTATTTTAGGTCTTTTTTCCAGGATCCCCTTTCGTATTGATGCTATAGCTGCCCTTCTTAATAACCAACTGCTGGCCATTGTAAGGCAGCCCACTGTTTTCATAAGCTGAGCGCAGAAGGTCTCGCCCAGGACAGCATCTTCGGTGAGCTCCAATACGCCGCGTTCAAATAGAGTAGCGCGGGCTTCTGGGCTGAGGTTATCCGTATTCATCTCTCCTGTAACTACAATAGAGCCATCTTGCTTAGCCACAGGTACGGCCTTATATGTGTCCATAGGGAGGGGCAAAGGGAAGTCCCGTTGGATGCAGAAAAAATAGGCCTTTTTGCATGTCCGAAAGTTTTTAAGCTATCCAATATACCAAGGCTTACGGAGAATCAGGTGTTGGTTTGAGGTTTTCTTTCTTACAACCGCTAAACGGAATGGTTAAGAATGGCCAGGAGTGCAATGCTCCAAATTACTCGAGTTTTCGTGTTTGAACCGGGTTTTTAGAGAGTGAATGTTGAGTGTTTGTGGTTAAGTACACCCTAAAATCCGCTGTGGGTTGGCGTTGTTACCCTTAGGAGCTCATGAGTATGGGTTTTTGATCGTTGGCGGGTTGTTTTTAGATGATAAATCTTTGATAGTCAGATATAGATAAAGATAAGCGAGGCGGGTGCCTTATTAAAAAAACAGCCCTCAACCCAAAGGGTGAAGGCTGTCGAAAAGAAAGTTTGATATCTCGGGTGTGTACCTTTCAGCAGCGTTTGTGCTGCGAGAAGGAGGCTTGTTTAAAACCTAATGGTGATAATGACGGTTACCTTTCCAATAGTAATGGTAATTTTAATCTCCCTATTAGCCGTGCCGTTGCCGCTTACCTCTTCCACTTTGACCGCATAGGCGCCCTTTGGCACTACTATTTGCTGGCCTTGGTAGGGCAGGCCGGCATTCTCGTAGGCGGTGCGCAGGAGCTCTTCGCCTAAGACGATATCTCCGCCCAGTT